>NZ_CP054916.1:710000-1065000 GCF_013364155.1 Streptomyces sp. NA02950 | reverse complement strand
CGATCGTCCGCGGCGAGGTGCCCGACCACGCGGTGGTCGCCGGAGCGCCCGCCCGGCTCATCCGGCGCTGGGCCCCCGACGCGGGCTGGCAGCCGCCGCTGCGCACACCCCCGCCGAAACCGGTCCCCGCGGGGATGACGGCCGAGCAACTGATGGCGCTCGCCGCGCTGGAGCCGGACGACGAGCCGGACGACGAGCCGGCCGGCGAACCGGAGCCGGAGCGGCAGCGGCCGGAGCAGATGCCGGGGCAACGGGTGGCAGACGGCTGACCGGACCCGGGGGCAGGATGCGTCGTAGCAGGTCAGTAGAGTTCCGCTGTGCGCCGTCCCGCCGCACATCTCGCCGTCCGTCCCCTCCGGACTCCCCGAACGACGTG
Organism: Streptomyces sp. NA02950; assembly: GCF_013364155.1. Classification (NCBI taxonomy): domain Bacteria; kingdom Bacillati; phylum Actinomycetota; class Actinomycetes; order Kitasatosporales; family Streptomycetaceae; genus Streptomyces; species Streptomyces sp. NA02950. Next base: position 1,064,624 of record NZ_CP054916.1, on the reverse strand, counting down.
AGGTAGCGCCGTGAGCCCCGCCCGACTCCCCGTGACCGTCGTCGGCATCGGTGCCGACGGCTGGGACGGCCTCACCACCGCGGGACAGGACGCGCTGCGGGCGGCCGAAGTGGTCATCGGCGGCCCCCGTCAGCTGGCGCTGCTGCCACCGGAGTGCCGCGCCGAGCGGCTGCCCTGGCCGTCACCGCTGCGCCCCGCCGTCCCCGGGCTGTTCGCCGCGCACGCCGAGCGCCGGATCTGTGTACTCGCCAGCGGCGACCCGATGTTCTTCGGGATCGGCCGCACCCTGGCCGAGGAACTGGGCGCCGACCGGCTGCGGGTGCTGCCCCATCCGTCGTCCGTCTCGTACGCGTGTGCCCGGCTCGGCCGGCCGCTGGAGGAGACCGAGGTGATCAGCCTCGTGGGCCGCCCGTCGGCCGCCCTGGCCCGGTCCCTGTACCCGGGGCGGCCGCTGCTGGTGCTCAGCGCGGGCGCGGACACCCCGGCCGAGGTCGCCGGGCTGCTCCGGGACCGCGGCTTCGGCCCGAGCCGGATGCGGGTGCTGGAGCAACTCGGCGGCGAGCGCGAACGCACCGTGGAGGGAACGGCCGACACCTGGGCCCATCCGCCCGGTGACCCCCTCAACGTCATCGCCGTCGACTGCGTCCCCGCGGCCGGGACACCGCGGCTCTCGGTGGTCCCGGGGCTGCCGGACACGGCGTACGAACACGACGGCCAGCTGACCAAGCGTCATGTGCGGGCGGCCACCCTCGCCGCGCTCGCCCCCGCCCCCGGTGAACTGCTCTGGGACATCGGCGGCGGCTCCGGCTCCATCGCCGTGGAGTGGCTGCGCGCCCACCGCACCTGCCGGGCGTTCTCCGTCGAACGCGACCCGGTACGGGCCGAGCGCATCGGCCGCAACGCCGCCGCGCTCGGTGTGCCGGGCCTCGGTGTGGTCACCGGCACCGCTCCCGACGCCCTGGCCGGGCTGCCCACCCCCGACGCGGTGTTCATCGGCGGCGGTGCCACCGCGCCCGGACTGCTGGCGGCGTGCTGGTCGGCGCTGCCACCGGGCGGACGGCTGGTCGCCAACACCGTGACGCTCGAATCCGAGGCCCTGCTCGCCGACTGGTACCGCCGCCACGGCGGGGAACTGGTCCGGATCGCCGTCGCCCACGCCGTCCCGGTCGGCGGTTTCACCGGATGGCGGCAGGCCATGCCGGTCACCCAGTGGTCCGCGGTCAAACCGGTCGGCCGGCCGGCCGCATCCGCTCCAGGAGAGACACGATGACGGTGCACTTCATCGGCGCGGGCCCCGGCGCCGCCGACCTGATCACGCTGCGCGGCGCCCGTATCCTGGCCCGCTGCCGGGTGTGTCTGTACGCGGGCAGCCTCGTACCGCGCGAACTGCTCGCCGAATGCCCGCCGGACGCGCGCCTCGTCGACACCTCCCGGCTCGACCTGGACCGGATCACCGCCGAGCTGGTGACGGCCCATGAGGCGGGTGAGGACGTGGCCCGGCTGCACTCCGGTGATCCGTCGGTCTTCAGCGCCGTCGCCGAGCAGATGCGCCGTCTCGACGCGGCCGGTGTGCCCTACGAGGTGGTGCCCGGTGTACCCGCGTTCGCGGCCGCCGCGGCCGCGCTGAAGCGGGAGCTGACCGTGCCGACGGTCGGCCAGACCGTCATCCTCACCCGTATCGCCCAGCAGGCCACCCCCATGCCCGAGGGGGAGGACCTCGCGACCCTCGGCCGCAGCCGCGCCCTGCTGGTGCTGCACCTCGCCGCGCGCTACGTGGACCGTGTGGTGGCCGAACTCCTTCCGCACTACGGCACCGACTGCCCGGCCGCGGTGGTCGCCATGGCCAGCCGCCCGGACGAGCTGGTGCTGCGCGGCACACTGGGCGAGATCGCCGACCGGGTGAAGGCGGCGGGTGTGGTCCGTACGGCCGTCATCATGGTGGGCCGCACCCTGGGCGCCGAGCAGTTCCGCGACAGCCACCTCTACTCCCCGGAGCGCGAGCGCCCGCACGAGTCGTGCGACGCCGACCGCGGCTGACGCCCGTTGACGCACTTCGCCGCGGGCCGATGAGTTCCGGGCGGCCCGGCGGTCTCCCCTTCCGTAGCCTCAAGGCGAGGCGAGCGAGGAAGAGGAGCCAGTCCCGTGCGTATCGTGATCACTGAATTCATGAGTCTGGACGGCGTCGTACAGGCGCCCGGGGGCCCGGACGAGGACACCGACGGCGGCTTCGCCCACGGCGGCTGGACGCACCCGTACTTCGACCCGGAGGTGGTCGGCGGTGCCTTCGACGACGCGCTGGCCAAGGCCGAGGCGCTGCTGTTCGGCCGCCGCACCTGGCAGGTGATGGCCGCCGCATGGCCCGAGCGGAAGGACGACCCGTTCGCCGACCGGATGAACGCCATTCCGAAGTACGTGGTGTCCACCACGCTCGGCGACAAGGAGCTGACGTGGCAGAACACCAGCCTTGTCCCCGGTGACCACGGCGTGGCGCGCATCCGCGAGCTGCGCGCGAGCGAGGGTGGCGATCTGCTGGTGATGGGCAGCTCCACGCTCGCCCGCACCCTGCTGCACGAGGACATGGTCGACGAGCTCCGGCTCATCCTCATGCCGGTGATCCTCGGCGGCGGTAAAACGATCTTCCCCGGCGACGGTGCGCGGCGCCCGCTCGAACTGGTCTCCACGGTCACCAGCACCACGGGGGTGCAGGTGTGCACCTTCCGGCCCGCCGCGGAGGGACGGCCCGCCACGTCCTGAGCCCACCGCTGCCGCACGGCGCACAGCTCACCTGCACCCTTCGGCGGGCCGGGGTTCGGCTCAGCCGTCGCGTGGGCCGCGTTCGGCGGCGCGGCCCACGACCCTGCCCGCGCGGTCGATGCAGATGACGTCCACCGCGACCGGCGCGCCGCGCAGCACACCGAGCGCGGTGTCCCGGGCCGCCACGGCCACCAGATCGCCGAGCCGCACTCCACGGGCCGCGCACAACTGGAGCGCTTCCAGACCGGTGTTGGCCGTGGCCACCGCCGCCGACAGCTCCTCGTCCGCACCACCCCGGCGGGCCAGCTCCGCCAGGAAGCCCTTGTCCACCTGGGAGCGCGCGGAGTGCAGATCCAGGTGGCCGGCCGCCAGTTTGGAGAGCTTGGCGAAGCCGCCGGCGACCGTCAGCCGGTCCACCGGGTGGCGGCGCAGATACTTGAGCACCGCCCCGGCGAAGTCGCCCATGTCCAGCAGCGCGTCCTCCGGCAGCCCGTGCACCGCCACCGCCACCTTCTCCGAGGTCGAGCCGGTGCAGCCCGCCACATGCCGCCGCCCCGCCGCCCGGGCGACATCCACTCCGCGCCGGATGCTGTCGATCCACGCGGAGCAGGAGTACGGCACCACGATGCCCGTCGTCCCCAGGATGGACAGACCGCCGAGGATGCCGAGACGCGGATTCCACGTACTGCGGGCGATCTCCTCGCCGTGGTCCACCGAGATCTCCACCTCGACATCACCGGTCCCGCCGCACCGGGCCGCGACCGACGCGATGTGGTCGCGCATCATCTGGCGCGGCACCGGGTTGATGGCCGGTTCGCCGACCTCGAGCGGCAGTCCGGGGCGGGTGACGGTGCCCACCCCCGGCCCGGCCCGGAAGACCACCCCGGCGCCGGGCGGCAGCGCCCGTACCGTGGATCGGACCAGCGCGCCGTGGGTCACATCGGGGTCGTCCCCGGCGTCCTTCACCACCGCGGCCGTCGCCCGCCCCCCGGCCAGTTCCTCGGCCGCCAGCGCGAACGCGGGCCGCTGCCCCTTCGGCAGCTCGATCGTCACCGGGTCCGGGAACTCACCGGTGAGCAGCGCGGTGTACGCGGCGGTGGTGGCGGCCGTCGCGCACGCCCCGGTGGTCCAGCCGTGGCGCAGCCCGGTCCGCTCCAGCTGCGCGCTGCGGCCACCGGCCTGCTGGGCCTCAGCCACGGCCCACCCGCCGCGCATACGATGACGGGCGCACGCACGACCGCACGCACGACCGCACACACCGCCGCACGTACGGCCCCGCGCAGGACGGAAGGCACCCGATGAACAGCGCTCCGGCGCGCCACGTACTCATCCTCGGCGGCACCACCGAGGCCCGCCGCCTCGCCGAAGAGCTGGACGGCGATCCCGCGCTGTGTGTCACCAGCTCCCTCGCGGGACGGGTCGCCGAGCCGCGGCTGCCCGCGGGGCGGGTGCGGATCGGCGGGTTCGGGGGTGCCGGGGGCATGGCCCGCTGGCTCCGTGAACACCAGGTGGACGCGCTCATCGACGCCACCCATCCTTTCGCCGACACCATCAGTCTCAACGCGGCCCGGGCCGCCGCGTCCGTCCATGTTCCCCTGCTCGCGCTGCGCCGTCCCGGCTGGGTGGCGGGCCCGGGGGACCGCTGGCACCCGGCGGCGTCCCTGGCCGAGGCCGCACGGCTGCTGCCCGGGCTCGGGGAGCGGGTCTTCCTCACCACCGGACGGATGGGGCTGGCCGCCTTCGCCGAGCTGTCCGGGCAGTGGTTCCTGATCCGTTCGGTCGACGCCCCGGAACCGCCCGTCCCGCCACGCGCCGAGGTGATCCTTGACCGGGGGCCCTTCACACTCGAGGGCGAGGCGGAGCTGCTGCGCCGCCACCGTATCGATGTGGTGGTGACCAAGGACAGCGGGGGCCACGCCACCGCCGCCAAGCTCACCGCGGCACGCGAGGCCGGGCTCCCCGTGGTCGTGGTCCGTCGTCCGCCCGCCCCGGACGGCGTCGCGGTGGCCGGGGCACCGGACGAGGCCATCGCCTGGCTGCGCACGACCCTCGCCCGACCCGCGCGGGCCGGGCCGGGGACCCGGCCCGCCACCGGTCAGTCCTCCGGGTAGCGCCTCGGGGTCCAGACGATCTCGGTGCCGTCGCCGCGGCGCACCGTGCGGGTCCGGGACGAGCCGATCAGCAGGATGGTGCGCATGTCCACCTGGGCCGGGTCCAGGTCGGCCAGGCGCACGATACGGACCCGCTCCTCCGGACCGCCCACGTCGCGGCCCAGCACCACCGGCGTGTCGGGCGCGCGATGCTCCAGGAGGAGTTCGCGCGCCTTGCCGACCTGCCACACCCGGCTGCGCGAACCGGGGTTGTACAGGGCGAGCACCAGGTCGGCCGCGGCCGCCGCGCGCAGCCGTTCGGCGATGACCTCCCACGGCTTGAGCCGGTCGGACAGTGAGACCACCGCGTAGTCGTGGCCGAGCGGCGCGCCCGCGCGGGCGGCGGCCGCGTGGGCGGCCGTCATCCCGGGGAGCACCCGCACCGGCACCTCGCGGTAGGGGTCCTCGGACGCGGCCTCCAGCACGGCGGTGGCCATGGCGAACACACCGGGGTCACCCGACGACACCACAGCGACCCGCCGTCCGCGCCGGGCCAGCTCCAGGGCGAATTCGGCGCGCTCGGCCTCCACCTTGTTGTCGGAGGCGTGCCGCCGCTGACCGGGTCGTACCGGCACCCGGTCCAGATAGGTGGTGTAGCCGACCAGGTCCTCGGCGGCGGCCAGTTCACCGCGGGCCTCGGGGGTGAGCCACAGCGGACCCGCCGGACCGAGGCCGACCACCACGACCTCACCCGGCCCGGCCGCGCCCGCCTCGCCGGCCCCGCCTGCCTCCTCCGCCACGGACGTCGCGGCGCCGACGCGGCTCGGCAGCACCGCCACCGAGAAGTACGGCACCGTCGCGGGGTCGACCTCGGCCAGCGGCGCGGTGCGCTCCGCGCCCATCGTGGCCCGCTCGACGTACCGCGCGTCCGCCAGCCGCCCCGAGCGCTCCAGGGCCCGCCGTACCGTCGGGAAGGTGCGGCCGAGCTTCATCACGGCCGCGGCGTCCGCCGTGGCGAGCCGCGCCGTCAACTCCTCCTCCGGCAGGGTGCCGGGGAGGACCGTCAGCACCTCCTCGCCCTCCACCAGCGGGGCCCCGATCCGCGCCGCCGCCGCGCTCACCGAGGTGACCCCGGGGATCACCTCGGTGGGGTAGCGGTCGGCCAGGCGCTTGTGCATGTGCATATAGGAGCCGTAGAAGAGCGGATCGCCCTCCGCGAGCACCGCGACCGTGCGCCCCGCGTCCAGATGGGCCGCGAGCCGGGCCGCCGCGTCGGCGTAGAACTCCTCCATCGCGCCCCGGTAGCCGCCCGGGTGATCGGTGGTCCCGGTGGTGACCGGGTAGACCAGCCGCTCCTCGATGTGGTCGGGCCGCAGATGCCGTTCGGCGATGGAACGCGCGATGCTCCGGCCGTGCCGGGCGCTGTGGTACGCCACGACATCGGCCTCGGCGATGACCTCCACGGCCCGTACCGTCATCAGGGACGGGTCGCCGGGGCCGAGCCCCACACCGTAGAGCCGGCCCTTCTGCTGCTCGCTCACTCTGCCTCGCTCGCTATCGCGTTGATCGCGGCCGCGGCCATGGCGCTGCCGCCGCGTCGGCCGCGCACCACCAGGTGGTCAAGCGCCGCCGGATGTTCCGCCAGCGCCTCCTTGGACTCGGCCGCGCCGATGAAACCGACCGGCACACCGATGACGGCGGCCGGGCGGGGCGCGCCGGCCCCACCCTCTTCGATCATCTCCAGCAGCCGGAAGAGCGCGGTGGGAGCGTTGCCGACCGCCACGACCGCACCCTCCAGCCGGTCCCGCCACAGCTCCAGCGCGGCGGCGCTGCGCGTGGTGCCCATCCGCCGCGCCAACTCCGGTACGGACGGGTCCGACAGGGTGCACACCACCTCGTTGTCGGCGGGCAGCCGCTTGCGGGTGACCCCGCTGGCGACCATCTGCGCGTCGCACAGGACCGGCGCACCGGCGCGCAGCGCGGCGCGGGCACGGGAGACCACCTCGGGCGAGTACACGAGGTCCTGGACCAGGTCGACCATGCCGCAGGCGTGGATCATCCGCACCGCGACCTGGCTGACATCGGCGGGGAGACCACCGAGATCCGCCTCGGCGCGGATGGTGGCAAAGGAGGCGCGGTAGATGGCCGCCCCGTCCTTCTCGTAGTCGAACACTGTGCCCTCGATCATCTCGTTCCGCGGGCCGCCGCCACGGCGTCGGCCACCTGCTCTGCTGTCACGTCCACGCCTTCCGGGCCCTCGGGCGCCCCCGCCGTTTCCGGTTCGCCCCGTACGGTGATCCGGTAGCCTGCGCCGGTCGCCAGCGCGTCCACCCAGCGGCCGCCGGGATGGCCGCAGCGCCGCTCACAGCCCGAGAAGTACACCGGCAGCGGAACGGTACGGGGCCCGCCGCTCACCGGACGCGCCACCGTCCGCCCGGCGTCGGCGCGCACGTCGGCCAGCGACTTCGCGCAGCCGGGCAGCCCGGTGCATGCGCCGACCCCCAGCCACGGTGAGTCCGGGTCGGTCACCAGCCCGGCTTCGGCGAGTTCGGCCGCCGCGGCCCGGCCGCCCTCCGGGGTGAACCCCGGGAGCACCACGCCGCGCCAGGGTGTCACACGCAGCTCATCCGACCCGCCCCGGGAGGCGAGCGCGGCGAGCAGCCGCCACTGCGCGGCGCTCATCCGGCCGAGCGGTACGGCCACGGACACCGCGTGGCGTCCGTCCGGCCCGGCCACCGGCCCCGGTGCGGGGGGCCCGACCGGGCCCGGCGCGGGTGGGCCGTGTCCCGTGTCCGGTCCGACGCCGGTTACCGTGTCCGGTCCGGCGACGACGCCCGTGGCCGGTCCGAGTGCGATGCCCGTGGCCGGTCCGAGTGCGATGCCCGCGTCGGCGAGTCGCGCCGCCAATCCCTCGGCCGTCACGGCGTGTTGCCGTGGGAGCTCCGGCACCCGCCAGGCCCGGATGCCGCTTTCCTCCGCTCGCGTCAGGAATTCCAGGGCCGCCAGCGCGGCGGCGCGCGGCGCGTCCCCGGCCACCGCGACCCGCACCACGGGGCCGGTCCCACCCGCGGGGCCTGCGGGTCCCATCCGCAGCACGGCCCCGCCGTCCGGTGTTGCGATCAATGTCACATCCGCGCCCAGTGCGGCCACATCGCCCCGGCCGTCGTCCAGCGCGAACAGAAACCGCCCCGACAATCCCGACAATCCCGTCGGTTCCGTCGACTCGCCGGGCCCTGCCGCACACAGCAGCGCGTCCAACTCCCGTGCCCACCCGGGCACATCGGCGTACCCGGTGCCGTCCAGGCCGCTCAGCGGTGACGCCACGATGTTGCGCACCCGGTCATGTGCGTCCGACGGCAGCAGTCCGGCCGTCCGCAGCCGCTCCGCCAGCGGCGCGCCGCACTCCGCGGCCAGGCCCCGCAGCTGGAGATTCCCCCGTGAGGTGAGGTCCATCCGGCCGTCGCCCAGCTCCTCCGCCACCCCCGCCAGCACGTCGGCCTGACGTCCCGTCAACAGGCCGCCGGGCAGCCGGACACGGGCCAGTGCGCCATCGTGCGCCGGGTGAAGCCGCAGTGCGCCGGGGCATGCGTCATCGCGCCCACCGCGGTCCGCGGAGACCGCGCGGTCCCCGGCGGAGCGGGCCCGGACACCGGCGGCGGGCGTTTGATCCCCAGGTGGGACGGTTGTCGGGGGGAGGGGCATGGCCGCGAGCATACCGACGATTCCCCGGCCCTCTCCGTCCCGTGGCAGGTCAGCAACGCTTACTATGCTCTGCGGCGGGTCGTCCCGGCCCGCCGGACGCAACTGACGGCGTCAGGGGAGGAAGCCGGTGCGATTCCGGCGCGGTCCCGCCACTGTGAGCACGGCAGCAGCCGCGCGAGCCAGGAACTCCCGCCGTCTTCAACCCGCCCGGGGCGCGGACCCCGAGGAAGGCGCTGAGCCATGATTCTGCTGCTGTCGACGTCCGACACCGACCTGCTCAGTGCCCGTGCCGCCACGGGCCCGGTGCCGTACCGCCTGGCCAACCCGGCCCGGCTCGCCCTCGACGACCTTCCCGGCCTTCTCGAGGGCGTCGAGCTCGTCGTCGTACGGCTGCTCGGCGGCGTCCGCGCCTGGCAGGAGGGGCTCGACACCCTGCTCGCGGGCGACCGCCCCGTCGTTGTCCTCACCGGTGAACAGGCCCCCGACGCCCAGCTCATGGAGGCGTCCACGGTCCCGGTCGGCATCGCCGCCGAGGCCCACGCCTACCTCGCCCACGGCGGCCCCGGCAACCTGGCCCAGCTGGCCCGATTCCTCTCCGACACCGTGCTGCTCACCGGCCATGGCTTCGAACCGCCCGCACCCGCGCCCACCTGGGGCCCGCTGGAGCGCACCGCGCGCACGGCCACCGGCCCCACCATCGCGGTGCTCTACTACCGCGCGCACCACATGAGCGGCAACACGGCCTTCGTCGAAGCCCTGTGCCAGGCCGTGGAGGATGCCGGGGGCCGCCCGCTCCCGCTGTTCGTCGCCTCGCTGCGCGCCCCCGAGACCGAGCTGATCGAGGCCCTCGGCGCGGCCGACGCGGTCGTCACCACCGTGCTCGCGGCCGGCGGCACCCGGCCCGCCGACGCCTCCGCCGGCGGCGACGACGAGGCGTGGGACGCGGGCGCGCTCGCCGGGCTCGACGTCCCCGTGCTCCAGGCGCTGTGCCTGACCGGTTCGCGCACCGCCTGGGAGGAGAACGACGAGGGGCTCTCACCGCTGGACGCCGCGACCCAGGTCGCCGTCCCCGAGTTCGACGGCCGCCTGATCACCGTCCCGTTCTCCTTCAAGGAGGTCGACGAGGACGGCCTGCCGGTCTACGCCGCCGACCCCGAGCGCGCCGCGCGTGTCGCCGGAATCGCGGTACGACACGCCCGGCTGCGCCACATACCCGCGGCCGACAAGCGCCTTGCGCTGGTGCTCTCCGCCTACCCGACCAAGCACTCCCGGATCGGCAACGCCGTCGGCCTCGACACCCCCGCCAGCGCCGTCGCCCTGCTGCGGCGGCTGCGGGCCGAGGGGTACGACCTCGGCCCCGAGGAAGGGCCGGACGCCGTCCCGGGCCTGATCTCCGGTGACGGCGACGAACTGATCCGCGCCCTCATCGACGCGGGCGGCCACGACCAGGAGTGGCTGACCGAGGAGCAGCTCGCCGCCAATCCGGTCCGCGTCCCCGCCGCCGACTACCGCCGCTGGTACGCCACCCTGCCCAAGGAGCTGCGCGACGCGGTCGAGGAGCACTGGGGCCCGCCGCCCGGCGAGATGTTCGTCGACACCAGCCGCAACCCGGACGGCGACATCGTCCTGGCCGCGCTGCGTCACGGCAACCTCCTGATCGTCATCCAGCCGCCGCGCGGCTTCGGCGAGAACCCCATCGCCATCTACCACGACCCCGATCTGCCGCCCTCCCACCACTACCTGGCCGCCTATCGGTGGATGGCCACCCCGCGGGCCGACGGCGGCTTCGGCGCCGACGCCATGGTGCACCTGGGCAAGCACGGCAACCTGGAGTGGCTGCCGGGGAAGAACGCGGGCCTGTCCGCCGCCTGCGGCCCCGACGCCGCACTCGGCGATCTGCCGCTGATCTACCCGTTCCTGGTGAACGACCCGGGCGAGGGCACCCAGGCCAAGCGCCGGGTCCACGCGACCCTGGTCGACCATCTGGTGCCGCCGATGGCCCGCGCCGACTCCTACGGCGACATCGCGCGCCTGGAGCAGCTGCTCGACGAGTACGCCGCCATCTCCTCGATGGACCCGGCCAAGCTGCCCGCCATCCGCGCCCAGATCTGGACCCTGATCCAGGCCGCCAAGCTGGACCACGACCTCGGGCTCGAGGACCGCCCCGACGACGACGGCTTCGACGACTTCCTGCTCCATGTCGACGGCTGGCTGTGCGAGGTCAAGGACGCCCAGATCCGCGACGGCCTGCATGTCCTCGGCTCCGCCCCGACCGGCCCCGAGCGCGTCAACCTGGTGCTGGCCATCCTGCGCGCCCGCCAGATCTGGGGCGGCACCACGGCGCTCCCCGGGCTGCGCGAGGCGCTCGGCCTGGACGAGGCAGCCGCCACCCGCACCGGTGCGGACGAGGCCGAGGAGCGCGCCCGGGCGCTGGTCCAGGCGATGGAGGACGCGGACTGGGCCCCGGACGCGGTCGAGAAGGCTGTCCTCGGACTGCCCGACGAGCAGCGCGCCGCGGTCACCCCGATCCTCGACTTCGCCGCCCGCGAGGTGGTGCCCAGGCTGGCCGCCACCACCGACGAGATCGACCACGCCGTGCACGCGCTCGGCGGCGGCTTCGTCCCGGCGGGCCCGTCCGGCTCCCCGCTGCGCGGCCTGGTCAATGTGCTGCCGACCGGCCGCAACTTCTACTCCGTCGACCCCAAGGCCGTGCCCAGCCGACTGGCCTGGGAGACCGGCCAGGCGCTCGCCGACTCGCTCCTGGAGCGCTACCGCGCCGACAACGACGGCCAGTGGCCGACCTCCGTCGGGCTGTCGCTGTGGGGCACGAGCGCGATGCGCACCTCCGGCGACGACGTGGCCGAGGCGCTGGCGCTGCTGGGCATCCGCCCGGTGTGGGACGACGCCTCGCGGCGGGTGACCGGGCTCGAGCCCGTCGCGATCGAGCAGCTGGGCCGTCCGCGGATCGATGTCACCCTGCGCATCAGCGGCTTCTTCCGGGACGCCTTCCCGCATGTGGTCGGGCTGCTGGACGACGCCGTCCGGCTCGCCGCCTCCCTCGACGAGGCCGACGAGGACAACTACGTACGGGCACACACCCGGGCCGACCTCGCGACCCACGGCGACGAGCGCCGCGCCACCACCCGTATCTTCGGCTCCCGCCCCGGCACCTACGGGGCCGGGCTGCTCCAGCTGATCGACAGCCGTGACTGGCGCACCGACGCCGACCTCGCCGAGGTGTACACGGTGTGGGGCGGCTACGCCTACGGGCGCGGGCTGGAAGGGCGTCCGGCCCGCGAGGAGATGGAGAGCGCCTACCGCCGGATCGCGGTCGCGGCGAAGAACACCGACACCCGCGAGCACGACATCGCCGACTCCGACGACTACTTCCAGTACCACGGCGGCATGGTGGCCACCGTGCGCGCGCTCAAGGGCAGCGCGCCCGCCGCGTACATCGGCGACTCCACCCGTCCCGAGACGGTCCGTACCCGCACCCTCCACGAGGAGACGTCCCGGGTCTTCCGCGCCCGGGTGGTCAACCCCCGCTGGATCGAAGCGATGCGCCGGCACGGCTACAAGGGTGCGTTCGAACTGGCCGCGACCGTCGACTACCTCTTCGGCTACGACGCCACCACCGGGGTGGTCGCCGACTGGATGTACGACAAGCTGGCGCAGAGCTATCTGCTCGACCCGGAGAACCGCGCCTTCCTGGAGGAGGCCAACCCCTGGGCGCTGCACGGCATGGCCGAGCGGCTGCTCGAGGCCGAGAGCCGCGGCCTGTGGGCGGAGCCCGACCCGGAGGTGCTGGAGCGGGTGCGCGAGCTCTACCTCGAGACCGAGGGCGGTCTCGAGGGCGGCGACGACTGAGCCGTGCGCGGGGCGGCCGAGCCGTGTCCGCGGAGGACCGCGGGGGTGCCCGGCGGGACCGCGTCAGGCACGGCGGGGGCCGGTTCACGGGGACCGGCCCCCGCCGTGCGGCGGATGCGGCCCGGGGCGGTGCGCCCGGGGTGGCTCAGTTGCCCGACGGCCGGGCGGCCGCACGGACCCGGTCCGGCCAGGGCGGGCAGTTGACCAACTCGGCCCACTCGCGGTCGTAGCGCCCGGGGATCGCCCGGCCCGCGGACGCCCACCGCTCGACCAGCGCCGCATAGATCGGTACGGATGTCGACTGGTGAACGGTCTGATGAACCGTTCCTCCGCCTTCGGTGCTACGGTCCAGCGCTCTGCTCGGCTGCGGCAGAGAACGGCGTCGCATCGTCGTCGTCATGTTCGGCCAACGCGTCACGTCCCGTCGAGTCACCTTCCCCGGGCCGAGCTCACCCGCACCGGCGTGGCTTCGTACATGTCAGCGAGTCCCGGGCCCCGGGCCGACACCGGGCCCGGACCGACATTGAAAAGCGTTGCCGCATTCAAAAGGGAGAATATGGATGAGCCTTAAACTCTTTTGATAACCGTCTCCATTGCAGCCTTTGGTGAATTCCCTTCCGTGCTGTTTCAATTGCGCTGTCCCGAAGGCGATCCGAGGAGGAGCGGGTGGGCGCTCATACGCATGGGCACGGCGAGGGCCACGAGGGGCACGCACACGGGGTGGCGGAGAACGCCGACCGTCGCTGGCTGTCCCTCGCTCTGGCGCTGATCACCTCATTCATGCTGGTGGAGGTGGTGGTCGGGGTGATCGCACGCTCGGTGGCACTGCTCTCCGACGCCGCCCACATGCTCACCGACGCCGCCTCGATCGTGCTCGCGCTCATCGCGATCCGCCTCTCCGCCCGGCCCGCGCGCGGCGGTTACACCTATGGGCTCAAGCGGTCGGAAATCCTTTCCGCGCAGGCCAATGGTCTTTCTCTGCTGCTGCTCGGTCTGCTGCTCGGATATGAGGCGGTGGAACGGCTTGTCGACCCGCCCGAGGTGACCGGCCGACTCACCCTGATCACCGCACTGGTCGGGGTCGTGGTGAACATCGGGGCGGCCTGGTGCATGTCACAGGCGAATCGCTCCTCCCTCAACGTGGAGGGTGCCTTCCAGCATGTGCTGAACGATCTCTACGCCTTCATCGCCACCGCCGTCTCCGGACTCGTCGTGGTGACGACCGGTTTCGCCCGCGCCGACGCGATCGCCGCCCTCGTGGTGGTCGCCCTGATGCTCAAGGCCGGGGTGGGACTGGTACGGGCCTCCGGCCGGGTGCTCCTGGAGGCGGCGCCCGCCGGGGTCGAGCCGGACGAGGTGGGCAACCGGCTGGTGTCCCGCACCGAGGTGGTCGAGGTGCACGACCTGCATGTCTGGCAGATCACCTCGGGGGAGGTCTCGCTCTCCGCCCATGTGCTGGTCGCGCCGCGCGGCGACTGCCACGCGGTGCGGCAGGGCCTCGAAGAGGTGCTGGACCGGGAGTACGGCATCACCCACACCACCCTCCAGGTCGACCACGTCGACGAGCACACCTCCCCGCCCCGGACGGACGGTGGCCACTACGACACGGCGGCCCCGCGGATGGAGCACTGCCTCACCGCCCACGGCCCGGTGCACCGGGCCGCGCCGTAGGACCACCGCCGGTACGAACCGGCGGACCGGACCCGGCCCGTGCCTTGCCGGTGGTCGGCGGTCCGGCCGGTGGTCAGCGGTCCCGCCGGTGGGTGCGGTCGGCCGGGTCCACGTTCTCCAGCCGGACCGGCGGCAGGAACTCGGTCAGCAGGGTGCGGTGCCACCAGTCCCCACTGGCGCGCCGCTCCTGCCGGGTGGTGAAGCGGTACACATACAGCCGGGCGCGCACATGGGAGGGCGGGGCGTCGGGGAACGGGCAGAACCGCAGCAGCTTCAGCGTCGCCCGGTCGTTCACCAGCAGTTTGGCCACCAGCGGGGAGAACCACGAGCCGGCGTAGGCCGGTGAGATCCCGGCGAACCACATCATCCAGTCCAGCCGCAGGTGGTACGGGGCGTACTGGCGCGGCATCCGCCGCACATCGCCCGGCTTGCCCCGGAACTCGTACTCCTGCCACACCGTGGCCGGGGTGATCACCGGCTCGTCGGTGCCCTCGATCACCACTTCCTGCCGGCTGCGGTTGACACTGCCGAAGGCCCCGTAGGTGTTGACCAGGTGGAGCGAGTTGAAGGAGTAGTTCATCAGCTGACGGCCGGAGAGCAGATTGCGGGCGGGCCAGTAGCTGAGCACCACCACCAGCGCGGTGGCGGCCAGTACCACCCCCTGGTACCAGGCCGGGGGAGCGGCCGGGGCGGGTGGCTCGGGCAGCGGCAGCACCTCGGCCGCGAGCCGTCCGTCGACCGCGGAGAGGGCCAGCAGGATCGTCAGCCAGTTGAGCCAGGAGAAGTTTCCGGAGGCCACCAGCCACAGCTGGGTCACCACGACGATCCCGGCGGCCACACTGGCGACGGGCTGCGGGGTGAACAGCGCCAGCGGGACCACCAGCTGCGCCATATGGTTGGCCGCCACCTCCGCACGGTGCAGCGGCTTCGGCAGATGGTGGAAGTACCAGCTCAGCGGCCCGGGCATGGGCTGGGTCTCATGGTGGTAGTACAGACAGGTCAGCTGCCGCCAGCACCGGTCGCCCCGGATCTTGATCAGCCCGGCACCGAACTCGACCCGGAACAGCAGCCAGCGCAGCAGCCACAGTACGAGCACGGGCGGCGCGGTCTCCGCGTTGCCCAGGAAGACGGCGAGGAATCCCGTCTCCAGCAGCAGCGACTCCCAGCCGAAGCCGTACCACACCTGCCCCACATTGACGATCGACAGATACAGCAGCCACAGCACCAGCCAGGCCGCCATCGCCGCCCCCAGCGGCACCCGGTCCGCGGCGCCCGCCAGCACCGCCGCCGAGAGCGCCACGCCCAGCCAGCCGCAGATGGTGAAGAAGCGGTCGGAGTAGTGCAGATGGAAGAGGCTGGGCGACTCCCGGAACGTCACCCGGGCCACGAACCGCGGCACCGGCGTCAGCCCCCGCGCACCGAGCAGCGCGCGTCCCTGGCCGACCGCCACCAGAAAGGCGGTCAGATAGACGGCGGCCAGCCCCCGTTGGAAGACCAGACGGCTCAGCCAGTAGTCGGTTGAGGTGAACCACTCCATGGGGGCCGCTCCTCGGGCCTGTCGCTGCCTCGGCCTGCGTGTATCCGTACCACCTCCCACGGGTGCCCGCGGGGTGCCGGGGGCATGACTGCGCGGGAGTTCATTCGGTAGGGGGCTTAGGGGTGACGGGGTTAGGGGTTATCCGCGCCCGCTGCGGTCCGTAGCGTCGGTGCCCGGCAGCCATCCGGCGGCACACCACCCGTGTGGTGTGCCGCGGACTGCCCCACCCCCCACTCAGTGACCACAGCGACGGCGACGGCGGCGGAGACCCCGGAACGGATGCTCGCCAAGGCCGGTATCCGTGGCCGCCGTTGCGCCACCGCTCACGAGGCCGCCTCCGGTCCGGCCGTCCAGGCGGCGCGGTCGCCCGGGGCCGCGCTCATCGGGTGGCAGGGCGACGGCTCCCGCGGGTCGTGAGACATCACACCGCGGCCGGCGCCCAGGACGTGAAAGGACCATCGGCATGGCACAGCACTTTCCCACCGTCGCGGTGTTCGGCCTCGGCACCACCGGCTCCCATCTCGTGGATCTGCTGGCCCGCGGCGGCCGTCAGGTCATCGCCGTGGAGGTGGACGACACGGCGCTGCGGCGCGGCCGCGAGCGGGTGACCGCCACCGGGGACGGTGTCGAGTTCACCACCGACCCGGCCCACGCCGTACGGGCCGGGCTGGTGATCGAGGCGCTTCCCGAACGACTCGAGGCCAAGCGCGGTCTGTTCGCCCGCCTCGACGCCGACTGCCCGCCGCACACCGTCTTCGCCACCACGACCACCGGACTGTCGGTGACCGAGATCGCCTTCGCCACGGGGCGCACCGACCGTACGGTGGGCCTGCATCTGTTCCCGCTGGACCCCGGGCGCGAGGGTGCCGCCGTGGAGGTGGTCGGCACCCCGCTCACCGGGGCCGCGCTACTGGCCGACCTCGGTGAGCTGATACGTGACCTGGGGTGCCTCCCGGTGCCGGTGGCCGACCGGGCGGGTTTCATCGGGGGCGCGCTGACCATGGCGTACCTCAACGGCGCCGTCACCATGTACGAGCGGCGCTACGCCTCGCGCGACAGCATCGACACCGCCATGACCCTCGGCTGCGGACTGCCGCGCGGACCGCTGGCCCATCTGGACGACATGGGTCTGGACACCGCGCACGACACACTGGAGGCGCTGTACCGGCGGACCGGCGATCCGCGCTACGTGCCCGCACCCACCCTGACCCATATGGTGGCCGCCGGTCTCGTCGGCCGGAAGGCGGGCCGCGGCTTCTACGCGTACGGGGCGGGCGGCGCGGCTCCGATCGGCGCGCGGAGTGATCACACCCCGTCCGCGCCGGCCCGCCCGGTGCACCGGATCGGTGTGGTGGGATCGGGGACGATGGCCGTCGGGATCGCGGAGGTGTGCGCGCGGTCGGGCCGTCCGACGGTGCTGGTGGCCCGCGGTGAGCTGCGGGCGAAGGAGGCCAGAGCCGCCGTGGAGCGGTCGTTGGAGCGCGGGGTACGGCGCGGCAAGCTGGCGCCGGAGGTGCTCGGCGCGTCGATGGACCGGCTGTCGACCGGCTGCGCGATGGACGCGCTGGGCGCATGCGATCTGGTCATCGAGGCGGTGGCGGAGGACATCGACGTGAAGCGTGCGGTCTTCGCCGGACTGGACGCGGTGTGTGCGCCGGGCGCGGTGCTGGCCACCTCGACCTCGAGCCTGCCCGTCATCGAGTGCGCGATGGCCACCGGCCGGCCCGAGGACGTCGTCGGGATGCACTTCTTCAACCCGGCTCCGGTGATGAAGCTGGTCGAGGTGGCGCACACGGTGCTGACCTCCGCGGAGGCGCTGGGCACCGCCCACGCGGTCGCCGCGGCGCTGGGCAAACGCGCGGTGGACTGCCCGGACCGCGCCGGTTTCATCGTCAACGCCCTGCTCTTCCCGTATCTCAACAGCGCGGTGGAGATGCTCCAGGAGGGCTGGGCCTCGGCGGAGGAGATCGACACGGTGATGACCGCCGGACAGGGCTACCCCATGGGGCCGCTGAGGTTGCTGGACGTGATCGGGCTGGATGTGTCCGTGGCCATCCAGCGCGCTCTGCACCGCACCTTCCGGGCGCCGGAGTTGACTCCGGCCCGCCATCTGGAGCGGTTGGTCGAAGCCGGTCACCTGGGGCGCAAGGGCGGCAAGGGGCTTCACCTCCACGACGACTGAGCCTGCCGGCTGAGACCCGGCCGGCCCGGTCCGCGCACGCTCCCCGGGCGTGCCACTGACCCGGCCGACCCTGCGTCGGCGCGTCCCGCGGGCATCCCGCGGACGCGCCGACTTCGGTATGTCCGGGAACGGTGGCACGGCCATGGAACATGCCACTGGAATAGTC
This sequence comes from Streptomyces sp. NA02950, assembly GCF_013364155.1. Taxonomy (NCBI): domain Bacteria; kingdom Bacillati; phylum Actinomycetota; class Actinomycetes; order Kitasatosporales; family Streptomycetaceae; genus Streptomyces; species Streptomyces sp. NA02950. Next base: position 1,046,655 of record NZ_CP054916.1, on the reverse strand, counting down.
CTTCGGCGATCTCCAGGTCAGGAATTCAGCGATACCGGAATTGCGGAGCCGGTCGCACTCTCATTTATGGCAAGGGAATTCCGGGCGAATCGTTTCTTGTTACCACTGGCAACGGACCTAAGAAGCTCATTACTGAGCAAAACGGGCAAATGAATGTTCGAACGATGATCCTCCGGCGCGCCCTATCCGTGATCGAGCGCCGATGGGGTCAAGAAGGGGGCCGAATGTTCAGGGGTCGCCCTAGGGGGTCTCGTGTATGCTGGCCATCTCTTGTAAATGCCCACGTGAGCGGGGGTGACGCTCGGTTGACAAGACCTCTGGGGACTCCGGTGGCATTGATGTGCGCCGGGGTGGAGTGATCCGTCGGTACCGATATCCGGCGGCCATCGGACGCTCCGTCCAGAATTAGTAATTCGTTAACGGTGATTTTACGTGCGGCCATGGTGGCGTGGTCGGCAGGCGTATAGCTTGCTAGGAGGCGTTGAGCTGTCGTGTGCAATGCTTCGCGTCGCATTCGGGGGTGCGAGCAGTGGTCTTTTCGTTTGCCAGAGCTAGGCAATTCGACGCGCAATTCGAAAGGCTTCGGAGGATCTTTTCCCGGTGCCTGTCCGGTGAGACGGGCATTGTCCTGGTCGAGGGCGCCGTGGGATGCGGCAAGACCCATGCCCTCGAAGCCGTCACGGCTCATGCCGTAAAGGCCGGGGCCCTCGTCCTCACGGCGTACGGCTCGTCGGCCGACCCCGCGCCGCTCGGCACCCTGCGCCAGCTCCTCGACTCCCCGCGGCTGCCCAAGGCCACGGCCGACCGGCTGCGCCGAGCCCTTGACCACGGCGCCCTCGGCGCCGCGCGCCACCTCGAAACCGCAGGCAGCGCCACTCCCGGCGTCCCGCTGACCCAGGTCCAGGGAGCACGCGAGTTCCGCGCCGCGCTCTATGAACTCGCCACCCGCGAGCCCGTGGTGATCTGTGTCGACGAGCTCCAGCTCGTCGACGGACTGTCGCTCCAGTACCTGCTGTACCTCGCCACCCGCTCCCACTCCGCGAAGCTGCTCATGGTGTTCGCGCAGGCGACGGACAGTGAACAAAAAGACGCCGTCTTCAATACCGAGCTGCTCCGTCAGCCCAATTTCCAGCGGGTGCGCCTGGAACGGCTGTCCTGGGAGGAGACCGCACGGTTGCTCACCACCCGCCTCGGACTCCCGGATTCAACTGATGTGTCCTCCACGTGGTATGACGTCAGCGGCGGTAATCCGTTGTTGCTACGCGCGCTGATGGACGATTACCGCACCGCGGGAGCGCCTCCACGGCCAAGTCGCGCAGTAGAGCCCGTGGTCGGGGATATGTTCGTCCAGGCCGTACTCACCTGTGTCTACCGCAGCGGACACACCGTCTCCCGGCTCGCCGAGGGCATCGCCGTACTCGGCGCTTCCGCCTCCGCCGACCTGCTCGCCCGGCTGCTGAGCCTCGGCCCCGTCGGCATCCAGCGCGGGGTGGCCGCCCTCACCGCCGCCGGTCTCATCGACGGACTCGCCTTCCGCCACCCCTCGGTCGAGGCGGCCGTGCTGGAGGACATGGACCCCGACCTCCGGCTGGACATGAACCGCCGTGCCGCCGTACTGCTGCACCAGGGCGGCGGGGCGACCCTCGCCGTCGCCCGCCACCTCCTCGCCGCCCAGTCCGCCGACGAACCGTGGGCCGTCCCGCTGCTGCGGGACGCCGCACAGCAGGCACTCGCCGAGGACGACGCGAAGCTGGCGGTGGCCTGCCTGGAACTGGCCTACGCCGCCTGCGACGACGAGGAGTTGCGGGCCGGCATCAGGATCGGGACCGCCGGCATCATGTGGCGGCTCAACCCCTCGGCCTCCGAACGGCTGCTGGAGGAGCCCCTCGCAGCACTGCGCGCCGAGCGCCTCCCGGCCTCCCACATCGGGCGGCTGATCGAGCTGCTGCTCGCCCACGGCCGGATCGAGGAGGCACGCGGCGCCATCGGCCGGCTCAACGCCGCCATGAGCGGCACGGCACCCACCAACCTCTCCCAGTTCCGGATGACCGCCCGGTGGGCCCAGGACTCCGGCGCCCAGGGCACCGGTACCCCGGAGCGCACCGCTGAGAGCGCCACGCGGCAGGGCACGGAGGGCGGGGCGTTCCGCGCGCCGTCCCGCTCCCGCGCGCCGTCGTCACTGTCCACCATCACGGCCGCGTTCACCGGATTCTTCGGTGGTGGGGAGCGCGAGGAATCACCGGTCGCCGCCGCCGAGAAGGTGCTCGAGGTCTCCCCGCTGGCCGACGCCACCTTCGAGTCCATCGTCAACTCGGTGAACGCGCTGGTGTACGCGGGCCGTCCGGACAAAGCCGCACCCTGGTGCGACTCGCTGATGGACGAGGCCGAGCGGCGCCGGTCGCCGGGCTGGCGGGCCATCTTCGCCTCGATCCGCGCCGAGATCGCGCTGCGGCAGGGCAATCTGATCGAGTCCGCCGCGTACGCCACCACCGCACTGGACATCGTGCCCGGCCGGGACGGCAGCGTCTTCATCGGCGGCCCACTGGCCAGCCAGATCCTCGCATACACGGCGATGGGCAAGTACGACGCGGCGGCGCGCCAGCTCAGCCGACCCGTCCCCGAGGCGCTGTTCCGTTCCATCTACGGACTCGGCTACACCCGCGCCCGGGGCCGCTACTACCTGGCCACCAACCGTTTCAACGCGGCGCTCGGCGAATTCCTGATGGCGGGCAAGCTCGCCCAGCACTGGGACCTCGACCAGCCCGCGATGCTGCCCTGGCGCTCCGACGCCGCCGAAGCGTGGCTGGAGCTGGGGGAGCGGGAGAAGGCCGCGACGCTGGTCTCCGAACAGCTCTCCCGGATCGGCATGGGCGACCCCCGGGTCCGCGGCGTCTCCCTGCGTTTACTGGCCGCGGCCGGAGACCACGAGCACCGCTCCCGGCTGCTCGGCCAGGCGGTGGAGGAACTCCAGTGCTCGGGCGACCGCCTGGAGCTGGCGCGCGCCCTCGACGACCTCGGCGGCGCCCTGCGCACCTCGGGCGACCACGGCAGGGCCAACGCCATCACGGGCCGGGCCTGGCAGATGGCCAAGGAGTGCGGCGCCGAGGAACTGTGCGCCCGGATCCGTCTCGACTCCGGCCTGGAGGCCGGGGACCCCAGGCCGGTGGTCCAGACCGTACGCGGGCCGCTCGGCGCGAAGACGACGGTGCCCCCGTCCCTGGGCTCGAAGCTCAGCGAATCCGAGGCACGGGTCGCCGCCCTCGCGGTGGACGGCTCCACCAACCGCGAAATAGCCGCCAGCCTGTACATCACCATCAGCACGGTCGAACAGCATTTGACGCGGGTCTACCGGAAGCTGAATATCAGAAGCCGTCAGGAGCTGCCGTCCGCGCTGCGCGCGGAAGTCGATGAAATCGCCTGACCTCAGAGCCGCCGCCGGACATGTCCCGGCGGTGCGCCGAGAGGTGGAACAGGGGTGGCCGCAGCACACGGCCACCCCTGTTCCACGACCACCCCTCAATACCCCCCTATCACCCCGGCAGGCCTGGAGCGGCGGCATGCGGCGTTGATAGCTTCGGGCCGCATGAAGGGCATAGTCCTCGCCGGAGGCAGCGGCACCCGACTGCATCCCCTGACCCACGCGGTGTCGAAGCAGATCCTCCCCGTCTACAACAAACCCCTGGTCTACTATCCGCTGTCGGTGCTGATGCTCGGCGGCGTCAGGGAAATCCTGGTCATCTCGACCCCGCTCCATGTGGGATTGTTCCGGGCACTCCTCGGCGACGGCACCCAATTGGGCCTCACCATCGAATACGCCGAACAGGCCGAGGCCAACGGCATCGCCGAGGCGTTCATCATCGGAGCCGAGTTCATCGGCGACGATCCGGTGGCGCTTGTCCTCGGCGACAACATCTTCCACGGCCCCGGCTTCTCCAAGATGCTCCACCACGAAGCAAGTACCGTCGAAGGCTGTGTGCTCTTCGGCTACGGGGTCAAGGATCCCGAACGCTACGGCGTCGGCGAAATGGACGAACAGGGCCGGCTGATCTCCCTGGAGGAGAAACCGGCCCGTCCCAAGTCCAATCTGGCGATCACCGGTCTCTATCTGTACGACAACGACGTCGTGGACATCGCCAAGAACGTCCAGCCCTCCGCGCGCGGAGAATTGGAGATCACCGACGTCAACCGCGTCTATCTCGAACGGGGAAAGGCCCGGCTGGTCAGTCTGGGGCGCGGATTCGCCTGGCTGGACACCGGAACCCATGACTCGCTGCTCCAGGCCGGCCAGTATGTACAACTCCTGGAACAGCGCCAGGGAGTGCGGATCGCCTGCCTCGAAGAGATCGCCTTCCGTATGGGCTTCATCGACGCCACGGCCTGCCATGAACTCGGCGAGCGGCTGAGCAAGACGGACTACGGACAATATCTCATGGATATCGCGGCCAATCACCGCTGAAGGGGTCTTTAGTGCGCATAGTTGTGACCGGCGGCGCGGGCTTCATCGGCTCCCACTTCGTCCGCCGGACGCTGACCGGGGCGTACCCGGAGTTTGCGGATGCCCAGGTGGTGGTGGTCGACAAGCTCACCTACGCGGGGAACGAGGCCAACCTGGCGGAGGTCGCCGACAGCCCCCGACTCCACTTCGTCCGCGGTGACATCTGCGACGGAGAACTGGTCCGAGAACTGCTGCACGGCACCGATCTCGTGGTCCACTTCGCCGCCGAATCACATGTCGACCGCTCGATATCCGGGGCCGAGGAATTCGTGCGGACCAATGTGATGGGAACCCACACGCTGCTCAACGCGGCGGCCAGCGCAGAAGTGCGCAAACTTGTCCACGTGTCCACGGACGAGGTCTACGGATCCATCGACAGCGGTTCCTGGACCGAGGACCGCCCGCTGGAGCCCAACTCGCCCTACTCCGCCTCCAAAGCATCGTCCGATCTCCTCGCCAGGGCATTCCACCGCACCCATGGACTTCCTGTCTGTGTGACCCGCTGCTCCAACAACTACGGCCCGTACCAGTACCCCGAGAAGGTCATTCCGCTGTTCATCACCAACCTCATGGACGGCAGACCGGTACCTCTGTACGGCGACGGTGGAAATGTCCGTGACTGGCTCCACGTCGACGACCACTGCCGAGGCGTCGCCCTGGTCGCCGGAAAGGGTGAACCGGGCGAGGTGTACAACATCGGCGGCGGCACCGAACTGACCAACCGCCAGCTCACCGAACAACTCCTCGAACTACTCGGGGCCGACTGGTCGATGGTCGAGAACGTGCCCGACCGAAAGGGCCACGACCGCCGCTACTCGGTCGACATCACCAAGATCTCGCGACAACTCGGCTACCAGCCCGAGGTGTCCTTCGAAGAGGGTCTCGCGGAAACCGCCACGTGGTACATGGAGCACCGCGATTGGTGGGAACCCCTCAAGGAGCGCTGACCGCGGGACCCGGATTCCCCATTGATGTCCTGGGCCACCCCTATCCACAGGTTAGGGGTGGGAACGTTAGGGGTGGTTGGGGCCACCGGCATGCCGATACCGTCGACTTCTGGATCATGGTCAGCCCATTCCGTCCGTTCTCAAATCCTGAGAGAAGAGTCTGAGGTCGTGATGTCGGAGAACTCCGTGGCGCGTGACGAGCACATCGCGGTCATCGGTATGGCCTGCCGTATGCCGGGCGCGTCGACCCCGGACGAGTTCTGGCAGTTGCTGCGCAATGGTGAGAGCGCCATCACGGAGATCCCGGAAGACCGTCACGCCGCACAACTCCGGGACGCCGGTATTCGCCGCGGCGGTTTCGTCCGGGCGGTGGACACCTTCGATCCGGAGTTCTTCGGAATATCCCCCCGCGAGGCCCTGGCGATGGACCCCCAGCAGCGGCTGGCCCTCGAACTGTGCTGGGAGGCGCTGGAGTCCGCCGGAGTCGTCCCCGCCCGGCTCCAGGGGAGCCGCACCGGTGTCTTCGTCGGAGCCGTCGCCGACGACTACGCGGCGCTGACCCACCGGCGGGAGCAGGCCGCCATCACCCAGCACACCCTGACCGGACTCAACCGCGGCCTCATCGCCAACCGCGTCTCCTACGCCCTCGGACTGCGCGGCCCCAGCGTCGCCGTGGACACCGGGCAGTCCTCCTCCCTGGCCGCCGTCCACCTCGCCTGCGAGAGCCTGCGGCGGGGTGAGACCGAGACCGCCCTCGCGGGTGGCGTCCAGCTCAACCTCGCCCCCGACAGCTTCCTCGCCGCGTCCCGGTTCGGCGCCCTCTCCCCGGACGGCAGCTGCTTCACCTTCGACGCCCGCGCCAACGGCTATGTACGCGGCGAGGGCGGCGGCCTGGTCCTGCTCAAGCGACTGTCCGACGCGGTCCGCGACGGGGACCCCGTCCGGTGTGTCATCCGCGGCTCCGAGGCCAACAACGACGGCGGCGGCGACAGCCTCACCACCCCCGCCGCCCAGGGTCAGGCCACCCTGCTGCGCACCGCCTACGAGCGCGCCGGAGTCCACCCCTCCCAGGTCCAGTACGTCGAACTCCACGGCACCGGTACCAAGGTCGGCGACCCGGTCGAGGCGCGGGCGCTGGGCGAGGTCCTGGGCACCGGCCGGCCCGCCGGGTCGCCCCTGCTGGTGGGATCCGTCAAGACCAATGTGGGTCACCTGGAGGGTGCGGCCGGAATCACCGGTCTCCTCAAGACGGTGCTCGCGCTGGTCCACGGTGAGCTGCCGCCGAGCCTCAACTACGAGTCCCGGAACCCCGCGATACCCCTCGACGAACTGAACCTGCGGGTCCAGACCGGCCTGGCGGAGTGGACCCCGGCCGAGGGCACCCCGCGCCGCGCGGGCGTCAGTTCGTTCGGCATGGGCGGCACCAATGTGCATGTGGTGCTGGAGGAGGGCCCGGTGGCGGGGCCCGCTGAACCGGCCGTGCGGCCGTCGGTGGTCACGGACGTGGTGCCGTGGGTGGTGTCGGGTCGTGGTGAGGGGGCGTTGCGGGCGCAGGCGGAGCGGTTGCGGGCGTATGTGGTGGCGCGGCCGGAGCTGTCGCCGGTGGATATCGGCTACTCACTGGCGCTGAGCCGTTCCGCGTTCAGCCATCGCGCCACGGTGGTCGGCTCCGACCGGGAGGAACTGCTGCGTGGGCTGGCGGACCTGGCCTCGGGTGTGGTGCCGGGGGCCGCGGCCGTGGACGGAGCGACCGCGTTTCTGTTCACGGGTCAGGGTGCGCAGCGGTTGGGGATGGGGCGTGAGTTGTATGGCGTTTTCCCGGTGTTCGCTGAGGCGTTTGATGAGGTGTGTGGGGAGCTGGATCGTCATCTGGATGGTTCGGTGCGGGAGGTGGTGTTCGGCCAGGATGCCGGGGTGCTGGATCGGACGGTGTTCACGCAGTCGGGGTTGTTCGCCTTCGAGGTGGCGTTGTTCCGGCTGGTGCAGTCCTGGGGTGTGGGTGCGGACTTCCTGGTCGGGCATTCGGTGGGGGAGCTGGTGGCGGCGTGTGTGGCGGGGGTGTTCTCGTTGGAGGATGCCTGTGTTCTGGTGGCGGCTCGGGGCCGGTTGATGCAGGCGTTGCCGGAGGGTGGCGCGATGGTGTCCCTCCAGGCTGCGGAGGCCGAGGTGCTGCCGCATCTGGAAGGTCTTGAGGGCCGGGTGAGTGTGGCCGCGGTCAACGGGCCCGCCGCGACGGTCATCTCCGGTGATGAGACCACCGTGTTGGAGATTGCGGAGGCGGTGGGTGTCAGGAGCAGGCGGCTGCGGGTGTCGCATGCGTTCCACTCGCCGCTGATGGAGCCGATGCTCGCCGAGTTCGCCACGGTCGCGCACAGCATCGGCTATGGGGCACCTGCGGTCCCGGTCGTGTCGAATGTGACCGGTGAGCCGGCGGGTGGGGAGTTGTGTTCGCCGGAGTACTGGGTGCGTCATGTCCGGCGGGCGGTGCGTTTCGCCGACGGTATCCGCACCCTGCAGGCCCAGGGCGTGAGCCGTTTTGTGGAGCTGGGTCCGGCCGGTGTGCTCTCCGGTATGGGTCAGGAATCCGTGGCCGGGACCGAGGCCGTGTTCGTTCCGTTGCTGCGCAAGGACCGTGGTGAGGTCGAGGCGCTGCACTCCGGGATCGGCCGGGTGCATGCTCATGGTGGTCCGGTCGACTGGGAGCGGGTGTTCGCCGGCCGTGGCGCCCGTCGCGTCGAGCTGCCCACCTACGCCTTCCAACGTCAGCGCTACTGGCTGGACGCGCCGCTGCCCGAGGCCGAGGCCGCACGCGCCGGTGAACCACTGTCGTGGCGGGAGGAGTTCGTGGCCCTCACGGACCCCGCGGAGCGCGAGCGGGTGGCGCTCGACCTGGTCCGTACCCACACCGCCCGGGTGTTGGGCCACCGAGGGCCCGGGGTTGTCGACACGGACAAGGTCTTCAAGGACCTGGGCTTCGACTCGCTCATGTCCGTCGAGCTGTGCGACCTCCTCGGTGCCGCCACCGGACTGCGGTTCCCGGGCAGCCTCCTCTTCGACCACCCCACCCCGCTCGCGCTGTCCCGCCACGTCCAGGACGTCGTGACCGGTTCCCCGGCAGCGGCCGTCACCGTCACCCGCCGTGCCGCCGCCGGTGCCGACGACCCGATCGCGATCGTGGCGATGAGCTGCCGGCTGCCCGGTGGTGTCCGTACCCCCGAGGAGTTGTGGCGCCTGGTCAGTGAGGGCCGGGACGCCATCGCGGGGTTCCCCACCAGCCGCGGCTGGGACCTGGAGGGCCTCTACGACCCGGATCCGGCGCGCCATGGCACCAGCTATGTCCGCGAGGGCGGATTCCTCTACGAAGCCGACCGCTTCGACCCGGCGTTCTTCGGCATCAGCCCGCGCGAGGCCCAGGCGATGGACCCGCAGCAGCGACTGCTGCTGGAGACCGCGTGGGAGGCGTTCGAGCGGGCCGGTATCGACCCGGCCTCGGTGAAGGGCAGCGGCTCCGGAGTGTTCGTCGGCGCCATGCCCCAGGACTACGGCCCGCGGATGGACGAGGCGTCGGAGGGGTTCGAGGGCTATCTGCTGACCGGCGGCACCACCAGCGTGGCGTCCGGCCGTATCGCGTACACCCTCGGTCTGGAGGGCCCGGCGGTCACCGTCGACACCGCATGCTCGTCGTCGCTGGTGGCCCTGCACATGGCCTGCCAGTCGCTGCGCCAGGGCGAGTGCTCGCTCGCACTGGCCGGAGGCGCCACGGTGATGTCCAGCCCCGGCATCTTCGTCGAGCTGAGCCGTCAGAAGGCGCTGTCGCCCGACGGCCGCTGCAAGGCGTTCTCGTCGGACGCGGACGGCACCGGCTGGGGCGAGGGCGTGGGCATGGTGCTGCTGGAACGGCTGTCGGACGCGCGGGCCAACGGCCACCAGGTGCTGGCGCTGGTACGCGGCTCCGCCACCAACCAGGACGGCGCGAGCAACGGTCTGACCGCGCCGAGCGGACCGTCCCAGCAGCGGGTGATCCGGCAGGCACTGGCCGACGCCGGACTCTCCGGCGACGAGGTGGACGCGGTCGAGGCGCATGGCACCGGCACCTCGCTCGGCGACCCGATCGAGGCCGGGGCGCTGTTGGCCACCTACGGTCAGGGCCGCCCGGCGGACCGTCCCCTGTGGCTGGGTTCGCTGAAGTCCAACGTCGGCCATCCGCAGGCGGCGGCGGGCGTGGCCGGTGTCATCAAGATGGTGATGGCCCTGCGGCACGGTGTGCTGCCCCGGACGCTGCATGTGCGCGAGCCCTCACCGCACGTCGACTGGTCGTCGGGGGCGGTGGAACTGCTGACCGAGGCCCGGGACTGGCCGTGTGCCGAGCGGCCGCGCCGGGCGGGTGTGTCGTCGTTCGGCATCAGTGGTACCAACGCACACGCCATCCTGGAGCAGGCACCGGCCGACACCGCGGCGCCGGGCGTCCCGGAGCTCGCCCCCGCCCCCGCCACCGTTCTGCCGTGGGTGCTGTCGGGCCGGACCGAACAGGCGTTGCGGGACCGTGCCGCCCAGCTGCGCGACCACCTCGCCGACCGCCCCGACCTCGACCTCGTGGAGCTGGGCGGTGCCCTCGCCCTGGCCCGGACGGCCTTCGACCACCGCGGTGTGGTGGTCGGCCGGGACCGGCGACAGCTGCTCGACGGGCTCGACGCGCTGGCGCAGGGCACCCCGGCGGCGAACGTGGTCGAGGGCACGGCGGGCGGCGGCGGCCGCAAGGCGGTGTTCGTCTTCCCCGGCCAGGGCTCCCAGTGGCTCGGCATGGCACTCGCCCTGTGGGACTCCTCGCCGGTCTTCGCCGAGCAACTGGAGGCGTGCGCCGACGCCCTGGGCCCCTTCCTGGACTGGTCGTTGCGCGAGGTGCTGCGCGGTGAGCCGGACGCGCCCTCGCTGTCCCGTATCGATGTGGTCCAGCCCGCGCTGTTCGCGGTGATGGTGTCCCTGGCCGCGCTGTGGCGCTCGTACGGGGTCGAACCGGCCGCCGTGGTGGGCCATTCGCAGGGCGAGATCGCCGCCGCGTACGTGGCGGGCGGGCTCTCGCTGGAGGACGCCGCCCGGGTCGTGGCCCGGCGCAGCCAGGCGTGGTACGAGCTGAGCGGCAAGGGCGGCATGCTGTCGGTGCTGGCCTCGGCCGGGACGGTGGCCGGGCGTCTGGAGCCCTGGAGCGAGCGGCTGGGCATCGCCGCCGTGAACAGCCCCGGCACGGTGACGGTCTCGGGCGACCCCGAGGCGCTGGACGCCTTCATGGCCGAGCTGGCGGCCGACGGTGTGAAGTCCCGCAGGGTTCCCGGTGTGGACACCGCGGGACACTCCCCGCAAGTCGACGCGTTGCGTGAGCGGCTGCTGCGCGACATGGCGGGTGTCGCGCCGATGCCGTCCCGGGTCGCGTACTACTCCACGGTGACCGGCGGGCCGCTGGACACCACCGAGCTGGACACCGGCTACTGGTACCGGAACATGCGCGAGCCCGTGAACTTCGAACGGGCCAGCCGGGCGCTGCTGGCCGACGGCCACACGGTGTTCGTCGAGTGCGGCCCGCACCCCATGCTCGCCATGTCGCTCCAGCAGACCATCGAGGACACCGGGGCGGATGCCGCCGTCATCGGCACCCTGCGCCGTGAGGAGGGCGACACCCAGCGCTTCGCCACCTCCTTCGCCGAGGCGTACGTCCAGGGCGTCGAACCCTTCTGGGACCGGGTGTTCACCCTTCCCACGGCCACCGGCGGACGGGGCGCACCCGGCGCGGACCTGCCGACGTATCCGTTCCAGCGGCAGCGCTACTGGCTGGACAAGCCGGTGGCGGCCAGCGATGTGGCCGCGGCCGGACTCGAGACGGCCGAACACCCCCTGCTGGGCGCCGCGGTGGCGCTGGCGGGCACGGACGGCCATCTGTTCACCGGCCGGATCTCCGCGCAGACCTATGCGTGGCCGGCCGACGGCACCGTCCCCGGCCTGGCCGTTCTGCCGGGCAGCGCCTTTGCCGAACTGGCACTGCGCGCGGGTGACCAGGTGGGATGCGACCGGGTCGAGCACCTGTCGCTGGACGCGCCCCTGGTGCTGCCCGAGAAGGGCGCGGTGGTCCTCCAGGTGCGTATCGGAGCCCCGGACGGCGAGGGGGCGCGGACACTCGGTGTCCACGCCCGCGCCGAGGACGCGGATCCCGACGAGCCGTGGATCCGGTGTGCCACAGCCGTCCTCGGGACCGGTGCCGCGGCCCCGGCCTTCGACCTCGCGGTGTGGCCCCCGGCCGACGCGGTCCCGGTCGAGGCGGCGGGCGGTGCCGTCGCGATGTGGCGGCTCGGCGAGGACCTCTGCGCCGAGGTCGGACTGACCGAGGACGAGCAGGCCGACGCCGGGCGTTACGGCCTCCACCCGGCACTGCTGGAGACGGCGGTCGCGGCGCTGGACATCCCCGGTGACGGCGGGGAGGCGCGGCTCACGTCCGCCTGGAGCGGACTGACCCTGTACGCCACCGGCGCCACGGCACTGCGGGTACGCATCACACCGGCCGGGCACGGCGGGTACGCGCTCACCGCGGCCGATCCGGACGGCCGACCCGTGGCCTCGGTCGACCGGCTGGTGCCGCGCACGGTGACCGCGGAGGAGCTGAGCGGTGGCGGCCACGCGTACCACCCCTCGCTGTTCCGGCTGGAGTGGCCCGCGGTGGGGACCCCGGACACCTCCACAGAGCCCCCGCTGAGCTGGGTCGTTTTCGGCGACGACACGCTGGGGATCGGCCCGGCCGTGGGCGCGGTGCCCTACGACGGCACCGCGGCGGCGCCCGATGTGGTGCTGGTGCCCTGCGGTCCGGGGGAGCGGGACGGCGAGGTGGCCGTGGCGGCCCGCACGGCCACCCACCGGGCGCTGGACCTGATCCAGAAGTGGACATCCGATGAGCGACCGGCCGCCGGCAGGCTGGTGTTCGTCACCCGGGGCGCCGTCGCCGCCGTACCCGGCGAAGAGGTCCCGGACGTGGCCCACGCCGCCGTATGGGGCCTGGTGCGTTCGGCGCAGTCGGAGAACCCCGGCCGGTTCGTCCTGGCCGACCTCGACGCACGCCCGGAGTCGGCGGCCGCGCTCGCGAACGCCGTGGCGTCGGGCGAACCGCAGTTCGCGCTGCGCGAAGGCCGGATGAGGGTGCCCCGGCTGGGCCGGGTGGCCGTAACCCCGGACGCACACACCGATGACAACCGGCGGCTGGACCCGGAGGGCACGGTACTCATCACCGGCGCCACCGGCACCCTCGGCGGACTGGTCGCCCGCCACCTGGTGACCGAGCACGGCATCCGGCATCTGCTGCTCCTCAGCCGACGGGGACCCGCCGCCAAGGGCATCTCCGAACTGCGAGCGGACATAGGCGAGTTGGGGGCAACGGCCACCGTTGTCGCCTGTGACGCGGCCGACCGTCAGGCGCTCGCCGACGTTCTCGCCGCGATCCCCGCCGACCACCCGCTCACCGCCGTGATCCATGCGGCAGGCGTACTCGACGACGGTGTCGTGGACGCCCTGACCCCCGAACGCGTCGACCGGGTGATGCGGCCCAAGACCGACGCCGCACAGCATCTGCACGAGCTCACCGCCGGGCTCGACCTGGCCGCGTTTGTGCTGTACTCCTCGGTCGTCGCCACCATCGGCAACGCGGGCCAGGCCAACTACGCCGCCGCCAACGCCTTCCTCGACGCACTTGCCCAGCACCGCAGGGCCCGCGGTCTGGCCGCCCAGTCCCTCGCCTGGGGCCTGTGGGAACAGCGCAGCGGTATGAGCGGCCACATGGCCGACACCGATGTGCAGCGCATGGCCCGCTCCGGTATCCGCCCGCTGCCCAGCGCGGAGGGCATGGAACTGTTCGACACCGCACGGGCGGTGGGTGACGCCACCCTGGTGCCCGTCCGGCTCGACCTGTCCCATCTGCGCCGCCGGGCCGCCAGCGGTACCCCGGAACAGCCCGCCGTCCCCGCCTGGTTGCGCGGTCTGGTCAGGACACCCGCACGCCGTGTCGTACGGGTCACGGGATCGGCCGGGGACACCGGCGAGGGCGAGGGCTCCTTCGGCAGGCACCTGGCCGGGCTGGCACCAGCCGAGCGCGAGCCGTTTCTGCTGGACCTGGTCCGCGAACACGCCGCGTCCGTCCTCGGGCTCGCGTCCTCCGACGACATCGAGGCGAACCGGGCCTTCCGGGAAGTCGGCTTCGACTCCCTCACCGCCGTCGAACTGCGCAACCGGCTCAACGCCGCCACCGGACTGCGACTGCCGACCACCCTCCTCTTCGACCACCCCACCCCCGCGGTCCTCGTCGGCCACCTTCGGCGCGAGGCCCTGGGCGAGGAGGAGCGCACCGAGGCCGTGGTGGCCACCGCCGTACGCCCCGCCGACGACGACCCCATCGCCATCGTGGCCATGAGCTGCCGGCTGCCGGGCGGTGTCCGCGGCCCGGAGGACCTGTGGGAACTGGTCGCCGACGGCCGGGACGTCATCTCGACGTTCCCGACCGACCGCGGCTGGAACGTCGAGGAGCTGTACGACCCCAACCCCGACACCCCCGGCAAGAGCTATGCGAAGGAAGGCGGCTTCCTCTACGACGCCTACCACTTCGACCCCGAGTTCTTCGGGATCTCCCCCCGCGAGGCCCTGGCCATGGACCCGCAGCAGCGGCTGCTGCTGGAGACCTCGTGGGAAGCACTGGAACGGGCGGGCATCGACCCCCACACCACCAGGGGCAGCTCGGCGGGCGTGTTCATCGGCAGCACCGGACAGGACTACGCCGCGCATCTGCGCGAGATCCCTGAGGACATGGAGGGCTACCTGCTGACCGGCAAGGCCGCCAGCGTGGTGTCCGGCCGGATCGCCTACTCCCTCGGCTGGGAGGGCCCGGCGCTCACCATCGACACCGCCTGCTCGTCGTCGCTGGTCGCCATCCACCAGGCGGCGCAGGCACTGCGCCAGGGCGAATGCGCGATGGCGCTGGCAGGCGGCACGACGATGATGTCCACGCCCAGCCTGTTCATCGAGTTCAGCCGCCAGCGTGGCCTGGCACCCGACGGACGCTCCAAGGCGTTCTCCTCCGACACCGACGGCACCAGCTGGGGCGAGGGCGTCAGCATGGTGCTGCTGGAGCGGCTGTCGGACGCACGGGCGAACGGGCATCCGGTGCTGGCCCTCGTACGGGGCTCCGCCGTCAACCAGGACGGGGCCAGCAACGGCCTCACCGCCCCCAACGGACCGTCCCAGCAGCGGGTCATCCGGCAAGCGCTCGCCAACGCCGGACTCACGGCCGCCGAGGTGGACGCCGTGGAAGCACACGGCACCGGCACCCGTCTCGGCGACCCGATCGAGGCCCAGGCCATCCTGGCGACCTACGGCCAGGGGCGGGACACGGACCGGCCGCTGTGGCTCGGCGCGCTCAAGTCCAACATCGGCCACACGCAGGGCGCGGCGGGCGGCGCCGGTGTCATCAAGATGGTCATGGCGCTGCGCAACGGTCTGCTGCCCAGGACCCTGCACATCAAGGCACCGACACCCCATGTGGACTGGACGGCGGGCGAGGTCGAGCTGCTGACGGAGGCCAGGGAGTGGCCGCGGTCGGAACGGGCGCGCCGCGCCGGTGTCTCGGCCTTCGGCATCAGTGGCACCAACGCCCATCTGATCCTGGAGGAGGCACCCGACGAGCCCACCGAACCGGCCGAGGGGCCGTCGGTGGTCACGGACGTGGTGCCGTGGGTGGTGTCGGGTCGTGGTGAGGGGGCGTTGCGGGCGCAGGCGGAGCGGTTGCGGGCGTATGTGGTGGCGCGGCCGGAGCTGTCGCCGGTGGATATCGGCTACTCACTGGCGCTGAGCCGTTCCGCGTTCTCCCACCGGGCCACGGTGGTCGGCTCCGACCGTGAGGCGCTACTCAGCGGCTTGGACCAGATCGCCTCCGGTGTCACTGCCGGCACGGCGACTGACGAGGAGGGTCGGACGGCTTTCCTGTTCACGGGTCAGGGTGCGCAGCGGTTGGGGATGGGGCGTGAGTTGTATGGCGTTTTCCCGGTGTTCGCTGAGGCGTTTGATGAGGTGTGTGGGGAGCTGGATCGTCATCTGGATGGTTCGGTGCGGGAGGTGGTGTTCGGCCAGGATGCCGGGGTGCTGGATCGGACGGTGTTCACGCAGTCGGGGTTGTTCGCCTTCGAGGTGGCGTTGTTCCGGCTGGTGCAGTCCTGGGGTGTGGGTGCGGACTTCCTGGTCGGGCATTCGGTGGGGGAGCTGGTGGCGGCGTGTGTGGCGGGGGTGTTCTCGTTGGAGGATGCCTGTGTTCTGGTGGCGGCTCGGGGCCGGTTGATGCAGGCGTTGCCGGAGGGTGGCGCGATGGTGTCCCTCCAGGCCGCGGAGGCCGAGGTGCTGCCGCATCTGGAAGGTCTTGAGGGCCGGGTGAGTGTGGCCGCGGTCAACGGGCCCGCCGCGACGGTCATCTCCGGTGATGAGACCACCGTGTTGGAGATTGCGGAGGCGGTGGGTGTCAGGAGCAGGCGGCTGCGGGTGTCGCATGCGTTCCACTCGCCGCTGATGGAGCCGATGCTCGCCGAGTTCGCCACGGTCGCGCACAGCATCGGCTATGGGGCACCTGCGGTCCCGGTCGTGTCGAATGTGACCGGTGAGCCGGCGGGTGGGGAGTTGTGTTCGCCGGAGTACTGGGTGCGTCATGTCCGGCGGGCGGTGCGTTTCGCCGACGGTATCCGCACCCTGCAGGCCCAGGGCGTGAGCCGTTTTGTGGAGCTGGGTCCGGCCGGTGTGCTCTCCGGTATGGGTCAGGAATCCGTGGCCGGGACCGAGGCCGTGTTCGTTCCGTTGCTGCGCAAGGACCGTGGTGAGGTCGAGGCGCTGCACTCCGGGATCGGCCGGGTGCATGCTCATGGTGGTCCGGTCGACTGGGAGCGGGTGTTCGCCGGCCGTGGCGCCCGTCGCGTCGAGCTGCCCACCTACGCCTTCCAACGTCAGCGCTACTGGTTCGAAGCCCCTTCCACGCCTCTGTCCCGGACCGGTTCCCCGGCGGACACGGCCTCGGTGGAGGCGCGCTTCTGGGACGCGGTTGAACGCGAGGACCTGGACACCCTGACGGCCACCCTGGAGATCGACGAGCAGACACAGCTCGGTGATCTGCTGCCCGCCCTCTCCTCCTGGCGCCGCGGCCAGAGTGACCGGGCCACCATCGACTCCTGGCGCTACCGCATCACCTGGTCCCCGGTGGCCGACGAGCCGCGAACAGCCCTCTCCGGCACCTGGTTCGTGGCCGTTCCCGCGGGCCGGCGCGACACCACCCGGGTGGCCGCCGTACTGCGGGCCCTCGGTGAGCGCGGTGCCCAGGCCGTACCTCTGCCGCTGCCCGGGGCCGCCACGCGCGCCACGGTCGCCCAGCGGCTGCGCACGGCGCTGGTGAGCCACGGCGCCCCGGCCGGTGTGCTGTCGCTGCTGGCCCTCGATGACAGCCCGCACCCCGAACACCCCGCCCTCTCCGCCGGACTGGCCCTCAACCTCGGGCTGGTCCAGGCGCTGGGCGACACCGGGATCGACGCCCCGCTGTGGCTCGCCACGGTCGGTGCGGTGTCGGTGGGCGGCGCCGACCCCGTTGCCAGTCCGGAACAGGCGGCCACCTGGGGCATGGGACGGGTCGCCGCCCTGGAACATCCCGGGCGCTGGGGCGGGCTGGTCGATCTCCACGCGCGTGCCGGTCTCCACGCGGATGCCGACCTCCACGCGGAGGTCGACGACCGGACCGCGGACCTGCTGTGCGCCGTCCTGGCGGGCATCGCCGGAGAGCGCGGCACCGAAGACCAGTTGGCGATACGTGACGCGGGGGTGTTCGCCCGGCGGCTCGTCCGGGCGCCGCTGCGCACACCGGGCGGCGAGAGCTGGAAGCCGCACGGCACGGTGCTGATCACCGGCGGCACCGGAGGGCTCGGCGCCCAGGTGGCCCGGCGGCTGGCCCGTACCGGCGCCGAACACCTGGTGCTCACCAGCCGCCGTGGTCTCGACGCGCCCGGCGCCGCCGAACTGCGCGACGAGCTCATCACGTTGGGCGAGGGCGCCGTACGGGTCACGGTGGCCGCGTGCGACGTACGCGACCGGGACCAGGTCGCCGCGCTGCTCCGCGGTGTCACGGCCGGGGGCGATCCGGTCAGCGCGGTCTTCCACGCCGCCGGTGTGGTGGCGTTCTCCCAGCTCGCCGACAGCACCGTGGCGGACTTCGCGGAGATGGCGGACGGCAAGGTGCTGGGCGCACGCCACCTGGACGAGCTGCTCGAGCCGGACCACCTCGAGGAGTTCGTGCTGTTCTCCTCGATCGCCGCCTCCTGGGGGAGCGGCGGACAGAGCGCCTACGCCGCCGCCAACGCCTTCCTGGACGCCCTCGCCGAACACCGCGCGGCGCGCGGTCTGCCCGCCACCTCCATCGCCTGGGGGCCGTGGGCCGACCGGGGCATGATCGAGCAGGGTGAGGTGGCGGAGCATCTGAGCCGACGCGGTCTGCCCGCCATGTCACCGGAGTTGACGGTCACGGCGCTCGGTGAGGCACTGCACACCGGGGAGACCTCGCTCGTCCTCGCCGATGTGTGCTGGGACCGGTTCGTCCCCGGATTCACCGCGGCGCGCCAACGCCCGCTGATCGGTGAACTGCCGGAGGTGCGCGCGGCCCTCGCCGCCACCGACGGGACCGACGGCGCGGCACCGGACGACCACGGGCACGGCTTCGTCGGCAGCCTGGCGGGCCTGTCGGACGACGAGGTGGACCGGGCCCTGCGGGACCTGGTGCACACCCAGGCGGCGGCCGTGCTCGGCCACTCCTCGTCCGACGCGGTCGCCACCGGACGTGCGTTCAAGGAGCTGGGCTTCGACTCGCTCACCGCCGTCGAGCTGCGCAACCGGCTGAGCGCCGTCACCGGGCTCGACCTTCCCGCGGCCCTCGTCTTCGACTATCCGGCGCCCGCGCCACTCGCCGCCCATCTACGGGCCGAACTGTCGCTGAACCGGACGGTGGACGCCGACAGCGTCCTCGACCACCTGGACACCTGGGAGTCAGCGCTGCCGGAGCTGCTGGCCGACGACGCGGTGCGCGAGCGGGTGACCGCCCGGCTCCACACCCTCATGACGAAGCTGGGCGGGCCGCCCGCGGAGTTCACCGCGGAGCCATCCGCCCACACCGATCTTCTGTCCGCGACCGCCGACGAGGTCTTCGACTTCATCGACAACGAATTCGGGGCCTCCTGATGGCGAACGAAAACGAAGAGAAACTCCTCAGCTACCTGAAGCGGGTCTCCTCCGACCTCAAGCAGGCCCGTCACCGTCTCGACGAGATCGAGCACGCGGAGCGGGAACCGATCGCCGTCGTCTCGATGGGCTGCCGCTTCCCCGGCGGTGTCCGCTCCCCGGAGGACCTGTGGCGGCTGGTGGCCGACGGACGGGACGCCATCGCGGAGTTCCCCGCCAACCGGGGCTGGGATGTCGAGGGGCTGTACGATCCGGATCCCGGCCGTTCCGGCACCTGCAACACCCGCGAAGGCGGATTCGTCTACGACGCCGACCGGTTCGACCCCGCGTTCTTCGGGATCTCCCCGCGCGAGGCCCTGGCCATGGACCCGCAGCAGCGGCTGCTGCTCGAAGTGTCCTGGGAGGCCATCGAGCGCGCGGGCATCGACCCGCTGTCGCTGAAGGGGGCCGAGGCCGGGGTCTACGTCGGCCTCGCCTCGTTCCACTACGGCGGAGACCCGCAGTACGCGCCGCGGAGTGTCGAGGGACATCTGCTCATCGGCAATGTCACCAGTGTCGCGTCCGGCCGGATCGCCTACACCCTCGGCCTCGAGGGGCCAGCGATCACCCTGGACACCGCGTGCTCGTCCTCCCTGGTGACACTGCATCTCGCGGCCCAGGCGCTGCGCCGTGGCGAATGCTCGCTGGCGCTCGCGGGCGGTGCGGCGGTCATGTCCACCCCGGGTGTTTTCGTCGAGTTCAGCCATCAGCGCGGACTGGCCGCCGACGGCCGCTGCAAGTCCTTCGCCGCGGGCGCCGACGGCACCGGCTGGGGCGAGGGCGCGGGCATGGTGCTGCTGGAACGGCTGTCGGACGCGCGAGCCAACGGCCACCCGGTGCTCGCGGTGCTGCGGTCCAGCGCCATCAACCAGGACGGTGCGAGCAACGGCCTCGCCGCGCCCAACGGCCCCGCACAGCGCCGGGTCATCGAAGCGGCGCTGTCCGGCGCCGGACTGTCGGTGGACGACATCGACGCCGTCGAGGCCCATGGCACCGGAACGGCACTGGGCGACCCCATCGAGGCGGGCGCCCTGCTCGCCACCTACGGAAAGGGCCGCTCGTCCGGCCATCCGCTGTGGCTGGGCTCATTGAAGTCCAACATCGGCCACACCCAGGCGGCGGCCGGAGTCGGCGGGGTCATCAAGACGGTGATGGCGCTGCGCCACGGAGTGCTGCCCAAGACCTTGCACGCCGACGTGGCGTCGCCCGCCGTGAACTGGTCCTCGGGCGCGGTCGAGCTGCTCACCGAGGCCCGGCCGTGGCCGGACCGGGGCCGTCCGCGCCGCGCCGGGGTGTCCGCGTTCGGGGTGAGCGGCACCAACGCGCATGTGATCCTCGAACAGGCCCCGGCCGACGAGGAGAACGAGCCGGAGCACACCGACCCGGAACCCGGTGGGACCGCCCTCGGCGGTGCCGCGGTGCCCTGGGTGCTCTCGGGCCGCGGCGAGGCCGCCCTGCGGGCGCAGGCCGAACAACTGCTGTCCCAGGTGGTCCAGTGCCCGGAGCTGCCCCCGGCCGCTGTCGGCCACTCACTGGTGGCGGGCCGGTCGGCCTTCGAGTACCGCGCCACCGTGGTGGGCGGCGACCGTGACACCCTGCTCGGCGGGTTGGAGGCGCTGGCCTCCGGTACCGCGGCCCCGCAGGCCGTACGGGGCGAGGGCGCGACGGTTGCCGAGGCGCGTCCGGTGTTCGTGTTCCCCGGGCAGGGCTCGCAGTGGGCCGGGATGGCGGTCGAACTCCTCGACAGCTCTCCGGTGTTCGCGCGCCGGTTCGCGGAGTGCGAGATCGTCCTGTCGGTGTTCGTGGACTGGTCGCTGACCAAGGTGCTGCGGGGCGACGGCCCGGGGCTGGACCGGGTGGATGTGGTCCAGCCCGCTCTGTGGGCGGTGATGGTGTCGCTGGCCGAGGTGTGGCGGACGCACGGAGTGACACCCGCCGCCGTCACGGGCCATTCACAGGGTGAGATCGCGGCGGCCGTGGTGTCCGGTGCGCTGACGTTGCAGGACGGGGCCCGGGTGGTGGCGCTGCGGTCGCAGGCCATCGCCCGCGGACTCGCGGGCCACGGCGGCATGATGTCCGTCGCGCTGCCGGTGGAGGCACTGCGCGAGCGCATCGAGGCGTGGGACGGGCGGATCTCGCTGGCCGCGGTCAACGGCCCCGGTGCGATGGTCGTGTCCGGCGAGCCGCAGGCGCTGCGCGAATTCCAGGCCGAGTGCGAGTCCGAGGACATCCGCGCCAAGCTGATCCCGGTGGACTACGCCTCGCACTCCGCACAGGTGGAATCGATCCACGACGAACTGCTCGGCCTCCTCGCCCCCATCCGGCCGCGCACCTCACGCGTCACCTTCCACTCCACCGTCACCGGTGAGGCGATGGACACCGCGGGGCTCGACGCCGCGTACTGGGCGCGCAACCTGCGCGAGACCGTACGGCTCGAAGCGGCCACCCGTGGACTGCTCACCAGTGGCCACCGGCTGTTCGTCGAGGTCAGCCCGCATCCCGTACTGGCCGCCGCCATCGAGTCCACCATCGAGGACGCCAAGGGCGCGGCGGCCGTCATCGGCACCCTGCGTCGCGAGGAGGGCGGTCCGCGGCGGATGCTGCTCTCGCTCGCCCAGGCGTACGCCCACGGCGCGGA
The DNA here is from genome assembly GCF_013364155.1 of Streptomyces sp. NA02950. Classification (NCBI taxonomy): domain Bacteria; kingdom Bacillati; phylum Actinomycetota; class Actinomycetes; order Kitasatosporales; family Streptomycetaceae; genus Streptomyces; species Streptomyces sp. NA02950. The sequence goes on along the minus strand of NZ_CP054916.1, from coordinate 1,025,261 downwards.
GGTGGACTGGCGGGGGCTGTTCGCCAACCGCGGCACGGCCCGGGTGGACCTGCCCACCTACCCGTTCCAGCGCGACCGCTACTGGGTCGAGCCCCAGAGGGCGCACACCGCCGCCACGGCGGCGGGCCCGTCCGACGCCGACTTCTGGGCCGCCGTCGACAACACCGACCTGGAGACCCTGACGGCTGAGCTGGGCGCCGAGGCGGACACCCCGCTCAGCGCCGTGGTCCCCCTGCTGTCCTCCTGGCGGTCCCGGCGGAACGACCAGGCCGAGCAGGACGCCTGGCGCTATCGCATCGGATGGCAGCCCCTCGGCGCCCCCCGGAACCCGGCCGTGTCCGGGGCATGGCTGGTGGCGGCCCCCGCAGACGGCGCCACGGCTCCGGTCGTCGAGGCCGTCACGGCCCATCTCGCCGAATGCGGCGCCACGGTCGTCCTCGTCGGCGTCGGCGCCGAGGACACCGACCGCGCCCGGTTCGCCACCCGGCTCACCGACGTCCTCGGCCGGGCCCAGGACCTCGGTGGCGTACTGTCGCTGCTCGCCCTCGACGAGACCCCGCACCCCGCGTGGCCGGACGTCCCCACCGGCTGCGCCACCACCCTCGCCCTCGTCCAGGCCCTGGGGGACACCGGAGTCGACGCGCCCCTGTGGTGTGTCACCAGCGGCGCGGTCTCCACCGGTGGCGCCGACCGCCCGGCCGCCCCACGCCAGGCCCTGATCTGGGGGCTCGGCGGTGCGGTGGCCCTGGAACACCCGCAGCGCTGGGGCGGTCTGGTCGATCTGCCCGGAACGCTCGACACCTCCGCGCTCATGGCCCTCGGCGGCGCCCTCACCCGCCAAGACGGTGAGAATCAGCTGGCGATCCGCCCATCCGGCACCCTCGCCCGGCGGTTGCGGCGAGCCGGTGCCACCCCGCCCGGCGCGGGCTGGCGGCCCCGTGGCACCGTCCTCATCACCGGTGGCACCGGCGGTGTCGGCGCCCAGCTCGCCCGCACCCTCGTCCGCGACGGCGCCGAACACGTGGTGCTGGCCGGCCGCCGCGGCCCCGACGCCCCGGGCGCATCCGAGCTGGCGGCCGAACTCACCGCCCTCGGCGCCCGCGTGACCGTCGCCGCCTGCGATGTCGCCGACCGCCACGCCCTGGCCACCCTGCTGGACACCCTCACCGGCGACGAGGTGGGCCGCCCGCTGACCGCCGTGGTACACGCCGCGGGCACGCTGGACGACGCCACCGTGGACGCGCTCACCCCGGCCCAGCTCCAAGGGGTGCTGCGCCCCAAGGTGGCGGGCGCCCACCATCTGCACGAACTCACCCGGGATCTGGACCTCGACGCGTTTGTCCTGCTCTCCTCGATCGCGGGCACCGTGGGCGCCGCGGGCCAGGGCAACTACGCGGCGGCCAACGCCTGTCTCGACGCACTCGCCCAGTCGCGCCGCGCCGACGGTCTGCCCGCCACCTCCGTGGCCTGGAGCGCATGGGCCGGAGGCGGCATGATCGACGGCGAGGTGGCGGACCAGCTCCGGCGCCGCGGGGTGACCCCGATGGACGGCGAACGGACCGCCGGGATCCTGAGCCGGACGGTCGCCCGGGGCGATGCCTTCCTCGTGGTGGCCGACATCGACTGGGAGCGGTTCGCCCCGGCCCTGTCCGCCACCCGGCGGCTGCCGCTGCTGGCCGACATCCCCGAGGCCGGTGGCGCCACCGGAGCGGAGACTGAGGGGGCCGCCCAGGAGGAGAACGGTGGCGGCGCCGCGCTGCGCAGGCGGCTCGCCGAACTGAGCCCGGCCGACCGCGACACCGCGCTGGCGGAACTGGTGGCCGAACAGGCCGCCGCCGCGCTCGGCTACACCGACGCCGCGGCGGTCGAGCCCGGACGGCCCTTCAAGGAACTGGGTTTCGACTCACTCACCGCCGTCGAGCTGCGCAACCGGCTCAACGCCGCCACCGGGCTCCGGCTGCCGGTCACCCTCGTCTTCGACTACCCGACCGCCGACGACCTCGCCGGACTGCTGCGCGATGAACTCCTGCCATCACACGGGGTCACCGGGAGCACCGAGGGCACCGGGGTCACCGGGGTCACCGGGGTCACCGGGGTCACCGGCGAGGACACCGCCCTCGCCGTGCTCGACCGTGTCCAGTCCACGCTCGCCGCACTGGAGATGGACGACATCGAAGCGGCCACCGACGACGAGATGTTCGACCTGCTCGACGAGGTGTTCGAGCTGCTGGAGCGGGACCTCACGGCCTCATGACCCGCCGCCCGACCCCCACGGCCGCCACCGGCATTCCGGCCCTCTTGAGGAGCTGACGACAGATGGACAACGAGAAGAAACTGCGCGACTACCTCAAGCGGGCCACCGGTCACCTCCGCGCCGCCCACCGGCGCATCCAGGACCTGCAAACGCCCGAACCCATCGCCATCGTGGCCATGAACTGCCGTTACGCGGGCGACATCCGATCCCCCGAGGACCTGTGGGACGCCGTCGCCGAAGGCCGCGACGGCATCGGCGACTTCCCCGCCGACCGCGGCTGGGACCTCGCCAACCTCTTCGACCCCGACCCCGACAGCGAGGGTCGCACCTACGCCCGCCAGGGCGGATTCCTCTACGACGCCGACCGGTTCGACCCCGCCTTCTTCGGGATATCACCGCGTGAGGCCCTGACCATGGACCCGCAGCAGCGGCTGCTGCTCGAGGTCGTCTGGGAGACCTTCGAACGGGCCGGGATCGACCCCGGCACCCTGCGCGGCACCGACACCGGCATCTTCATGGGTGCCACCGACTTCGACTACGCCCGCGGCCTGACCCGGCTCCCCGAAGGGCTCGAGGGCCACATGTCCATGGGCGCCTCCGGCGCCATCCTCTCCGGCCGGGTCGCCTACACCCTGGGCCTCGAGGGCCCCGCCGTCACGGTCGACACCATGTGCTCGTCCTCGCTGGTGGCCCTGCACATGGCCTGCCAGGCGCTGCGCCAGGGCGACTGCGCGATGGCGCTCACCGGTGGCACCACCGTGATGTCCACCCCGGGCGGCTTCATCGAGTTCAGCCGCCAGCGTGCGCTTTCCGCCTCCTCCCGCTGCCAGGCGTTCTCCTCCACGGCCGACGGCACCGCCTGGGGTGAGGGCGTCGGTGTGCTGCTGCTGGAACGGCTGTCCGACGCGCGTCGCAACGGCCATGAGGTGCTGGCGGTCGTCCGCGGCTCCGCCGTCAACCAGGACGGTGCCAGCAATGGCCTCACCGCCCCCAACGGCCGTGCACAGCAGCGGGTGATCCGCCGGGCACTGGCCAACGCCGCCCTCTCCGGGGGCGAGGTCGACGTCGTGGAGGCACACGGTACGGGGACCTCGCTCGGCGACCCGATCGAGGCCACCGCGCTGCTCGCCACCTACGGCCGGAACCGGCCCTCGGACCAGCCGCTGTGGCTGGGCTCGCTGAAGTCCAACATCGGCCACACCGCGGCCGCCGCGGGTGTCGGCGGTGTCATCAAGATGGTGCAGGCCATCCGCCACGGCATGCTGCCCAGGACGCTGCACATCGAGGAGCCGTCGCCCAACGTCGACTGGTCGTCCGGCGCCGTGGAATTGCTCACGGAGGCACGCCCGTGGCCGGAGACCGGCCGCGTCCGCCGCGCCGGGGTGTCCGCCTTCGGCGCCAGTGGCACCAACGCCCACGCCATCATCGAACAGGCCGCAGAGGGACAGCCGTTGACGGACGGCTCCGCCGTCAGCCCGGTGGGGGACGTGGCGGTGGCGTGGATGGTGTCGGCGAAGAGCGAGGCCGCCCTGCGGGCGCAGGCGGAGCGGCTGCTGTCGCATGTGGAGGCGCGGCCCGAACTGTCGCCCATCGATGTGGGGTACTCCCTGGCCACCAGCCGCGCCACCTTCGACCACCGCGCGGTGGTGGTCGGGCAGACCCCAAAGGACTTCCGCGCCGGTCTCACCGCGCTCACCCGCGCCGAGCCGGGGGGCTTGGTGGCCCAGGGTATCGCGGGGCCCGTCGGCAAGCCCGTGTTCGTCTTCCCGGGGCAGGGGTCGCAGTGGGCTGGGATGGCGGTTGAACTCCTCGACTGCTCCGTGGTGTTCGCTGAGCGGTTGGGTGAGTGCGAGTCGGCGTTGTCGGCGTTTGTGGACTGGTCGCTGGCGGGTGTGTTGCGGGGTGAGGGTCCGGGGTTGGAGCGGGTGGATGTGGTGCAGCCCGCGTTGTGGGCGGTGATGGTGTCGTTGGCCGGGGTGTGGCGGGCGTGTGGGGTGGAGCCGGCGGCGGTGGTGGGGCATTCGCAGGGTGAGATCGCGGCGGCTGTGGTGGCGGGCGCGTTGTCGTTGGAGGACGGGGCGCGGGTGGTGGCGCTGCGGTCGCAGGCCATCGCCCGTGGACTCGCGGGCCGCGGTGGCATGATGTCCGTCGCCGAGACGGCCGACCGGGTCCGTGAGCGGATCGCGGCGTGGGACGGGCGGATCTCCGTCGCGGCGGTCAACGGCCCCGGTTCGGTGGTGGTGTCCGGCGAGCCGGAGGCGCTGCGTGAACTCCAGGCCGAGTGCGAGGCCGAGGACGTACGCGCGAAGCTGGTCCCGGTGGACTACGCCTCGCACTCCGCACAGGTCGAGGAGCTCCGCGAGGAACTGCTCGGCCTTCTCGCCCCCATCCGTCCGCGCACGTCACGCATCACCTTCCACTCCACCGTCACGGGTGCGCCGGTCGACACCGCCGGGCTGGACGCGGGGTACTGGTTCACCAATCTGCGGGAGACGGTGGAGCTGGAGTCGGCGGTGCGGGGGTTGTCGGCCGCTGGGTTCGGGACGTTCCTGGAGATGAGTCCGCATCCGGTGTTGACGCTGCCGGTTCAGGCCGCGGTCGAGGATGCGGTCGTGGTGGGTTCGTTGCGGCGTGATGAGGGTGGTCCGGCGCGTTTGCTGGCCTCGCTGGGTGAGGCGTTCGTGCGTGGTGTGGCGGTGGACTGGGGTGCGGTGCTGTCGGGGGTGGGCGCGTCGGTGGTGGAGCTGCCGACGTACGCCTTCCAGCGGCAGCGGTACTGGCTGGAGGGTTCGGCCCAGCCGTCGGCGGCCGAAGTCGACCCGGCGGACGCGGAGTTCTGGGATGCGGTGGAACGGCAGGACCTCGAAGCCCTCGTCACCGAACTGGACGTCGACCCCACCGCCGAACGGTCCCTCGGGGCGGTGCTGCCCGCACTCTCCTCGTGGCGCCGGGCCCGCCGTGAGCGTTCCGTTCTCGACTCGTGGCGCTACCAGCTCACCTGGAACCGCGTACCGGACCCGTCCTCGGCCACCCTCGGCGGCACCTGGCTGCTGGCGGTCCCCGCGGCCCGCCACCGCGACACCGGCCCGGCCGACACCGGCCTGACCGACATCGATCTGATGCACACCGATCTCATCGACGCCGTACGCACCGGGCTGAGCGATCACGGCGCCACCGTCCTCACCGTCGAGCTGGACGAGGCCGACCGCGCCGCGACCGCCGCCCGGCTCACCGAGGCCACGGCCGGTGCCGCCCCGTCCGGAGTGCTCTCGCTGCTCGGCGTCGCCGACACCCCGCACCCCGTACGCCCGGGGGTGCCCACCGGCCTCGCGCTCACCCTCGCCCTCGTCCAGGCCCTCGGCGACACCGGTATCGAGGCCCCGCTGTGGCTCGCCACCCGGGGCGCGGTGTCCACCGGCGGCACCGACACCCTGGACAGCCCGGCCCAGTCGGCCGTCTGGGGACTCGGCCGGGTCGCCGCCCTCGAACACCCCCAGCGCTGGGGCGGCATGATCGACCTGCCCGGCACGGTCGACGGCCGGGTGACCACCCGGCTGTGCGGAGCGCTCGCGGGCGGCCTCGGCGACGAGGACCAGCTCGCGCTGCGACCCTCCGGAGTGTTCACCCGCCGTCTGGTGCGCGCCGCCCCGGACCGGTCCCGGTCCGGCCCCGCCTGGACCCCCAAGGGCACCGTGCTGCTCACCGGCGGCACCGGTGGTGTCGGCGCCCAGATCGCCCGCTGGCTGGCCCGTAACGGCGCCGAGCACCTGGTGCTCACCAGCCGCCGAGGCCCCGAGGCCCCCGGCGCGGACAAGCTCACGGCCGAACTCACCGAGCTGGGCGCCAAGGTGACCGTGGCCGCGTGCGACGTGGCCGACCACCGGGCGCTGGAAGCCCTCGTACGGCGCGTCGAGGCCCAGGGCCCGCCGATCCGCACCGTGATGCACATCGCCGGGGCGGGTGTCCTCGTCCCGCTCGCCGACACCGACCTGGAGGAGTTCGCGGACACCGCGGAGGCCAAGGTCGCGGGCGCCGCCAACCTCGACGCCCTCTTCGACCGGGACACCCTCGACGCGTTTGTGCTCTTCTCCTCCATCTCGGCCGTCTGGGGCAGTGGCGAACACGGCGCCTACGCCGCGGCCAACGCCTACCTCGACGGGCTCGCCGAACACCGGCGCGCCCGCGGTCTGACCGCCACCTCGGTGGTGTGGGGCATCTGGAGCCCGGAGGAGGGCGGTATGGCCGCCAACCTCGCCGAGGAGCAACTGCGCGGCCGGGGTATCCCGTTCATGTCCCCGAAGCTGGCCATCGACGGCTTCCAGCGGGTGCTCGACCGCGACGAGACCGTGGTCGTCGTCGCCGACGTCGACTGGGAGCGGTTCGTCCCCGTGTTCACCTCCGCACGGCCCAGCCCGCTGTTCGGCCAGGTGCCCGAAGTGGCGCGGATCCTCGCCGCCGACACGGACCCGGCGCCGGCCGGGGCCGGGGAGTCCGCCTCGCTGCGCGACCGGCTGGCCACGATGCCCGCGGCCGACCGGCGGACGGCCGTGCTCTCCCTGGTACGCGCCCAGATCGCCACCGTGCTGGGCTATCCGGGCCCCGAGGCCGTCGAGGTCTCCCGTGCCTTCCGGGAGCTTGGGTTCGACTCCCTCAGCGCCGTCGATCTGCGCAACCGCCTGGGCACCGCCACCGGACTGCGTTTCCCCGTCACCGTCGTCTTCGACTATCCGAGCGCGGCGGAACTCGCCGGACACATCGGCGCCGAACTCTTCCCCGGCGACACGGCGGACACCGCGCTGGATCCCGAAGAGGCGGAGGTCAGGAAGGCGCTGACGGCCATTCCGGTGCACCGCCTCCGGGCGTCTGGGCTGCTGGACGAACTGCTGCGGCTCGCCGACGCCCGCGAGCCCGCCACCGGACCGGCGGACGAGGAAGCCACGGAGTCCATCGACGACCTGGACGTGGATGACCTCGTCCGCATGGCCTACGACAAGAACGACCTCTGACGAGACGCGAGTGCGGAGCTGACCATGGCAAACCCCACCGACAAGATCGTTGGCGCACTGCGGGAGTCTCTGAAGGAGACGGAACGACTGCGCCGGGCCAACCAGCAACTCACCGCGGCCTCCCGCGAACCCATCGCCATCGTGGCGATGAGCTGCCGCTACCCGGGCGACGTACGCGGCCCCGAAGACCTGTGGGAACTGGTCACCGGGGAACGCGACGCCATCTCCGGCTTCCCCGGCAACCGCGACTGGGACCTGGAGAACCTCTACGACCCGGACCCCGACCGCCAGGGCACCGTCTACGCCACCGAAGGCGGCTTCCTCCATGACGCCGACCGGTTCGACCCGGCCTTCTTCGGGATATCGCCCCGCGAGGCCACCGTAATGGACCCCCAGCAACGGCTGCTGCTGGAAACCTCGTGGGAGGCGTTCGAACGCGCCGGAATCGACCCGGGCACCCTGCGCGGCAGCCGGACCGGTGTTTTTGTGGGCGCGGCCTACCAGGGCTACGTCCCCGACTGGCCCCATATGCCCGAGGGGCTCGAAGGCCACCTGGTCACCGGTATCTCCGCCAGCATCATGTCCGGCCGGATCGCCTACACACTGGGCCTGGAGGGCCCGGCCGTCACCCTCGACACCGCGTGCTCGTCCTCGCTGGTGGCCCTCCACCTGGCCTGCCAGTCACTGCGCCAGGGCGACTGCTCCCTGGCGCTCGCGGGCGGCGCCGCCGTGATGGGCGCCCCCATGGGGCTCATCGGCTTCGCCCGGCAGCGCGGCCTCGCCCGGGACGGCCGCTGCAAGGCGTTCGCCGAGGGCGCCGACGGCATGGGGCTCGGTGAGGGCGTCGGCATGCTGCTCCTGGAACGGCTGTCCGACGCGCGTCGCAACGGCCATGAGGTGCTGGCGGTCGTCCGTGGCTCCGCCGTCAACCAGGACGGTGCCAGTAACGGCCTCACCGCTCCCAACGGCCGTTCCCAGCAGCGGGTGATCCGCCAGGCGCTGGCCAACGCGTCCCTGTCCCCGGAGCAGATCGACGCGGTCGAGGCACATGGCACCGGCACCCCGCTGGGCGACCCGATCGAGGCCGGTGCGCTGCTCGCCACCTACGGCCAGGACCGGCCGTCGGACCGTCCCGTGCTGATCGGCTCGCTGAAGTCCAACATCGGCCATCCGCAGGCGGCCGGAGGCGTCGGCGGTGTCATCAAGATGGTCCAGGCGATGCGCCACGGGGTGCTGCCCAGGACCCTGCACGCCGAGGAGCGCTCCTCCCGGATCGACTGGTCCGCGGGCGCGCTGGAACTGCTGACCGAAGCCCGGGCCTGGCCGAGCACCGAGGAGCCCCGCCGCGCCGGTGTCTCGGCCTTCGGGGCCAGCGGCACCAATGTGCACACCATCATCGAGGAGGCGCCCGAGGTCCCCGAGGCCACCTCCGAACCGTCCGCGGGCCCGGCCGAAGTGGCCCCGGTGGGCGGGGGAGTGGTGCCGTGGACACTGTCGGCCAAGAGCGGCGCGGCGCTGCGGGCGCAGGCGGAGCGGCTGCTGTCGCATCTCACGGCGCGGCCCGAGCTGTCCCCGGCCGATGTGGGGTACTCGCTCGCCACCAGCCGCGCCACCTTCGACCACCGCGCGGTGGTGGTCGGCGACAGCCGTGCCGCGCTGATGAGTGGCCTGGAGTCCCTGGCGTCCGCGGGCGCGTCGTCGGCGGTCGTACGCGGCGAGGGCACCCTCGCCGCCGACACCCGGCCCGTGTTTGTGTTCCCCGGGCAGGGGTCGCAGTGGGCTGGGATGGCGGTTGAACTCCTCGACAGCTCCGTGGTGTTCGCTGAGCGGTTGGGTGAGTGCGAGTCGGCGTTGTCGGCGTTTGTGGACTGGTCGCTGGCGGGTGTGCTGCGGGGTGAGGGTCCGGGGTTGGAGCGGGTGGATGTGGTGCAGCCCGCGTTGTGGGCGGTGATGGTGTCGTTGGCCGGGGTGTGGCGGGCGTGTGGGGTGGAGCCCGCGGCGGTGGTGGGGCATTCGCAGGGTGAGATCGCGGCGGCTGTGGTGGCGGGCGCGTTGTCGTTGGAGGACGGGGCGCGGGTGGTGGCGCTGCGGTCGCAGGCCATCGCCCGCGGGCTGGCGGGCCGGGGCGGGATGATGTCCGTCTCGCTGCCCGTGGACGAGGTGCGCGAGCGCGTCACCGCCTGGGACGGGCGGATCTCCGTCGCGGCGGTCAACGGCCCCGGTTCGGTGGTGGTGTCCGGCGAGCCGGAGGCGCTGCGTGAACTCCAGGCCGAGTGCGAGGCCGAGGACGTACGCGCGAAGCTGGTCCCGGTGGACTACGCCTCGCACTCCGCACAGGTCGAGGAGCTCCGCGAGGAACTGCTCGGCCTTCTCGCCCCCATCCGTCCGCGCACGTCACGCATCACCTTCCACTCCACCGTCACGGGTGCGCCGGTCGACACCGCCGGGCTGGACGCGGGGTACTGGTTCACCAATCTGCGGGAGACGGTGGAGCTGGAGTCGGCGGTGCGGGGGTTGTCGGCCGCTGGGTTCGGGACGTTCCTGGAGATGAGTCCGCATCCGGTGCTGACGCTGCCGGTTCAGGCCGCGGTCGAGGATGCGGTCGTGGTGGGTTCGTTGCGGCGTGATGAGGGTGGTCCGGCGCGTTTGCTGGCCTCGCTGGGTGAGGCGTTCGTGCGTGGTGTGGCGGTGGACTGGGGTGCGGTGCTGTCGGGGGTGGGCGCGTCGGTGGTGGAGCTGCCGACGTACGCCTTCCAGCGGCAGCGGTACTGGCTGGAGGGTTCGGCCCAGCCGTCGGCGGCCGAAGTCGACCCGGCGGACGCGGAGTTCTGGGACACCGTCGAGCGCGGAGACCTGGAAGCCCTCGCCACCGCACTGGACGTGGACGCCGAGGAATCTTCGCTGGCGATGGTGATGCCGGCGCTCGCCGCATGGCGCCGGGCGCGCCGTGAGCGTTCCGCCCAGGACGCCCTGCGGTACCACATCACCTGGAAACCCCTGGGCGATGTGCTCGCCACCTCGCAGATTCCGCCGTCGTCCGGTGCCACGTGGCTCATCGCGGCCCCGGCCGGTGTCCCCGAGGGCGAGCTCATCGCCGGGGCGCTGCGGGCCCACGGCGCCGCTGCCCGGGTACTGGAACTGACCGAGGCCGACGCCGTACGGGGCACGCTCGCCCAGCGCCTCGGCCCGGAGACGGCGGACACCCCGCCGACCGGTGTGCTCTCCCTCCTCGCCCTCGCCGAGCAGCCGTACGGCGCGGACACCGCCCAGCCGACCGGCCTGGCCCTCAACCTCGCCCTGCTCCAGGCCCTCGGCGACACCGGCGCCGACATCCCGCTCTGGTACGCCACCCGCGGGGCGGTGTCCGTCGGCGGCGCGGACCCGCTGGACCACCCGCTCCAGGCCCTGACCTGGGGGCTGGGCCGGATCGCGGCCGTGGAGTACCCCCAGCGGTGGGGCGGACTGCTGGACCTGCCCCATACGCTCGACGACCGCGCCACCGCCCGGCTGTGCGCGGTGCTCGCGGGCGCGCTGGACGGCGAGGACCAGGTGGCCGTCCGCGGCTCCGGCACCTACGGACGCCGGCTGGTCCACGCCGCCACCGCGGCCCCCGCCACCCCCGGCCGATGGCAGCCGCGCGGCACCGTACTGGTCACCGGCGGAACCGGCGGTCTGGGCGCCCATGTGGCGCGCTGGCTGGCGCACGGCGGCGCCGAACGCCTGGTGCTCACCAGCCGCCGCGGCCCGGACGCCCCCGGCGCCGTCGAACTCGCCGACGAGCTGCGCGCGTCGGGCGTCCGCGTGACCGTGGCCGCGTGCGACGTGGCCGACCGCGACGCGCTGACGGCACTCCTCGCCCGGCTGGACCACGACGAGGCGCCGCTCGACGCCGTGGTGCACGCCGCGGGCGTCCTGGACGACGGGGTGCTCGACACCCTCACCCCGGAGCGGGCCGACGGTGTGCTGCGTCCCAAGGTGGACGCGGCCCTGCATCTGGACGAACTGACCCGGGACCGCGAGCTGTCGGCCTTCGTGCTCTTCTCCTCCTTCGCGGGCACGCTCGGCGGCCCCGGACAGGGCAGCTACGCGGCCGCCAACGCCTTCCTCGACGCCCTCGCCCAGCGGCGCCGCTCCCAGGGCCTCGCCGCCACCTCCGTCGCATGGGGCGCGTGGTCCGGTGGAGGTCTGGTCGACGAGGCGGTCGAGGCACGGCTGCACGCCACCGGTATGCCCGCGATGGCACCGGAATCAGCCATCAGCGCCCTTCAGCGCGCCCTCGGTGTGGCCGACACCTACGTGGCCGTGGCCGACATCGCATGGGACCGGCTCATCGCCGCCACCCCGGCGTCGGCGTCCGCCGCCGTTCTGCGTGAACTCCCCGAGGTGCGAGAGCTGTCGGAGCGGGGAGCGGACACGGTGGACACCACCGCGGGCGACGCGGCGGCCCCCCTCGCGCGGCGGCTCGCCGGACTCTCCCCCCAGGAGGCAGAAGAGGCCCTGACGGACCTCGTCAGCACCGAGGTGGCCGCCGCGCTCGGCTACCCGGACGCCTCCGCCGTCGAAGCGGGCCGCGCCTTCCGCGAGCTGGGCTTCGACTCCCTGACCGCCGTCGATCTGCGCAACCGGCTCGGCGCCGCCACCGGGCTGCGGCTGCCGGTCACCCTCGTCTTCGACTATCCGAACGTCACCGCCCTGACGGGCTTCCTGCTGGCCGAGACCGGTGCCGCCGGTCCCGACGAGGCCGACGCCCCGGTGGGTACGGCAACCGTGGGCGCGGCGGCGGACGCCGACCCGATCGCGATCGTGGCGATGAGCTGCCGTCTCCCCGGTGGGGTCCGTACCCCCGAGGAGCTGTGGCAGCTGCTCATGGACGGCCGCGACGCCATCGGTGACTTCCCCACGGACCGTGGCTGGGACATCGACGGCCACTTCGACCCCGACCCCGACAAGCCCGGCACCTTCTACGCCACCGGTGGCGGTTTCCTGTACGACGCCGATCACTTCGACCCCGAGTTCTTCGGTATCTCCCCGCGCGAGGCCCTGGCCATCGACCCACAGCAGCGGCTCCTGCTCGAGACGACCTGGGAGGCCTTCGAACGGGCCGGGATCGACCCCGCCACGGTGAAGGGCAGCCGCACCGGCGTGTTCATCGGCGCGAGCTACAACGACTACGGATCGCGATTCCAGCGCGCGCCCGAGGAGTTCGAGGGCTACCTCGCCACCGGCAGCGCGAGCAGCGTGGCCTCCGGCCGTATCTCGTACGTCTTCGGGCTGGAGGGCCCGGCCGTCACCACCGACACCGCCTGCTCGTCGTCGCTGGTCGCCCTCCACCAGGCGGCGCAGGCACTGCGGCAGGGCGAATGCTCGATGGCGCTCGCGGGCGGGGTGGTGGTGATGTCCACCCTGGACACCTTCATCGAGTTCAGCCGTCAGCGCGCCATGGCCCCCGACGGCCGCTGCAAGGCGTTCTCCGCCGACGCGGACGGCGCCGGGTGGGCCGAAGGCGTCGGCATGCTGCTGCTGGAACGGCTGCCGGACGCGCAAGCCAACGGCCATGAGGTGCTGGCCCTCGTCCGCGGTTCCGCCGTCAACCAGGACGGTGCCAGCAACGGCCTGACCGCTCCCAACGGACCGTCCCAGCAGCGGGTGATCCGGCAGGCGCTGGCGAGCGCGGGACTCACGGCCACCGGGGTGGACGCGGTCGAGGCACACGGCACCGGCACCTCTCTGGGCGACCCCATCGAGGCCCAGGCTCTGATGGCGACCTACGGCCAGGGGCGGGACACCGACCGGCCGCTGTGGCTGGGCGCGCTGAAGTCCAACATCGGCCACACACAGGCCGCGTCCGGTGTGGCCGGGGTCATCAAGATGGTGCTGGCGCTGCGGCAGGGGCTGCTGCCCAGGACGCTGCATGCCGATGAGCGCTCGCCGAACGTGGACTGGTCGGCCGGTGCCGTGGAGCTGCTGACCGACGCCCGGGACTGGCCCGAGACCGGAGGACGGCCACGGCGCGCGGGTGTCTCCGCCTTCGGTGTCAGCGGGACCAATGCGCATGTGGTGCTGGAGCAGGGCCCGGTGGCGGAGCTCGCTGAACCGGCCGTGCGGCCGTCGGTGGTCACGGACGTGGTGCCGTGGGTGGTGTCGGGTCGTGGTGAGGGGGCGTTGCGGGCGCAGGCGGAGCGGTTGCGGGCGTATGTGGTGGCGCGGCCGGAGCTGTCGCCGGTGGATATCGGCTACTCACTGGCGCTGAGCCGTTCCGCGTTCTCCCACCGGGCCACGGTGGTCGGCTCCGACCGTGAGGAACTGCTGCGTGGGCTGGCGGACCTGGCCTCGGGTGTGGTGCCGGGGGCCGCGGCCGTGGACGGAGCGACCGCGTTTCTGTTCACGGGTCAGGGTGCGCAGCGGTTGGGGATGGGGCGTGAGTTGTATGGCGTTTTCCCGGTGTTCGCTGAGGCGTTTGATGAGGTGTGTGGGGAGCTGGATCGTCATCTGGATGGTTCGGTGCGGGAGGTGGTGTTCGGCCAGGATGCCGGGGTGCTGGATCGGACGGTGTTCACGCAGTCGGGGTTGTTCGCCTTCGAGGTGGCGTTGTTCCGGCTGGTGCAGTCCTGGGGTGTGGGTGCGGACTTCCTGGTCGGGCATTCGGTGGGGGAGCTGGTGGCGGCGTGTGTGGCGGGGGTGTTCTCGTTGGAGGATGCCTGTGTTCTGGTGGCGGCTCGGGGCCGGTTGATGCAGGCGTTGCCGGAGGGTGGCGCGATGGTGTCCCTCCAGGCCGCGGAGGCCGAGGTGCTGCCGCATCTGGAAGGTCTTGAGGGCCGGGTGAGTGTGGCCGCGGTCAACGGGCCCGCCGCGACGGTCATCTCCGGTGATGAGACCACCGTGTTGGAGATTGCGGAGGCGGTGGGTGTCAGGAGCAGGCGGCTGCGGGTGTCGCATGCGTTCCACTCGCCGCTGATGGAGCCGATGCTCGCCGAGTTCGCCACGGTCGCGCACAGCATCGGCTATGGGGCACCTGCGGTCCCGGTCGTGTCGAATGTGACCGGTGAGCCGGCGGGTGGGGAGTTGTGTTCGCCGGAGTACTGGGTGCGTCATGTCCGGCGGGCGGTGCGTTTCGCCGACGGTATCCGCACCCTGCAGGCCCAGGGCGTGAGCCGTTTTGTGGAGCTGGGTCCGGCCGGTGTGCTCTCCGGTATGGGTCAGGAATCCGTGGCCGGGACCGAGGCCGTGTTCGTTCCGTTGCTGCGCAAGGACCGTGGTGAGGTCGAGGCGCTGCACTCCGGGATCGGCCGGGTGCATGCTCATGGTGGTCCGGTCGACTGGGAGCGGGTGTTCGCCGGCCGTGGCGCCCGTCGCGTCGAGCTGCCCACCTACGCCTTCCAACGTCAGCGCTACTGGCTGGACGCGCCCGCCACCGTGGGCGATATGACCTCGGCCGGTCTGGGGGCGGCGGAGCATCCGCTGCTGGGCGCCTCCGTCGAACTGGCCGGTACCGACGGTCTGGTGCTGACCTCGAGCCTGTCCGTGCGCAGCCAGCCGTGGCTGGCCGACCACGCCGTGTCCGGTGTGGTCCTCTTCCCCGGCACCGCCTTCCTGGAGCTGGCCCTCCAGGCCGGTGACCAGGCCGGCTGCGACCATGTCGAGGAACTGACCCTCCAAGCGCCACTGGTCCTCCCCGAGCGCGGCGCCGTCACCCTCCAGCTGGTCGTCGATCCGCCGGACGAGAGCGGCGTCCGTTCGCTGACCGTCTACTCCCGCCCGCAGGACACCAGCACGGGCGCGGGCGCGAACACCGGTGCGGAGCTGCCGTGGACCCAGCACGCCAGCGGTGTGCTGGCCCCCGGCGCGGCCGACGGCTCGTACGACCTGGGTGGCGTATGGCCCCCGCGCGGTGCCGAACCGATCGATGTCACGGACCTGTACGAGCGGTTCGCCGAGCACGGCTTCGACTACGGCCCGTCCTTCCGGGGGCTGCGCGCTGCCTGGCTGCGCGGGGACGAGGTGTTCGCCGAGGTGCGGCTGGCCCCGGAGCGGCAGTCCGACGCCACCGCGTACGGGCTGCATCCGGCCCTGCTGGACGCCGCGTTGCACACCATCGCGCTCGGCCCGATGCTCCAGGCGGGAGAGGGACGGCTGCCGTTCTCCTGGACCGGGGTCTCGCTGCACGCCGCCGGGGCGGGCGAGGTGCGGGTGCGGCTGACGCCGAACGGCACCGACACGGTCGCGCTGACCGTGGCCGACGCCATCGGGCGACCGGTGGCCACGGTCGAGTCCCTGGTGCTGCGCAAACGTCCCGAACGGCTCGGCGACGCGGGCCCCGGCGGCCTCGGCGATGCGCTCTACCGGCTGGACTGGGTGGCCGCGTCCGGGGAGCCCGCCGAGCCGGAGCGGCTCACCACCGAGGACTGGGGCCTGCTCGGCGACGACGATTTCAAGCTGGTCGGCCTCGATGTGCGCGGCTACCGTGACCTTTCGGCGCTGCTCGCCG
Source organism: Streptomyces sp. NA02950 (assembly GCF_013364155.1). Taxonomy (NCBI): domain Bacteria; kingdom Bacillati; phylum Actinomycetota; class Actinomycetes; order Kitasatosporales; family Streptomycetaceae; genus Streptomyces; species Streptomyces sp. NA02950. Next base: position 1,009,516 of record NZ_CP054916.1, on the reverse strand, counting down.
AGGCCGCCGAGATGCCCGCCACCGTGCTGGTGCCGTGTGTGCCGGAGCCCGGGGGAGTGGCCGACTCGGTACGGACCGCATGCCGCCGGGCGCTGGAACTGGTGCGGGCGTGGCTGACCGAGGAGCGGTTCGCGGATTCCCGGCTGGTGTTCGTGACCCGTGGCGCGGTGACCGTCGAACCCGGCGCCGATGTCCCCGATCTGGCGCACGCCGCCGTCTGGGGGCTGGTGCGCTCCGCGCAGTCGGAGAACCCCGACCGGTTCACCCTCGTCGACCTTGATGAACACGACCGCTCCAGCTCCGCCCTGACCACCGCCCTGGCGCTGGACGAGCCGCAGTCGGCGATCCGTGAGGGTGTTGTCAGCGTGGCTAGGCTGACCACGGCAAGCAGGTCCGCCACCACCCTCACGCCCGCGGAGTCCACTGACGGGGCGCCCGCGTGGGATCCGCGGGGCACCGTGCTCATCACCGGCGCCACCGGCACCATCGGCGGGGTCATCGCCCGCCACCTGGCCGCCGAGGGAGGTGTGCGCCATCTGCTGCTCGCCGGGCGGCGTGGCCCGGAAGCCGACGGTGCCGCCGAACTCGTCGCCGAGCTCACCGAGTTGGGTGCCGATGTCACCCTGGCCGCATGCGATGTGTCCGACCGGGAGGCGCTGGCGAAGCTGCTGGCCACCGTCCCCGAAGCACATCCGCTGACGGCGGTCGTGCATGCGGCCGGGGTACTGGACGACGGTGTGGTCTCCTCGCTCACCCCCGAGCGGGTGGACCGGGTGCTGCGGCCGAAGGTCGACGCCGCCGTGAACCTGTACGAGCTGACCCGCGAGCTGAACCTCTCCGCCCTGGTGCTGTTCTCCTCCATCGCGGGCACCTTCGGCGGTATGGGCCAGGGCAACTACGCGGCGGCCAACGCCTTCCTGGACGCCTTCGCCCAGCACTGCCGTACCCGGGGCCACCCTGTCCAGGCGCATGCCTGGGGGCTGTGGGCCCAGCGCAGTGAGATGACCGGCAAGCTGGCGGACACCGATCTGACCCGGCTGGCGCGCGGTGGCATCGTGCCGTTCTCCTCGGCGGACGGGGCCCGGCTCTTCGACGCCGCGCGGGCCGTGGACATCGCGGTCGTCCTGCCGATGCGGCTCGACACCGCCGCGCTGAGGGCGCGCTCCGGGCCGGTCCCGGCGCTGCTGCGCGGGCTGGTGCGGACCTCCGCGCGGCCGCCCGTCCGGCGGGCCGCCGCGGGCACCGCAACCGGTGGCGGCCCCGACGGGCCCGAAGGGCTCAAGAGGCATCTGTCGGGCCTGCCGGAGGCCGAGCGCGGCCGCTTCCTGCTGGATCTGGTCCGTACGACCGTGGCCGGGGTGCTCGGCTACGAGGGGGTGTCGGCCGTCGAGGCGGAGCGCGGACTGCTGGATCTCGGCTTCGACTCGCTCACCGCCGTCGAACTCCGCAACCAGCTGGGCAAGGCCACCGGGCGTCGGCTGCCGGTGACCCTGCTCTTCGACTACCCGACCTCGAAGGCGATCGCCCAGTTCCTGGAAGCCGAGATCGCGCCGGAGGCGTTCTCCGCCGCCGGCACCGGCTTCCCCGAACTCGACACCCTGGAACGGGGCCTGGCCCGTATCACCGCGGACGACGGGGCGCGCGAGGCCCTCGCCTCCCGGTTGCAGGACCTGCTGGCCCAGCTCGGCCAGGTCCAGGAGAACGCGGACGACGCGGTCTCCACCCGCATCGACGCCGCCTCGGACGATGAAATCTTCGACTTCATCGAGAACGAACTCGGCCTGTCCTGACGGTGCTCAAGTGCTCACGAACGGAATTCAGACAGATGGGCGGTAAACGGTGAGCGAGGCAAAGCTCCGCGACTACCTCAAGCGCGTGACCACGGATCTGCACCGTACGCGCCGGCGCGTTCAGGAGCTCGAGGACAGGGACCGGGAGCCGATCGCCATCATCGGGATGGCGTGCCGCTACCCCGGTGGGGTGGCGTCGCCCGAGGAGCTGTGGGAGCTGGTGGCGAACGGCCGTGACGCGGTGTCCGCCTTCCCCGCCGACCGCGGCTGGGACCTGGACGCGCTCTACGACCCGGACCCGGACAAGCCGGGGACCAGCTATGCGCGCGAGGGTGGTTTCCTCGACGGCGCCGACCTCTTCGACCCGGCGTTCTTCGGGATCTCGCCGCGCGAGGCCCTGGCCATGGACCCCCAGCAGCGGCTGCTGCTGGAGACCGCGTGGGAGGCCATGGAGCGCGCCGGGATCGACCCCGCCACGCTGCGCGCCGGCCGCACCGGTGTGTTCGCCGGGGTGATGTACCAGGACTACGCCACCCGGCTGCGGCAGGTGGCCGACGATGTCGAGGGATACGTCGGCAGCGGTGGTTCGGGCAGTATCGCCTCCGGCCGGATCGCCTACACCTTCGGTCTGGAGGGCCCCGCCGTCACCGTCGACACGGCCTGCTCCTCCTCGCTGGTGGCCCTGCATCTCGCGGCGCGGGCACTGCGCAACGAGGAGTGCGGGCTCGCCCTGGTCGGCGGGTCGATGGTGATGTCCACCCCGGTGGCCTTCGTCGACTTCAGCCGCCAGCGCGGACTGGCCTCCGACGGCCGCTGCAAGGCGTTCTCCGCTGACGCCGACGGCACCGGCTGGGGCGAGGGCGTGGGCATGCTGCTGGTGGAACGCCTGTCGGACGCACGGCGCAACGGACACCGGGTGCTCGCGGTCGTCCGGGGCAGCGCCGTCAACCAGGACGGTGCGAGCAGCGGGCTCACCGCACCCAACGGCCCCTCCCAGCAGCGGGTCATCCGCCAGGCGCTCGCCGACGCCGGACTCACCGCCGCCGAGGTGGACGCGGTGGAGGCACACGGCACCGGCACCTCACTGGGCGACCCCATCGAGGCGGGCGCGCTGCTCGCCACCTACGGCCGGGAGCGGCCCGGGGGCCATCCGCTGTGGCTGGGCTCGCTGAAGTCCAACATCGGCCACACCCAGGCGGCGGCCGGGGTCGGCGGGGTCATCAAGACGGTGATGGCGCTGCGCCACGGGGTGCTGCCCAGAACCCTGCACGCCGAGAAGCCGACCCCCAACGTCGACTGGTCCACTGGCGCGGTGGAGCTGCTGTCCGAGGCCAGGGCGTGGCCCCGGCCGGAGGACGAACGGCCGCGCCGCGCCGCGGTGTCCGCCTTCGGATTCAGCGGCACCAACGCCCATGTGATCCTCGAGCAGGCACCTCCGGAAGAGACCACCGAAGCGGAGACCACCGAAGCGGAGGGCACTGCCACGGCGGAGGCCACGCGGCCCGTCGCCGTGGGCGGTGTTGTCCCCTGGCCGGTGTCCGGGCGGTCCGAGGAGGCGCTCCGGGAGCAGGCCGAACGGCTGCGCGCGTACGTGGAGCGTTCGCCCGAGGTGTCCCCGGTGGACATCGGCTACTCGCTGGCGGTCACCCGCTCCGTCTTCCCGCACCGCGCCGTCGTCACCGGACGTGACCGGGAGGAGCTGCTGAGCGCGCTGGAGCGGCTGGCCACGGGCGTCGACTCCGGCGCGGTGGCCGCCGCCGGCGGGACCGCGTTCCTGTTCACCGGGCAGGGCGCACAACGGCTCGGCATGGGACGTGAACTGCACACCGCCTTCCCCGTGTTCGCCACCGCCTTCGACACCGTCTGCGCCGCACTCGACCGCCGTCTGGGGGGCCATGCCGACCGCCCGGTGCGCGATGTGGTCTTCGGCGAGGACGCCGGGGCCCTGGATCGGACCGTGTACACCCAGACCGGCCTGTTCGCCGTCGAGGTGGCGCTCCACCGGCTGGTCGAATCCTGGGGAGTGGCCCCGGACTTCCTGGTCGGCCACTCGGTGGGCGAACTGGCGGCGGCCCATGTGGCGGGCGTGTTCTCGCTCGAGGACGCCTGTGCCCTCGTCGCGGCCCGCGCGCGGCTGATGGACGCGCTGCCCGCCGGGGGTGCGATGGTCTCCCTCCAGACCGGTGAGGCCGAGGTGCTGCCCCATCTGGAGGGCTACGAGGACCGGGTGACCCTGGGCGCGGTCAACGGCCCGGCCGCCACCGTGATCTCCGGCGAGGAGCGGGCGGTCCTGGAGGTCGCCGCCGCCGTCGGCGCCAGGAGCAAGCGGCTGCGGATCTCCATCGCCTCCCACTCCCCGCTGGTGGACCCCATGCTCGCCGCGTTCGGCGAGGTGGCCGCCTCGATCACCTACGCCGCGCCCCGAACCGCGGTGATCTCGAACGTGACCGGGAAACCGGCGGGCGAGGAGCTGTGCACCCCCGAATACTGGGTGCGCCATGTGCGCCAGGCGGTGCGGTTCGAGGACGGCATCCGTTCCCTCGAGGCCCAGGGCGTGACCCGCTATGTGGAGATCGGCCCCGCCGGTGTGCTGTCCACCATGGCGCAGGAGTGTGTGTCCGACGCCGAGGCCGCCGCGTTCGTACCGCTGCTGCGCAAGGACCACCCCGAGGCCGAGGCGCTGCTGTCCGGCATCGGCCTGCTGCACGCCCATGGCGGCCACATCGACTGGGAAAGCGTGTTCGCGGGCCGTGGCGGGCACCGCGTCGAGCTGCCCACCTACGCCTTCCAGCGGCAGCGCTACTGGCTGGACGCACCCGCCACCGCGGGCGACATCGCCTCCGCGGGTCTGGGGGCCGCCGGCCATCCGCTGCTGGGCGCCGCCGTCGAACTGGCCGAATCCGACGGTCTGGTGCTCACCGGAAGGCTGTCGCTGGCCGCCCAGCCGTGGCTGGCCGACCACGCCGTCGCCGGCACGGTCCTCTTCCCCGGGACCGCCTTCCTCGAACTGGCCGTCCAGGCGGGCGACCAGGTCGGCTGCGACCAGGTGGAGGAGTTGACCCTCCAGGCGCCGCTGGTCCTCCCCGCACGGGGCGCGCTGACCCTCCGGGTGACCGTCGGCGCGCCCGACGACGGTGGAAGGCGCCCGCTGCACGTCCACTCCCGCCCGGACGGCGCCGGGTTCGGCGAACCGTGGACCCCGCACGCCAGCGGCACCCTCGCCACCGGCGAACCGGTGACCCCGGAGGAGCTGACGGCCTGGCCCCCGCCGGACGCCACCGCACTCGACGTCGACGACATGTACGAGCGGTTCGCCGCGAGCGGCTTCGGCTACGGCCCCGCCTTCCAAGGCCTGCGGGCGGCCTGGCTGCGCCGCGACGAGGTGTTCGCCGAGGTGCGGCTCGGCCAGGAGCAGCGGCAGTCCGCCGCCGGGTACGGCATCCACCCCGCCCTGCTCGACGCCTCGCTGCACGGCATCGCCCTGGGCACGCTGTTCGACGGCGAGGCCCCGGACACCGCGCAGGGGCGGCTGCCGTTCTCCTGGACCGGGGTGTCCCTGCACGCCACCGGGGCCGACGAGGTCCGGGTACGGATCTCCCCGGCCGGAGCCGACACCGTGGCGCTCGCGGTGGCCGACCCCGAGGGCCGCCCGGTGGCCACCGTCGACGGCCTGCGGCTGCGGAAGATGACCGGTGACCAGCTCAGCGGGGCCCGCGCGGCCGCCAGTGAGTCGCTGTTCCGGCTCGACTGGCCCGTCCTCGCCACCACCGCACCGGCCCCTCCGCTCAGCCGCGCCGCACTCATCGGCGACGACGGGCTCAAGGTGACCGAGGACCTCTTCGAGGCCGGGGTCCACCTGGAGTCGTACGCGGACCTGGAGTCGCTGGGGGCCGCGGTCGACGCGGGTACGGCCGCGCCCGCCGCGGTCCTGATCTCCTGCGCCCCCGAGCCCGCCGAACTGGCCGGTGCGGTACGGACGTCGGTACACACCGCGCTGGATCTGGCGCAGAGGTGGCTGGCCGACGAGCGGTTCGCGGATTCCCGGCTGGTGTTCGTGACCCGTGGCGCGGTGGCCGCCGGACCCGGCGCCGATGTCCCCGATCTGGCGCACGCCGCCGTCTGGGGGCTGGTGCGCTCCGCGCAGTCGGAGAACCCCGACCGGTTCACCCTCGTCGACCTCGATGAACACGAGGACTCGGTGCGCGCCCTCCCTGCCGCGCTGGCCTCCGGTGAACCCCAGACGGCGCTGCGCGCCGGGCGGCCGCACACCCCGCGGCTGGCCCGAGCGCAGGGCGGCGGTGCCACGGACCGCGTACTGGACCCCGAGGGCACCGTCCTGATCACCGGCGCCACCGGCACCCTCGGCGGTCTGCTCGCCCGCCATCTGGTGACCGGGCACGGTGTCCGCCATCTGCTGCTGACCAGCCGCCGCGGGGCCGCCGCCGGGGGTGCCGGTCAGCTCCGCGACCAGCTCGTCGCGTTGGGTGCCACGGTGACGGTCGCGGCCTGCGACACCGCCGACCGGGAGGCCCTGGCGGCGCTGGTGGCCCAGGTGCCCGCCGACCGTCCGCTGACCGCGGTGTTCCACACCGCCGGGGTACTGGACGACGGGGTGGTCTCCTCCCTCACCCCGGAGCGGGTGGACCGGGTGCTGCGGCCGAAGGTCGACGCCGTGCTCAATCTGCACGAGGTGACCCGGGACCTGGATCTGTCGGCGTTTGTGCTCTTCTCCTCCGCGGCCGGTGTCCTCGGCGGCGCCGGACAGGGCAACTACGCGGCGGCCAACGGCTTCCTGGACGCCTTCGCCCAGCACCGCAGGGCGCTGGGGCTGCCCGCCCACTCCCTGGCCTGGGGGCTGTGGGCGCAGACCAGCACGATGACCGGGGCGGTGGACACCGCCCAGGCCGCCCGTTCGGGAGTGGCCGCGCTCTCCTCCGAGCAGGGCATGGAACTGCTCGACACCGCCCTCGCCCTCGACACCCCGCTGCTGGTCCCGATGCGGATCGACCTCGTGGCGCTGCGCGCGGGCGCCGGATCGGGATCGGTGCCGCTGCTGCTGCGCGGACTGGTCCGCACCCCGGCCCGGCGGGCGGGCGCGGCCGCCCGGGAGGGCGCCTCCGGTGGCACAGCGGCGCTGTCGGACCGGCTGGCCGGGCTCTCCGAGGACGAACAGTCCGCGATGCTGGTCGAGTTGGTGTGCGCCCAGGTGGCCACCGTGCTCGGCCATCCGGACCCGTCCGCCGTCGGTCCCGGCCACGAGTTCGTGGACTCCGGCTTCGACTCGCTCACCGCGGTCGAACTGCGCAACCGGCTGAACGCGGCCACCGGTCTGCGGCTCCCCGCCACGCTGGTGTTCGACCACGAGACCCCCACCGATCTGGCCGCCCGGCTCCGCACCGAGCTGGCCGCCGCCCGGCAGTCGGCGCCCGCGGACGGCGGTGCGGCACCGGCGCGGACCGCATCCGCCGGGTCCGGGGAGTCGACCACGCTCAGCGCGCTGTACACCCAGGCGTTCGAGACCGGGAAGTGGAAAGAGATCTTCGATCTGCTGCACGCCACCGCCGCGCTGCGGCCGAGGTTCACCTCCACCGCCGAGCTGGAGAGGCTGCCCACGCCGGTCAGACTCAGCAAGGGCCCGGCCGAGGAGCACCTGTTCTGCTTCTCCTCCTGCCTGGCGGTGGCGGGCATCCACCAGTACGCCCGGTTCGCCGCCTCACTGCGCGGCCGCCGCAATGTGTCGGCCCTGGCGCTGCCGGGCTTCGGCCGCGGTGAGGCGCTGCCGGAGACCGCGGGCGCGGTGGTGGCCGCGCAGGCCGAGGCGGTGGCCCAGGCAGCCGACGGGGCGCCGATCGTACTGCTCGGCTCCTCGGCGGGCGGCTGGTTCGCCCAGGCCGCGGCCGGACATCTGGAGCGGATGGGCCTCAGCCCCGCCGCCGTGGTGCTGGTGGACACGTACGTGCCCAAGAGCAGCATCCTCAACCAGTTCGGACTGTCCCTGATGGACGGGATGACCGAGCGCGAGGGCGTGTTCGTCACCATGGACGACGACCGGCTGTCGGCCATGGGGTGGTATCTCAACCTGTTCGGCAGCTGGGAGCCGGAGCCGATCCGCACCCCCACCCTGCTCGTCCGCGCGCTGGAGCCGCTGTCCACCGGGTCCCTGAAGCTGGAGGAGCTGCCCGACTGGCGGTCCTTCTGGGAGCTGCCGCACGACATCGTCGATGTGCGGGGCAATCACTTCACCATGATGGAGGACCACTCCACCCCCACCGCGCAGGCCATCGAGGACTGGCTGGAACGCCTCGCGCGCGACCGGCGCTGATCCGCGCCACGGGTGCTGACCGCCTCCGCACGGCTCCGTACGCACCGCTCCCTGCCCACCGTTCCGCCCCGCTCCGTACGCACCGCGAAAGGAACACCGACAGCCATGGCGTTGCCCGCTGCCGACGAGAGCCTGTGGTTCCGCCGGTTCCACCCCCGCCCGGAGGCCGAGATCAGCCTGGTCTGCCTGCCGCACGCCGGAGGGGCCGCGAGCTTCTGGTTCCCGCTCTCGGAGCTGCTGCCGCCGACCGTGGAGGCCCTGGCCGTCCAGTACCCGGGGCGGCAGGACCGGCGGCACGATCCGCATATCGAGAGCGTCCACGAGATGGCCCGCGAGGTCTTCGAGGCGCTCGAACCCCTGGCCGCCGAACGGCCGTTGGCGCTCTTCGGCCACAGCATGGGCGCCAGCGTGGGGTTCGAACTGGCCCGGCTGCTCGAAGCGGAGCGGGACACCGTGCCCGCGGTGCTCTTCGCCTCGGGCCGGCCCGCGCCCTCACGCCACCGCAGCAGGGGCATCCACCGGCTCGACGACGCCGGGATCATCTCCGAACTCCAGCTCGTCAGCGGCACCGACGCCCGGATCCTCGGCGACGCCGAACTGCTGCGACTGGCGCTGCCGTCCATCCGGAGCGACTACAAGGCGGCCGAGACCTACGCGTACCGGCCCGGCCCCAGGCTGCGCTGCGACATCGTCGGGCTCATCGGCGACAGCGACAACCGGGTCGCGGTCGAGGAGGTGGCGAGCTGGCAGGAGCACACCTCCGGCTCCTTCCGGCTCGAGGTCTTCCCCGGCGGCCACTTCTACGTCGGGGAACAGAAGGCAGCGGTGGCCGGGGTCATCGCGGACACCCTGCGGGCGTACACCGCCCGCGACGGTCTACCTATCGACTGAGAGAGAAGCCGACGATGCGTATCCTTTTCACGACGGTGTCCGAGAAGTCGCACCTGTACACCATGGTGCCGCTCGCCTGGTCCCTGGTGGCCGCGGGCCACGAGGTGCGGGTCGCCAGCAACCCCGCCCTCACCGAGGCCATCAAGAGCACCGGTCTGACCGCCGTTGCGGTGGGCAAGGACCACAACCTGCACGAGATGCTGACCCAGAACCGGGACTCCCTGGAGAACCCGCTGTCCGACTGGTCCACCCCGGACCTCGAACACCACTCCTGGGAACAGGTGCTGATGAAGTTCAGGGTCAGTGTGATGTTCGCCTACCAGACCTACAACGACTGCATGGTCCACGAGCTGGTGGCCTACGCTCGCGACTGGCGGCCGGACCTCGTCATCTGGGATCCGGTCACCTATGCCGGACCGGTGGCGGCCAAGGTGTCCGGCGCCGCCCACGCCCGGCTGCTGTGGTGCATCGACATCTACTCCGCGATGCGCGACGTGTTCCTGGAACGGCTCGCGGAGCAGCCCGAGGAACGCCGGGAGGACCCCCTCGCCGACTGGCTCGGCGGCATCCTCGCCCGCTACGGCTGCGCGCTCGACGAGGAGGACGTGGTCGGTCAGTGGACCATCGACCAGATCCCCGCCAGCCTCCAGCTCCCGCTGACCGTCGACCGCGTCCCGGTGCGCTATCTGCCCCACAACGGCCCCTCCGAGATCCCCGACTGGCTGAGCGAGCCCCCGGCCCGCCCGCGGGTCGTCCTGACCTCCGGGGTGTCCGCCCGCGCCGCGCTGGGCGGCACCTTCATGCCCCTCGCCGACATGATCGGCACCCTGGGGGAGATGGACATCGACGTGGTGGCCGCGGTGCCGCCGGAAGAGGTGGCGGCCCTGGAGACGGTCCCCGCCAACACCCGCGTCGTGGACTTCGTCCCGCTGCACGCCCTGCTGCCCGGGGCCTCGGTCCTCATCCACCACGGCGGCTTCGGCTCCTGGGGCACCGCACTGGTCAACGCCGTACCGCAGTTCATCCCCACCATGCGCTACGCCGACTGGTGGAACAAGGCGACGAGTCTGGCGGAGGCCGGGGCCGGGCTGGCCGTCCACGCCTCCGAACTGACCGCCGAGGGGCTGCGGGAGAGCGTGACCCGGCTGCTGGAGGAGGACTCCTTCACCAAGGCCGCCGAACGGCTGCGGGAGGAGAACCTGGCCGCCCCCACCCCACACGACCTGGTGCCCGTACTGGAGCGACTCACCGCGGAGCGCCGCCGGTGAAGATCCGTGAGCTGGCGGTGCCCGGCGCCTGGGAGATCACTCCGGATGTGCACCGCGACGACCGCGGCGCGTTTGTCGCGCACTACGTGGCCTCCGCGTTCACCGAGGCCATCGGCCACCCGCTGCGGCTGGGCCAGAACCACCACAGCGTCTCCCGGCGCGGTGCCGTCCGCGGGGTGCACTACGCGGACGTTCCACCCGGCCAGGCCAAGGTGGTGACCTGCACCGGCGGCGAACTGCTCGATGTGGTGGTGGACCTGCGGACCGGATCGCCCACGTTCGGCCGCTGGGACAGTGTGCTGCTGGACCCGGTGTCCTGCCGCGCGGTCTATCTGGAGGAGGGGCTCGGCCACGCCTTCGTCGCCCTCCAGGACACCACGGTGGCCGCCTATCTGAACTCCGAGGAGTACCACCCGGCCGCCGAGCACGAGATCAACCCCTTCGATCCGGCGCTCGGCCTGCCCTGGCCCGACGACATGGAGCATCTGGTCTCCGAGCGCGACCGGAACGCCCCGACGCTGGCCGAGGCCGAGCGCGCCGGAGTGCTCCCGTCCTACGCGGTGTGCCGGGCGCCGCACCGGCGGGGTGGCTGATCCGGTATCCACCGATCGGCTGATGCGGCCCATCGGCCGGTCGGTGGAGGGAGGATCAGCCCGGCGGGCGGCCGATGGGCCGATCCGCCGGGGGCACCCCGTTCCTACGGTGGAAGGGTGGGCGAACCGAGCGAGGAGGACGCGGACCGATGCCGCTGATCGAGGTAGAGAACCTCCGGAAGGAATACCGCAACCACGTCGCCGTGCAGGACGTGTCCTTCTCCGTCGAGGAGGGCGAGATCTTCGGCATCCTCGGCCCCAACGGCGCGGGCAAGACCACCGCCGTGGAGTGCGTCGAGGGCATGCGCAAACGGGACGGCGGGCGGATCTCCGTGATGGGCCTGGACCCGCTGAAGGACGTGGCCGAGCTGCGCGAGTCCATCGGGATCCAGCTCCAGCAGAGCGAACTGCCGCCGAAGATGAAGGTGTGGGAGGCGCTGGAGCTCTACAGCACCTTCTACCGCGACCCCGCCGACTGGCGCGAGCTCATCAAGGACTGGGGCCTTTCGGCCAAGGCCGACGCCGCCTACGGCTCGCTCTCCGGCGGACAGCAGCAGCGGCTGTCCATCGCCCTCGCCCTCGTCGGCAACCCCAGGATCGCCGTCTTCGACGAGCTGACCACCGCACTCGATCCGCACGCCCGCCGCGAGACCTGGAAGCTGATCGAGAAGGTCCGCGAACAGGACGTCACCGTGCTGCTGGTCACCCACTTCATGGAGGAGGCCGAGCGGCTCTGCGACCGGATCGCCATCATCGAATCCGGCCGGGTCGTGGCCCTGGACACCCCCTCCGGACTGGTCTCCCGGGTCAACGAGCAGCAGATCATCCGCTTCAAGCCGTCGGTGCCGCTGGACGACGCCCTGCTGACCGCGCTGCCCGAGGTGGACAGCGTGACCCGGTCCCGCTCCCAGGTGACGGTGACCGGCAGGGGCAATGTCGTCTACGCCGTGATCTCCGTCCTGGCCCGCAATCAGATCGTGGCGAACGAACTGCGTCTGGAACAGGCCAGCCTCGATGACGCCTTCGTCGCCCTGACCGGCGCCCAGCCCGCCGCCCACTGACCCCCCGAGGAGATCCGTCCCATGTCCGGGCGCACCAAGCTCACCTACGTCGAGAGCAAGCTGTTCCTGCGCGACCCCACCGCGGTGTTCTTTGTGATCGCGCTGCCGATCATGCTGCTGACCATCTTTCACTTCGTCACCGCCAAATCGGACGACGACGCCGCCACCAAGGCGTCCATGGCCGCGTTCGTCCCCGCGATGGCCATGTCGCTGTGTCTGACCATGCTGGCCCTGAACCTGCTGCCGACCACCCTGGCCACCTACCGGGAGAAGGGCATCCTGCGGCGCATGGCCGCCAGCCCCGTCCACCCGGGCAATCTGCTGGTGGCCCAGCTGGTCATCAACCTGGTCACCGCGGCCGTCTCCGCCGTGCTGGTCATCGCCGTCGGCACCGCCGCCTTCGACACCGATCTGCCGGGCGACATCCCCGCGTTCCTGATCAGTTTCGCCCTCGGCACCTGGGCACTGTTCTCCGTGGGCCTGGTGGTGGCGGCCGTGGCGCCCAGCAGCAAGTCGGCCACCGCGATGGGGCTCTCGCTGCTCTTCCCCAGCCTCTTCTTCGGCGGGGCGTTCCTCCCCAAGGAGGACCTGCCCGGGACCGTCGCCACCATCGGCGACTACACCCCGCTCGGCGCCGCGCTCCAGGCGCTGCGCGACTCCTGGGAGGGCCAGTGGCCGCAGAGCCTGCATCTGTCCGTGCTCGGCGCGATCGCCGTGGCCGCCACCGTGGCGGCGGCCAAGCTCTTCCGCTGGGAGTGAGGTGAGCGCGGCCAAGGACGACGGCGGACGGTGGGAGCGGCACTCCGACATCCTGTTCGGAGGGCTGCCCTACCTCCTCCTGCTGCTGTCCACCGGGCTGAGCCTGCTCCACGGCGGCCAGGCGGACCGGCACCGGCTGACCACCCTCGGTCTGGCGGCGGTGGCCGCCGCCTGGATCCTGGGCACCTACACCCTCCAGACCGGACGGCGCAGCCGCCAGGCGTACGGCACGGTGCGGACGGCCGTGTACTTCGCCGGGCTGCTGGTCGTCGCCGCCGTGCTGATGGCCCGCGACACGGTGTTCATGCTCTTCGCCGCCACCGGCTTCCTCCAGGCCCTGGTGCTGCTGCCCACGGTCTGGGCGTTCGTGTGCGTGGCGGCCACCTCGTTCGTCGTCAACACCGTGCCGGACGGCTTCCCCGAGCCCTCCACCACCGCGGTCGTCGGCTATCTCGCCGGTATCGCCTTCCAGACCGTGGTGATCGGCTGGATCAACCTCCTGTCGAGCCGGCTGAACGAACAGCACCAGCGGCGCAAACGCACGGTGGCCGAACTGCGGTCCGCGCTCGCCGAGAACGCGGGACTGCACGCCCAGCTGATCACCCAGGCCCGTGAGGCCGGAGTGCACGACGAACGCCAGCGGATGGCGGGGGAGATCCATGACACCCTCGCCCAGGGGCTGGCCGGAATCATCCGCCAGCTCGAGGCCGCCGAGGACGCCGAACACGACCGCGAGCGCTTCCGGCGTCATGTGGTCGCCGCCAAGGACCTGGCCCGGGAGTCCCTGGCCGAGGCGCGCCGCTCGGTGCAGGCGCTGCGCCCCGAGCAGCTGGAATCCCGGACCCTGCCAGACGCCCTGGAGGCGCTGGCCCACGGGTGGTCGGACGAGCGCGAGCTGAGCGTCGGGTTCGAGACCCACGGCACCGCCGCACCCCTGCACGCCGAACTGGAGGCCACCTTGTACCGGGTGGCACAGGAGGCACTCACCAACATCGCCAAACACGCCGAGGCGTCGAAGGTGGGCATCACCCTGTCCTACATGGACGACCTCGTGGTCCTGGACGTCCTCGACGACGGCGTCGGTTTCGACCCGGTGTCCGCGGCGGCCGCGGCGGGCCGCTCCGGCGGCCACGGCCTCGGTCTGGTCGCGATGCGCCGCCGACTGCGCCGGGTCGCCGGTACGTTGGACATCGAAAGCGCCCGCGGAGAGGGCACCGCCATCAGCGCGGCCGTCCCCGTCATCCCCCTGGAAGCCGGTGAATGAGCGGAAACCGTCACAGCAGGAACAGCGCTCCGCACACCCCCGTCCGCATCCTCATCGTCGACGACCACCCCGTGGTCCGCGACGGGCTGCGCGGGGTGCTGGAGCGGGACCCGGACTTCACGGTCACCGGCGAGGCCGGTGACGGCGCCGAGGCCGTCGAGCTGTACACCTCGGCGCCGGCCGATGTGGTGCTGATGGATCTGCGGATGCCACGGATGGGCGGGGTGGAGGCCATCAAACGGCTGCTCGGCCAGGACCCGGAGGCCCGCATCCTGGTCCTGACCACCTATGACACCGACAGCGACGTCATGGGCGCGCTCGCCGCCGGGGCGACCGGCTATCTCCTCAAGGACACCCCGCGCGAGGAGCTGACCCGGGCCGTGCGGTCCGCCGCCGCCGGCCAGTCCGTCCTGTCCCCCGCCGTCACCGGACGGGTCCTGGGCCAGGTGCGCAAACCCACCCAGGGCCCCTTGAGCGAACGCGAACTCGAAGTCCTGAAACTCATCGCCGACGGCGCCACCAATCGACAGGCCGCCGCCCAATTGTTCATCAGTCAGGCGACCGTCAAGACACATCTTCTCCATGTCTACGAAAAGCTCGGGGTGAAGGACCGGGCGGCGGCTGTCAGCGAGGCCCATAAGCGCCATCTGTTCAGCTAGGAAAGCCTGCTCGCACCCGGGGTAGGGGTACCGGATAGGGGTGGGTCAGGGTAGGGGTTGTTCGGCGCGAAGCGGCGACCGTACGGTTGACGATATGGCCATTTCGCGCAATCGGCGGGCCGTCGTCGTCGGCGGCACCGGATTCATCGGGCGGCATATCTGCCGGGCTCTGGCCAGGCAGGAATATGACGTCCTGGCAATGGCGAGAAAACCCGCTGAAGCGATTCCCGGAGTCGCGTTTCTGGCGCTGGACGCGGTGGCCGCGCCGATCGGCGAGATCGCCGCGGCGATGGGGTCCGCCGACCTCGTCGTCAATGCCGCGGGCGACAGCTGGGAGGGCGACGGGGAGCGGATGACGGCCTCGCACATCCCGCTGGTCGACCAATTGGTGAGCGCCGTCGCCACCCTTCCCCGGCGGCCCCGGCTGCTGCACCTGGGCTCCGTGCACGAATACGGCCCCGTCCCCGACGGCACGGCCATCGCCGAGGACCACCCGACCGCCCCCGGCACCCCCTACGCCCGCACCAAACTGGTCGGCAGCCGGATCGTGCTGGACTCCGCGGACGCCGGGCGGGTGGACGGCGGTGTGCTCCGGGTGACCAACGTCTGCGGACCGGGCGCCCCGTACGGCAGCTTCCTCGGCCGGCTCGCCGCCCGGCTGCGCGAGACCGGCGAGGACACCCCGCTCACCCTCACCCTCGTCGACGACCGGCGGGACTTCATCGACGTACGCGATGTCGCCGACGCCGTGGTGCTCGCCGCCGGCGCACCGGTGACCGGCCGGGCGGTCAACATCGGCCAGGGCACCGCCACCGGGATGCGCGAACTGGTCGGGCTGCTGATCTCCGCCTCGCGGGTGCCCCCGCGGCTGGTGCGCGAGGAGGACGCCCCGGTGCACAGCAAGGGCGGCAGCTGGACCCAGGCCGACATCCGGCTCGCCCGCACCCTGCTGGGCTGGTCCCCGAAGGTGCCCCTGAAGGAATCCCTGTACGACCTGTGGGCGGCCTCCGCCCGGCGTCGACCGGCCGCCGCGGCGGCCCGTACCGAAGGACACTGATGCAGTACACCCATCTCGGCCGCACGGCCCTCATGGTGAGCCGGGTCTGTCTGGGCACCCTGAACCTCGGGATCCGGGCGAGCGACGAGGAGAGCTACGCCATCCTGGACACCGCCCTGGAGCGCGGGGTCAACTTCGTCGACACCGCCAACCAGTACGGCTGGCAGAAGCACAAGGGCTACACCGAGGAGTTCCTCGGCAGCTGGTTCGCGCAGGGCGGCCGCCGCCGCGAGAAGACCGTACTGGGCACCAAGGTCTTCAACCCGATGAGCGACTGGCCCAATGAATCCGGGCTGTCCGCCCGTCACATCATCGCCTCCTGCGAGGACTCGCTGCGCAGGATGCGCACCGACTGGATCGACCTGTTCCAGATGCACCACATCGACCGCCATGCCCCGTGGGAGGAGGTGTGGCAGGCGATGGAGACACTGACCCGGCAGGGCAAGGTGCGCTATGTCGGCTCCTCCAACTTCGCGGGCTGGCACATCGCCGAGGCCCAGGAGGCCGCCACGCGCCGCCACTTCCTCGGCATCGTCTCCGAGCAGAGCGTCTACAACCTGGTCACCCGCCATATCGAACTGGAGCTGATCCCCGCCGCCCAGCGCTACGGGGTCGGGGTGCTGGCCTGGTCACCGCTGCACGGCGGACTCCTCGGCGGAGCGCTGCGCAAACTGGCCGACGGCACGGCCATGAAGACCGCCCAGGGCCGCGCCGCCCAGGCGCTGGAGCGGCACCGGGACGCCATCACCGGCTACGAGAAGCTGTGCGCGGACCTCGGTACCGACCCCGCGGAGGTGGGGCTCGCCTGGGTGATGCAGCGCCCCGGCATCACCGCGCCGGTCATCGGACCGCGCAGCTTGGACCAGCTGGAAGGGGCCTTCCGGGCGCTCGAACTCACCCTCCCCGACGAGGCGCTGACCGAACTCGACACGCTCTTCCCGCCGATCGGCAACGGCGGCCCGGGGCCGGAGGCATGGGCGTGGTGAGCACGCTCCAGGAGCGGCTGGTCCGGTCCGCGGCCGCCGTGGACAGCCCGGTCGGCCAACTGGCCGACGCCCAGGAGTGGTTCCGTGAGCGCGCCGCGGCCGATACCTCCCGCGTCGAGGTCATTCCGTTCGAGGCGCTGCGCGGCTGGCACTTCGCGGCGGACACCCACAACCTGGTCCATGAGACCGGCCGGTTCTTCACCGTCGAGGGGCTGCGGGTCCGGATGCCCGGCGCCCCGGTGGAGAAGTGGACCCAGCCGATCCTGCACCAGCCCGAGATCGGCATCCTCGGCATCCTCGTCAAGGACTTCGACGGTGTACCGCACTTCCTGATGCAGGCGAAGATGGAGCCCGGCAACCACGGCGGGCTCCAGCTCTCGCCCACCGTGCAGGCGACCCGCAGCAACTACACCCGGGTGCACCGGGGGCGGGCGGTGCCGTATGTGGAGTACTTCCAGCGCAGGGACCGGCACCGGGTGCTCGCCGATGTTCGCCAGTCGGAACAGGGCAGCTGGTTCTTCCGCAAGCGCAACCGCAACATGCTCGTCGAGGTCGCGGCCGACAGCGATGTCGAGGCGCATGACGACTTCCGCTGGCTGACCCTCGGCCAGCTGCACCATCTGCTGGCCGTGGAGGACCTGGTGAACATGGACGCCCGCAGCGTCCTGGCCTGTCTGCCGCGGATGACCGGCGGCAGCGATGGCACCGGCGGCACCGGCAGCCCGGCCCGAGAGCGCCGGGGGAGTGTCCACCGCACCGCCGACCTCCTCAGCTGGATCACCGGACTGCGCACCGACCGCGAGGTGGAGACCGAGCGGATCCCGCTGCGCGAGACCGACCGGTGGCACCGCACCGACCACCGGATCTCCCATGAGAGCGGACGCTATTTCAGCGTCATGGCCGTGGACGTCCGGGCGGGCGGCCGGGAGGTGCGGAGCTGGACCCAGCCCATGATCGAGCCGCATGGCCCGGGGGTGGCCGCCTTCCTGCTGGCCCACGCCGACGGGGTGCCGCATGTGCTGGTGCAGGCCCGCGCCGAACCCGGCTACACGGACGTCGTGGAATTGGCGCCCACCGTGCAGTGCACCCCGCGCAACTACGCCCATCTGTCCGGGGCGGCCATGCCGCGCTTCCTGAGCGAGGTGCTTCAGGCCCCGGCGGACCGGGTGCGCTTCGACACCGTGCTCTCCGAGGAGGGCGGACGTTTCTACCACGCCTCCAACCGCTATCTGGTGGTGGAGACCGCCATGGACATCGCCCCGCCCGAGGATCCGGATTTCCGCTGGATGGCACTGCACCAACTGCTCGATCTGATAGGCCACAGCCACTACGTCAATGTCGAGGCCCGCACGCTCATCGCCTGTCTGCACAGCCTCCTCGTGAAATAGGGGCCCCTTTCAGGGGTCCCCCGGCTAGGGGTTATTCGGGCCGCGTTCGCTGCCCTAGCCTCCTCAAGCGTCGGGCACCCGGACCGGTACAACGGAGGACACGTCATGCAGGAGATCATCAGCGCCGCGTTGGCCGATGACGCGGAGGACGGGGATTTCTCCGCCGCGAAGATTCCGGATTCCTATCGGGGCGCGGTGATCCTCAAGGAAGAATCCGAGATGTTCCAGGGGATGGCCACCTCGGACAAGGACCCCCAGAAGTCACTGCACGTGCGTGAGGTGCCGACCCCCGAACCGGGGCCGGGCGAGGCGGTGATCGCGGTCATGGCGAGCGCGATCAACTACAACACCGTCTGGAGCGCCATCTTCGAACCGCTGCCCACCTTCGGCTTCCTGGAGCGCTACGCACGGTCCGACGACCCCCAGGCGGCCCGCCACAACCAGCCCTACCACGTCCTCGGCTCCGATCTGTCCGGCATCGTGCTGCGCACCGGCCCCGGGGTGCGCCGCTGGAAGCCGGGTGACCGGGTGGTGGCCCACTGCCTGTCCGTCGAACTCCAGTCGCCGGACGGCCACGACGACACCATGCTCGACCCCGAACAGCGCATCTGGGGCTTCGAGACCAACTTCGGCGGCCTGGCCGAACTCTCCCTGGTCAAGGCCAACCAGCTGATGCCCAAGCCCGAACACCTGACCTGGGAGGAGGCCGCCGCCTCCGGTCTGGTCAACTCCACCGCCTACCGGCAGCTCGTCTCCCGCAACGGCGCCCAGCTGAAACAGGGTGATGTGACCCTCGTCTGGGGCGCGGCCGGTGGCCTCGGCTCCTACGCCACCCAGCTGGCGGTCAACGGCGGGGCGGTTCCGGTGTGCGTGGTCTCCGGCGGACACAAGGCCGAGCTGGTGCGTTCCATGGGCGCGGAGCTGGTGATCGACCGCGCCGAGGAGGGCTACCGCTTCTGGAAGGACCCCGCCACCCCCGACCCCCGGGAGTGGAAGCGGTTCGGCGCCCGGATCCGCGAACTGACCGGCGGCGAGGACCCGGACATCGTGGTGGAGCACCCCGGCCGGGAGACCTTCGGCGCCAGTGTCTACGTGGCGCGCCGCGGCGGCACGGTGGTCACCTGCGCGGCAACCTCCGGCTACCGGCACGAGTACGACAACCGCTATCTGTGGATGGGGCTCAAGCGGGTCGTCGGCACCCACTTCGCCAACTACCGTGAGGCCTGGGCGGCCAACCGCCTGATCGAGAAGGGGATGGTCCATCCGACCCTGTCCACGGTCCATCCGCTGGACTCGGTCGGCACCGCCACCCAGGACGTCCACCGCAACCGCCACTCCGGCAAGGTGGGGGTGCTGTGCCTGGCTCCGCGGGAGGGCCTGGGCGTACGCGACCACGAACTGCGCGCCCGCCACCTGCCGTCCATCAACCGCTTCCGCCGGGACACCGTCGCGCCGGAGCTCACCGGGCCGGTGTGACCGGCCGTCAGGACGGTACCACCGGCCGCCAGGGTGCGAACGGGCTCACGCCGCGCGGCAGCAGCCCCGCCAGCTCCGGGCAGTGACGCAGGATCACCGAACTCATACTGCCCTTCTCCACCCAGTCCAGCCCCAGCGGGGTGTACACCTCGGGACGGAAGTCCGCGGTGAGGAAACGGTCGCTCTGGATCCGCCGGGTGGCCATGAGCAGGAAGATACGGAACGCGGTGTCGCTGAAGCCGAAGCCTTCGGGCGGGTTCTCCGCGAACAGCCCCACCATGGTGTCGATCTCGTCGACCGAACCGTAGACGTCCTCGAGCCGGGCGGCGGTGTCGGGGTCGCCGGCCAGTTCCCCGAAGGAGCGGATCCGCGGCTTGTGCAGCCCGGCCCGGAAGTCGTTGTACCGCGGCACACCCCGGCGCCGGGTCCGCACCAGATCGACCACCGACAGATCGATGATCTCGCCGTCCCGTTCGAAGCGGCGCAGCGCGTGCGGGAAGTTGTTGAGGGTGATCGCACCGGGGTGGGCGATCCCGAAGGAGTAGAGGGTGCTCGTGAGCCCCGTCTTGCGCAGCACCACCTCCGCCGCCGGGCCCCGCACCCCGTTGAAGTCCAGCGACTCCAGCCGCTGCCCGAAGCGGTGGTCGCACAGCTCGATGTCGTCCGGGATCAGCGGATGCATCCGGTAGACGGTCACGAAGTCCTCGGTGAGCGCGTACGGGACGCCGTGGTGCTCCGGCAGGGTCCGCGGGATACCGCCCAGCGCCTTCGCCTCGAACAGCCACAGCCCGAGTTTGCTCAGCCAGCGGTCGGGCGGGCCCTGCCAGTTGGTCTTCAGCCCGATGTCGATGACCTCGGTGGCGAGGATGGCCGGGGTCCACTCCACCGTATGGATCTTGGCGATGAGCGCGGAGACCACCAGCCGGGCCGTGTGGTACACCGATTCCTCGCCCATCGCCGGATAGCTGCGGCGCAGCGCCTCGCAGACCGCGTTGTGCTCCCGGGCGAAGAGGGTGTGCAGCACGCTCAGGCCCAGCCACCAGTTCTGGGTGAAGCCGGTGAGCGGCACCCCGCCCGCGCCCAGCGGCAGATGGCCGTCCTCCAGGCGCAGTGCGGCGCCACCGTCCGGTTCGCGCAGTGCGGTCGCGGTCCGCTCGTCGCCGCCGTACACCTCCGAGCCGTCCCACCAGTGCGAGGCGGCGTTGGGGAAGAGGATCGGCGGCTGGTCGCCGGGCAGGTCGATGCCCTCGTTCTCGGCGAACCGCATCACCCTCTCGGCCGGTCCACCGGGGGTGTTGCGCCAGGTGGCACCCGGTGGCAGCGGTACCTCGACCGTTCTGCCACCGGCCGGACAGCGGCGGTGGTCGACCCAGTCGTGGACCTGGAACTGGATCCACGCGGCGGCCAGGACGTTGAGCGAGGCGGCCGGGATGAAGCGCTCCCGGGCCAGCAGGGTGTCGCTGACCGTGACCGGGTTCGGGACGTGGAACAGATCCGGCCGGTAGACCGGCGGGAGGTTGCGACCGAAGGCGGCGCCGACCGCGCCCATCCGCGGTGCGGACAGATCGTTGCCGGTGCCGTCGTAGGAGCGTCGCGTGCGCAGCTTCTCGTCGGGCTGCGCGGGCGCCGGGTCGGGCCGCGGCGGGGCCTCCGGGGCCTCGGGGTCGATGAGGTTGAACCGGCGCAGGGTCTGGCGGAGCGCCACGAGGTTGAGCAGGCCCAGCGGGACCGGCAGCCGGTGCCAGGGCACATAGCGGTTGACCAGCCCGAAGGCCGCCCGCATCGGCACTCCGAGCAGGGTGTTGTGGCGTGGCTCGGGACTGGCGAAACGCAGTCCGAGGCGGTGCGCGGCGGCGGCCTCGTACGCGGCCTTGCGGGCCCGGTTGAGATTGCCCAGCGGCCGGAACTCCTCGGTGGTGTGCCATGGGTTGAACGCCAGCTGCTCGACCCTGCGGGCCGCGCAGCGGGCCCCGGCGGAGTCCAGATCCTGGCGCGGCACGGTCAGCAGGGCGACCGGTACGACGGGGGCGTCGCTCTCCAGCCATTCCACCGAACCGTCCTCGACCGGTGTGCGGTGCTCGTCCCGGTAGCGCTGCACACACAGCTCGAAGGCGATGTCACCGGTGGCCAGCCGCAGCGCCAGCTCGTGGTGGAGGTAGTCGGGGTCGCCGCGGTCGGGCGGGGGGGCGGGGGTGCCGCCGGGCGCCGGGCGCAGTTGGTAGCGGACCGGTCCCGCGCCGCCCCAGAGGATCGCACCACGGCTCCAGAAGGTCTCCCGGGCGAGTGAGCCGACGGTGTGCCGGGTGGCGGTGCGCACATTGCGGCGCATCCGGTCCGCGGTGCCCCAGCCCACGGCCAGCGGCAGCCGGACGAAGAGCCCGAACGCCTGCTCGACGGTGCTGGTCGCGCCCGCCATGGCCTTGGCGAACGCCACGAACTCCCGGGCGTCGGCGGCATGGGACACCGGGAAGCTGGTGGCCAGCAGATCGTGGGTCTCCTCGGGCCCGGCCTGCACCCGGACCGCCATCCCGCGCAGATCGGGCGAGGCGTCGTGCCGCTCGGTGCCACCGGCGTTGGACAGCCGGACCACGGCCGGATATTCGGCGCCCGGCCGGGCGTACCCCACGCACAGTTCGGGCGGGAGATCGTCACGGAACCGCAGCCGGGCGTTCTCCACGCCGAGCGCCGCCTTGGCGTGGAAGGTGCGCAGCAGCTGGGTGGCGCCCGCGGTGTCCCGGTGGGTGTGCTGCACCCGCACCAGCTCACGCGCCAGCTTCTCGAAGACCACCCGTTCGGCCTCCGGACTGCCTCCCTCGTACGCCTCGTAGTGCCCGGGTGCCGGATGTGCCGCCGCGTCGTGCCCGTGACGGGGCACGGACTGCTCCTGCTGTCCGGTGTCGACCATGGGGACCTCTCCATGCGGAAACGAACGCGGCAAACAATGCGGCAAACAACGCGGCCAAGAACAAAACAAAAAGCATCAAAGGGGATAAGAAATACAAAGGAGACAGTAGGGGAGGGAGCCCGGGGGCGCAGCCCGGAACGGTGGCGGGGGTGGCCGCCTCCGGCGGCGGCGCGGCCGTCGGAGCCCTGCGGCACACTGGGAGCATGCCGGAACTGCCCGAGGTGGAGGCCCTCGCCGGGATCCTGGCCGAGCGCGCCGTCGGCCGGGAGATCGACCGTGTCCTCCCCGTCGCGGTGAGCGTGCTCAAGACCTACGATCCGCCGCTGACCGCCCTCGAGGGCCGGACCGTCACGGCCGCGCGGCGCCACGGCAAGTTCCTGGACCTGGCCACCGACGGACCGCATCTGGTCGTCCATCTCGCCCGTGCGGGCTGGCTGCGCTGGAAGGAGGGCCAGCCCGAGGCCCCGCCGCGTCCCGGCAAGGGCCCGCTGGCGCTGCGGCTGGTCCTGGCCGGTGCGGAGCGCTCCGGATTCGACCTCACCGAGGCCGGGTCGCGCAAGGGGCTCGCGGTGTACTGCGTGCACGCGCCCGAGGAGGTTCCGGGGATCGCCCGGCTCGGCCCGGACCCGCTGGACGGCTCGTTCACCCCGGAGGCGTTCGCCGGACTGCTGCGCGGGGTGCGGCACCGGATCAAAGGGGTACTGCGCGACCAGAGCGTCATCGCCGGAATCGGCAACGCCTACTCCGACGAGATCCTGCACGTCGCGCAGATGTCGCCCTACCGGCTCGCCTCCGATCTCGGCGAGCAGGAGATCGCCGCCCTGTACGAGGCGATGGACACCACGCTGCGCTCGGCCGTCGAGCGCTCCCGCGGGCTCGCCGCCGGAGACCTCAAGGCGGAGAAGCGCAGCGGGATGCGGGTGCACGGGCGCACCGGCGAACCGTGCCCGGTGTGCGGCGACACGGTCCGCGAGGTGTCCTTCAAGGACTCCTCCCTTCAGTACTGCCCCACCTGCCAGACCGGCGGTAAGCCGCTCGCCGACCGCAGGATGTCCCGACTGCTCAAATAACGCACAGGAACGGTCAGTTGGCGACACCCTCTTGACCCGGGCCAGTCAACCCCGCCATATGGTGGCCATGACCACAGCCCTGATCATCGGTGGCGGCATCGCCGGCACGGTGACCGCGATGGCCCTGCACAAAGCCGGGATCGAAGCGGTCGTCCACGAGGCATACCCCACGGACGCCACCGACACGGGTGCGTTCCTCGTCCTCGCGGCCAACGGCCTGGAGGCGCTGCGCACGATCGACGCCCATGGACCCGTGCTGGACCACTCCTTTCCGGCCGGCCATGTCGACTTCATCAGCAACACCGGCAAACGGCTCGGCCGCAAGCCGGTGTCCGGCTCGGAGGACGGCGGCCTCGGGGCCCGCACCATCACACGCGCCACCCTGGTACGGGTGCTGCGCGAGGAGGCGGCGCGCCGCGGAGTGCGCTTCGAGTACGGCAAACGGCTGCTCGCCGCTCACACCAGCCCCGACGGCACGGTGGTCGGCTCCTTCGCCGACGGCGGCCGGGCGGTGGCCGACGTGCTCATCGGCGCCGACGGCATCCACTCCCTGATCCGCAGGACCATCGACGCCGCCTCGCCCCGTCCGCGCTACACCGGACAGCAGACCGTCTGCGGCTACGCCCGTGACGTCCCCGCGCCCCCGGACCCCGACACCTACACCATGATCTTCGGCAAACAGGCGTTCTTCGGCTGCACCACCGCGCCGGACGGCGAGATCTGGTGGTTCACCAACGCCCCCGCCCCCGAGCTGTCCAAGGCGGAGCTGGCCGCCGTCACCCCCGAGCAGTGGCGCGAACGGCTCACCGGGCTGTTCGCGGAGGACCAGACCGCGGCCGCCGGGATCATCGGCGCCACCGGCGAGAACATCGTCGCCACCGGCGCCTATGACATCGTCTCCACCCCCACCTGGTCCTCCGACGCGATGGTCATCGTGGGGGACGCGGCCCACGCCTGCGCCCCCAACGCCGCACAGGGCGCCTCCCTGGCCATCGAGGACGGGGTGGTGCTCGCCAAGTGCCTGCGCGATCTGCGCCGCCCCCGGTCCGCCTTCACCACCTACGAGGCACTGCGCCGCGAACGCGTCGAGAAGGTGGCCCGGACCAGCGCGGGCATGGCCCGCCGCACCGCTCCCGGCCCGGTCAAACGCGCCCTGCGCGACGCGACCCTGCCCCGGCGGCTGGACCGGGCGGGTGGCGCCCCCACCACCGACTGGCTGACCGGCTACCGGGTCGACTGGGACGAGCCCGTCGAGGAGACGGCCGCCCGAAAGCGCGGCTGAGCGGCCTCGCTGACGTCCGGTGCGGTGGGGTCGCGCCCCGCAGGAGCGCGGGGAACTTCCGGACATTGTCCCCGCGGCCGGGGCCACCCGCCACACAGGTTTGGCCCCAGCCGGCACGGGCACTTGGAACCCTCTGGTTCCGTACGTCCGGGAGTCCCTGTGAGCCCAGTGCGTATCGTGATCGTCGGTGCCGGTTTCGCCGGTTACCAGGCCGCCCGTACGCTCTCCCGCACCCTGCGCGGCGCGGCCGACATCGTCCTGATCAACCCCAATGACTACTTTCTGTATCTTCCGCTGCTGCCCGAAGTGGCCGCCGGGGTGCTGGAACCCCGGCGGGTCTCGGTCTCCCTCACCGGGACGCTGCCACGCGTCCGGCTGGTGCTCGGCGAGGTGCACTCGGTGGACCTCGCGGGCCGCCGGGTCGGCTGGGAGGACCCCGAGGGCAACCGCGGCGAGATGAGCTACGACCGGCTCGTCCTGTCCGTCGGCAGCGTCAACAAGCTGCTGCCGATCCCCGGTGTGGCCGAGCACGCCCACGGCTTCCGCGGTATGCCCGAGGCGCTCTATCTGCGCGACCATGTGACCCGCCAGATCGAGATGGCGGGCACCACCGAGGACCCCCGCGAGCGGGCCGCCCGCCGCACCTTCGTGGTGGTCGGCGCCGGTTACACCGGCACCGAGGTGGCCGCCCACGGGGTGCTGTTCACGGACACGCTGGCCCGGAAGAACACCGCGCTGCGCGGTGCGCCACCGCCCCGCTGGGTGCTGGTCGACATCGCCCCCCGGGTACTGCCGGAACTCGACAAACGGCTGTCCCGCACGGCCGACCGGGTGCTGCGCAAACGCGGCGTCGAGGTCCGCACCGGCACCACCGTCAAGGAGGCCACCTCCGAGGGGGTGCTGCTCGACGACGGCGAGTTCATCGACACCCGCTCCCTGATCTGGTGCGTCGGGGTGCGCCCCGACCCCCTGGTGGAGGACCTGGGCCTGCCCACCGAACGCGGACGGCTGCGGGTGGACCGGTACCTCGCCGTACCCGGCCATCCGGAGGTGCTGGCCTGCGGCGACGCCGCCGCGGTGCCCGATCTCACCCGGCCGGGCCAGTTCACCCCGATGACCGCGCAGCACGCCCAGCGCCAGGGCAAGGTCGCGGCCCGCAACATCCTGGCCTCCCTCGGCCATGGCACACCCAAGCCCTACAAACACCACGACCTGGGGTTCACGGTCGACCTGGGCGGAGTGCAGGCGGCCGCCGACCCGCTGCACATCCCGCTGGCCGGGCCGCTCGCCAACGCGGTCACCCGCGGCTACCACCTGATGGCCATGCCCGGCAATCGCGTCCGCGTGGCCGCCGACTGGCTGCTCGACGCGGTGCTGCCACGCCAGGCGGTGCAACTCGGAGTGGTGCCCTCCTGGGCGGTCCCGCTGGACACCGAGTCCCCCGAGATCGCCGAGACGGCCCGCGTGTCCGGCCGCTGACCGCCCCGGCACCGATAGGGAAGGAGAACCATGCAACACGAACAGCTCAGCGAGCTCGGGCAGCAGCTCCGCGTGGACTCGGTGCGCGCTGCCGCGGCCGCCGGGTCGGGCCATCCGACGTCCTCGATGTCGGCCGCGGACCTGATGGCCGTCCTCATGGGGAACCATCTGCGCTACGACTTCGAACAGCCCGACCGCCCCGGCAACGACCACCTGGTCTTCTCCAAGGGCCATGCTTCCCCGCTGCTGTACTCGGTCTACAAGGCCGCGGGCGCCATCAGCGACGAGGAACTGCTCACCTTCCGCACCCTCGGCAGCAGGCTGGAGGGCCACCCCACGCCCCGGCTGCCGTGGGTGGACGTGGCCACCGGCTCACTGGGTCAGGGACTGCCCTTCGGCGTCGGTATGGCGCTGAGCGCCAAACGGCTGGACCACGTGGCCAGCCGGGTCTGGGTGCTCATCGGCGACAGCGAGATGGCCGAGGGGTCGGCCTGGGAGGCCTTCGAGCAGGCGGGAGTCGGCCATCTCGACAACCTCACCGCCATCATCGACGTCAACCGGCTCGGCCAGCGCGGCCCGACCCGCCACGAATGGGACCTCGACGCCTACGCCCGGCGCATCCGCGCCTTCGACTGGCACACCATCGAGATCGACGGCCATGACATCGCCGCCATCGACCGCGCGTACGGCGAGGCGATGTCCACCGTCGGCCGCCCCACCGCCATCATCGCCCGCACCCTCAAGGGCCGCGGTGTGGCCTCGGTGGAGAACCGCGAGGGCATGCACGGCAAACCGCTGAAGGATCCCGAGGAGGCCATCGCCGAACTCGGCGGGATACGGAACATGGCGGTGCCGGTGCTCGGCCCGCCCACGGTGACCCCCACCCGCCCGGCCTCCGAGGGCCCGTTGAGCCTGCCGCGGTTCAACCCCGGCGACACCGTCCCCACCCGGGACGCGTTCGGGGAGGCCATGGCCGCCATCGGCACCGCCCGCGGCGATGTGGTGGCGCTCGACGGCGAGGTGGGCGACTCGACCCGGCTGGAGTACTTCCAGAAGGAGCACCCCGAGCGGTACTTCGAGTTCTACATCGCCGAACAGCAGCTGGTGGCCGCCGCCGTCGGCATGCAGACCCGCGGCTGGACCCCCTACGTCTCCACCTTCGCCGCGTTCTTCACCCGGGCCCACGACTTCATCCGGATGGCCGCCATCAGCCGGGCCGACCTCAACCTCGTCGGCTCCCACGCGGGCGTGGCCATCGGCGAGGACGGCCCCTCCCAGATGGGCCTGGAGGACCTGGCCGCCCTGCGCGCGGTGCACGGCAGCACGGTGCTCTACCCCTGCGACGCCAACCAGACCGCCCACCTCACCGCCGCCATGGCCCGGGAGTCGGGCATCCGCTATCTGCGCACCACCCGCGGCGCAACGCCGGTCATCTACCCGCCCACCGAAGAGTTCCCGATCGGCGGCAGCAAGGTTCTGCGCGCCACCGAGGCCGACCGCGTCACCCTCGTGGCGGCCGGGGTCACCGTGCCCGAGGCCCTCGCGGCCGCCGACCGGCTCGCCCAGGAGTCCATCCCCGCACGTGTCATCGACCTCTACTCGCTCAAGCCGGTGGACGCCGAGACGCTGCGCACCGCCGCCGAGGAGACCGGCCGGCTGATCACGGTGGAGGACCACCACCCCGAGGGCGGACTGGGCGACGCGGTCCTCGACGCCTTCACCGACGGCCGTCCGGTGCCCCGGCTGGTCCGGCTCGCCGTACGCACCATGCCGGTCTCGGCGACCCCGGCCGAGCAGCTGCGCGAGGCCGGGATCGACGCGGACGCCATCGTGGCGGCCGCCCTCGGGCTCGTCGGCCGGAGCGCCTGACCGGGCCGGCCACCGCGAGCATCCACCCGTTGAGACAACTCCATGTGATCCGCACCACCTGAGACGGGCCCGGGGCGCCAACGCCCCGGGCCCGTTCCGCTGTGCGCGCGCCCCGCCTCTCGTACCCCGCGAGGCGACTCCCGTACGCTACTGCCCAGTTGTGTACCGGACGTCGACAAAGGGCGGGGACCATGGGGCACTTGGGCAGAACGGCGGGCGTCAGGGCCCGGCGCACGGGCACGGCGGCGGTCGTCACGGCGGCCGCCGCGCTGTGTCTGGCGGCACCGGCGGGCGCACGGCCCGCCGACACCACGGACGATCCGTCCTACTCCGCCACCACCTCGGTCGGCGTGCACAACGCGTACGAGAAGGACAAGTACCCGTACTTCGCCGACGCGCTCGACTCCGGCGCCTCACTGCTCGAACTCGACGTGTGGACCAACGCGTTCGGCTCCGGCTGGCGGGTCTCGCACAGCAATCCGCTCGGCAACGACAACAACTGCGCCAACGCCGGATCCGCGGCCGAACTGCGGACCGCGTCCCGCAACCAGAGCCTGGCCGGATGCCTGGCCGACCTCAAGGCATGGCACGACGCCCACCCAGGACACCGCCCCATCGTCATCAAGACCGAGCTGAAGGACGGCTTCAACGGCAAGGGCGGCCGCGGCCCGGCCGATCTGGACGCGCTGCTGACCAGCAAACTGGGCGACGCGCTGCTGCGCCCGGCCGATGTGACAGGCGGCCACGCCACCCTGGACGAGGCGGTCCGGGCCGATGGCTGGCCGTCCCGCTCCGCGCTCGCGGGCAAGTTCGTCTTCGAGCTCATCCCGGGCACGGTCGAGCAGAACAACCCCCTCGACCACCTGTGGACCGACCGCGAGTACGCCACCCACCTGCGCGACCTGGCCGCCGCCGGAAACCTGAAGCAGGCGGCCGCCTTCCCCGCGGTCCTCAAGGCCACCGCCGGTGATCCGCGCACCCGTTACACCGACGCCGCCATCCGCCCCTGGTTCGTGTTCTTCGACGGGGACGCGTCCACCTACGTGGGCGGCGGGATCGACACCGCCTGGTACGACGACCGCCACTACCTACTGATCATGACCGACGCCCAGAGCGTGCCCCCGGCCATCGACGGCACCCACCCCACCGAGGAACAGGCGAAGGCGCGGGTGGCCCAACTCGCCACCCAGCATGCCAGCATCGTGACCGCCGACTGGTACCCGCTGCCGTCCGTACTGTCCTCCGTCCTGCCCCGTGGCTGACACCACGCCCCCGGCGGGCCGGTTAGGCCTAGGTCCTGTGCTGTCGATCTTCGTGGATCAGCCCGCGGCGTCTGGTGAGGGGGCACCTCCCAGCGGTAGCTGGGGGCGGATCGCAAGGCGGAGGGTCGTCCTCGTACCGGGCGTACTCGGATGATCCCGACAACGCAGCGAGGCGCGGTGCCAGGCGTCGCGGGCCCGCGAAGATCGGCGGGACAGGGCCTGGCGGCCGGGCCCGTCCAGCGGGTCCGGCCGCGGTCAGCCCGGCAGATCGCCCGTACCGCCGTCGGAGTCCTCCAGCCGGAAGCCGACCTTCAGCCCGACCTGATAGTGAGCGATCCTGCCGTTTTCGATATGCCCGCGGACCTGGCCCACCTCGAACCAGTCGAGATTGCGGAGCGTCTTGGAGGCGCGGCTGATACCGCAGCGGATCGCG
The DNA here is from genome assembly GCF_013364155.1 of Streptomyces sp. NA02950. Lineage (NCBI taxonomy): Bacteria > Bacillati > Actinomycetota > Actinomycetes > Kitasatosporales > Streptomycetaceae > Streptomyces > Streptomyces sp. NA02950. The sequence goes on along the minus strand of NZ_CP054916.1, from coordinate 979,702 downwards.
TCGTCGACGCTCTCGGTGGACGAGCCGACGATCTCGGTCACCCGGTAGATGTGGGACATGACAGTCTCCCCGGTCCGTGGGGCGGTCCGATTGCTCCTCCCACCGTGCCTCACGGCGCCGCCGTCCGCGAGCCGGACGGCCGCTCAGGGCACCACGGTCACCGGCCAGCGCCCCGCCTTCACCAGCCGGACCGCCACCGAGCCGACGATGCGGTGCCCGGCCTGCTCGGACGCGCCCACCACCACCGCGTCCGCGGTGAGCTCGTCCGCCGCCTGCACCAGACCGCCATAGGGGTCGCCGCGGAAGGTGTGGAACTCCCAGCGGACCTCGAACACCCCGCGCAGTCGCTCGGTGGCCTCCCTGATCTGCTGGATCAGCTCCTCGGCCACCTCGCCCGTGGTGTCGGCCACCGCCGCGCCGAGCGCCCCGCCCGCGGGCAGCACCGGCTGCACATACACCACGGCCAGCAGCGCGTTCTGTCGTCTGGCCAGCCCGGCGGCGTACGCCGCGGCGCGCCAGGAGGAATCGGAGCCGTCCACTCCGACCACGATGACCTTCGGCCCGTCGGTGCCACGTTCAAAGGACGCCGGGAGTTTGTCCATCACATCTGCGAGGCTAGCGCCAGGGACGGACCGGCGATCACCCGGCCCGTGCCCAGGAACGACCGCACCGCCATCGCACCATGACCGCCACCGTACGACAGGAGAAACAATGGGCGGCACGCACCGCGGCGAGCTTCTCGCCATCAGCGACCTGCACGTGGCCTATTCGGAGAACCGGGAGATCGTCGAGCGGCTGCGGCCGGGCTCCGAGGACGACTGGCTGATCGTCGCCGGAGACGTCGGCGAGGTGTTCTCCGAGATCGAGGAGACGCTGGGGCTGCTGAGCGAGCGCTTCGCCAAGGTCATCTGGTCGCCGGGCAACCACGAGCTGTGGACCCACCCCAAGGACCCGCTGGAGGCCCGTGGCGTGGCGCGCTACGAGGCGCTGGTGGAGATGTGCCGCGCCAAGGGCATCGTGACGCCCGAGGACCCGTACCCCCGCTGGGAGGGCATCGGCGGACCGCTGACCATCGCCCCGCTGTTCCTGCTCTACGACTACACCTTCCGCCTCGACGGCATCACCAGCAAGGAAGCCGCCCTGGCCCACGCCCATGAGTCCGGAGTGGTCTGCACCGACGAACACTTCCTGCACCCCGACCCGTACCCGACCCGCGACGCCTGGTGCCGCGCCCGGGTGGCCGAGACCGAGGCGAAGCTGGCCGCGTGCGACCCGACCGTGCAGACCGTGCTGATCAACCACTGGCCGCTGACCCGGCTGCCCACCCGGGTGCTGCGCTACCCCGACTTCGCCCTGTGGTGCGGCACCGAGCTGACCGCCGACTGGCATGTGCGGTTCCGCGCCGCGACCGTGGTCTACGGCCATCTGCACATCCCCCGCACCACCGTGGAGGACGGGGTGTCGTTCCAGGAGGTGTCGGTGGGCTATCCGCGGGAGTGGAAGGCGCACGGCCGGCTGCCGGAGGACCCGCTGCGCCGGGTGCTCCCGGTGCCGGTGCCCTGATCCTGACGAACGGTCTCTTGACGGGCCCGGCGGGTGGCGCCGTACGGTCTCGGCTGTGAACCCTGTCGAGGCGTTCCTCCCCGAGACCTACGCCACCGGTGTCCCCCACGCCCTCTTCCGCGAACTGCGCGCGACGCGCCCCGTCTGCCGGATCGAGGAGCCCGGGGTCGGGGCGTGGCCCGCGGGCCCCGGTTTCTGGGCGGTGTTCCGGCACGCGGACGTCAAACACGTGCTGCGCACTCCCGAGATCTTCTCCTCGTGGCTGGGCGCCACCCAGATCCGCGACCCCGACACCCCGGCCGACCTCGACTTCGTCCGGGCGATGATGCTCAATCAGGATCCGCCCGACCACTCCCGGCTCCGGCGTATCGTCGCCGCGGCGCTCACCCCGCGGGCCGTGCGCGAGCTGGAAGCGGACATCGAGCGACGCGCGACGGCGCTCATCGACTCCGTGGCCCACCGCGGCGAGGCCGACTTCGTCGAACTCGCGGCCGATCTGCCGGTCTGGACCCTGGCTCGGGTGATGGGCGTACCCGAGAGTGACCGGCGGCTGCTGTTCGACTGGTCGAACCGGATCATCGGCTACCAGGACGCCGACCACGCCGGGTCCAGCACCGCGGACCCGGGGGAGCTGAGCCCCATGGGACGCGCCACCCTCGCCCTGCGGCCCGACTCGGCGGTCCGCCCGGACGGACGGCTGATGAACCCGCGCTCCCGCGAGGCCCTGGCCGATATGTTCGGCTACGCGCACGCCCTGGCCGAACACCCCCGGCCCGGCAGTGTGATGGCGCGGATGCGGGAGGGCGGTCTGCGCCGCGAGGAGTTCGAGAACATGTTCTTCCTGTTCGCGGTGGCGGGCAACGAGACGCTGCGCAACGGCATTCCGGGCGGGCTGCTCACCCTCCTCGACCACCCCGGCAGCCACCGGCTCCTGCTCGACCGGCCCGAACTCACCGGCTCCGCGGTGGAGGAGATGCTGCGCTTCTGGCCGCCGGTCATCGACTTCCGCCGCACCGCCACCCGCGATGTGGAGCTGGGCGGACAGCTGATCCGGCGTGGTGAGAAGGTCGTGGTCTTCCACGCCTCCGCCAACCGCGACGAGACGGTCTTCCCCAACCCCGACCGCTTCGACCCCACCCGCTCACCCAACGACCACGTCAGCTTCGGCTACGGCCCGCACTTCTGCATGGGCGCCCAGCTGGCCCGCGTCCAGATGCGGGCCATGCTGCGCGGCGCCCTCGACCGGCTGCCGGGACTGCGGCTCGCCGGGGAGCCGGTGCGGCTCACCTCCAACTTCCAGAACGGGCTCAAACACCTCCCCGTGCGCTGGGAAACAGATCGGTGAACGGCGCGGTCGCGTCGCCGACCGAGCGCCCGAAGGGATCGTCGAAGTCCCAGACCAGGAAGAGCAGAAAGACGATCAGGCCGGTGAACATCACCGACAGCATCAGCTCCCGCGGTGAGCGGCGGATCTGCAAGGTGAAGATCAGCCCCACGACCAGGGCCGCCCCCAGCGCCAGGCCGATCCAGACCACCGCGGGCATGGTCGGCCCCGCGTTCTGCTGCCGGGCGGTCCGGGCTGCGTCGGCCGCGGCCACCTCGTCCACCATCGGCTGATACGCCTGCGACTGGAGCAGGGTCTTCGGCCGGGCGTGGGTGACCTCGTGGCGCACGGCGTCCAGCAGCACCGTGCCGTGCTCGGTGAGCTCACCCTTGTCGATCATCACCTGCCACTCCTTGGACACCACATGGTCCACGTACGCGTCGATGTCCGCACGGATCCGGTCGCGTACGGACTGCGGGTAGACGGCGGCCCGTTCGTTCACCTCGTGCAGCGCCTGTGCCTCCGTCCGCACCCCGTCCTGGGCGGCGCCGCGCGCCTCCCAGACCCCGGCGATGGCCAGGCCCAGCACGATCGCGTAGACCACACCGATCATCATGATCATGTAGTCGAGGACATCGGGGGTCTCGCTCGGGTCGTCGTCGCTGCCGAGACGGCGGGCGTTGAGGACCGCGGCCAGCACAACAACCGAGCAGACCCCGGCCATCAGAAGAGTCAGAATCAGCCATTCGGGCAAGGCAACCTCCGAAGCGGGTCGGCAGGGCGGATCAGCCGCGCCGTCCGCCGCGCGAGGCGGAGCGCGAACGCGGGCGGAGAGCGGCGGCCGCGAGCACCGCGGGCGCCGTGAGCAGCAGGGTGAAGGTGACCAACGAGGTCCCGTCGGGGGGCTCCTCGCGGCTGGGCGGGCGATACGCCTGCGCCTGGACCCGGCGCGGCCGGGTCGGGACGGGCGTGGGCTCGGCGGACGGCGCCGAGGGCTCACCGGGGGCGGGCTCGGCCGGTCGCGGAGGCGTGGGCCGGGGTGCGGGGGGCCAGTTGAGCGCGGGGCGCGCCGGAGCGGGCGCCGGAGCCGGGGCGTCCGAGGCCCGCGGGGGACTCGGGGTCGGGGTCGGGGTGGGCGTCGGGGTGGGCGTTGGCGTGAGGGTGGGTGTCGGGGTCGGGGTCGGCGTGGTCGTCGGGGTCGGCGTGGGTGTGGGCGTCGGAGTCGGGGTAGGGGTAGGGGTCGGTGTGGGAGTGGGAGTGGGAGTGGGAGTGGGAGTGGGAGTGGGGGTGGGCGTCGGTGTCGGTGTCGGTGTCGGTGTGGGAGTGGGAGTGGGCGTGGGGCACTGCCCGTACCGCACGAAGGCGCCGTCCGTCCCGGCCGACGCGACGGCGCACACACAGAATCCGGGGCGGACCTCGACCCGCACGGCCGCGTGTGCCCCCTCGTCCGTCACCCCCGCCCTGACCCGGACGTCCACCGTCCGCCGGGGAGCGGGGGTGACGGACGCCGGACCGCCGCTCCCACCGGTCCCGTCGGCCGCGGCTGTCGCCCCCGCCGAGGCGCAGACAAGGGCCGTGACGAGGACCCCTGAACGCCATGCGCGATGCCATCGGTTCACGAGGAAGATCTTTGGCCGATCGGACCCGTGCCAGCCGTACGGCCCCGTGATTTCCCCCGAATAGGTGACGTAGTACGGGAGTTCACCGCGTCGAGGTTGACGTCAGGGGCGGTTCCGCCCTGACGTACCCGCCTCCCGCCTCCCGCCTCCCGCCTCACAGCTCCTTGAAGCTGCCGTGCCGTCCGGCGCCCGCCGCGAACCGCGCGGCGCCGTCCAGTCCCTCCGCCAGGGTGGCCCGGCCGTGGCGCAGTTCCCGCGCCATCGCCTCCTCCTCCGGCAGTCCCTCCTGTTCGAGCAGTGCGGCACGGTCGCCGCGCAGACATGTCTGCGGGAAGCGGGCGATCGCGGCGGCCAGCCGCTCGGCCTCCGCACGGGCCGCGCGCGGTGGCACCAGCCGGTTGGCCAGCCCGATGTCGTACGCCTCCCGGGCCGGTACCGCACGCCCCGTCAGCACCAGGTCCATCGCCCGGCTCGCGCCGATCAGCCGGGGCAGCCGTACCGTGCCGCCGTCGATCAGCGGTACGCCCCAGCGGCGGCAGAACACCCCGAAGACCGCGTCCTCCTCCACCACCCGCAGATCGCACCACAGGGCCAACTCCAGCCCGCCCGCGACCGCGTGGCCGCTGACCGCGGCGATCACCGGTTTGGACAGCCGCATCCGGGTGGGCCCCATCGGCCCGTCGCCGTCCTCGGCCACGCGGTTGCCGCGCTCGGTGCCGACCGCCTTGAGGTCGGCACCGGAGCAGAAGGTGCCGCCCTCGCCCCACAGCACCGCGACCCGCGCCCCGGGGTCGGCGTCGAAGGCGCGGAAGGCGTCGGCGAGGGCGGTGGCCGTCGCGCCGTCCACGGCGTTGCGGACCTCGGGGCGGGCGAGCACCACGGTGGTCACCGGGCCCGCCCGCTCGGTACGGATCGCCGACCGCTCCGCCGTCGCGCCGTCTCCCGACGTCACCGCAGGTCCTTGGGCCGGGCCCGCTCCAGGATCGGACCGGTGTCGGTCCCCGGCGGCAGCGTGCCGAACGCGTGCCCCCAGTCGCCGTCCAGCCGCGAGGCACAGAACGCGTCGGCCACCGCCGGATGGCTGTACCGCACCAGCAGGCTGCCCTGGAGTACCAGCGTCATCTGCTCGGCCAGACGGCGGGCCAGCAGTGGCGCCCGCTGCGGATCGCCGAGCTGCGGCAGCAGCGCACGCAGCCGGGCCACGGCGGCGTCCAGCCGCGCATCGGCCCCCGCGGCGGTCTCGACCTCGGCGAGGAAGGCGTCGAGCGCGCCCTCCTCGCGGCCGAGCGCGCGCAGCACGTCGAGCGCGGCCACATTCCCCGAGCCCTCCCAGATGGACAGCAGCGGTGCCTCGCGGTACAGCCGCGGCATCCCCGAGTCCTCCACGTACCCATTGCCGCCGAGGCACTCCAGGGCCTCCGCGGCATGGGTGGAACCGCGCTTGCACACCCAGTACTTGCTGACCGCCAGCCCGAGCCGGCGCAGCGCCGCCTCCGACGCGTCCCCGGCCTCCGACCGGTCCAGGGCCGCCGCCAGCCGCATCGCGAGGGTGGTGGCCGCCTCCGACTCCACCGCCAGATCCGCCAGCACATGGCGCATCAGCGGCTGGTCGATCAGCTCGGCGCCGAAGGCCCGGCGGTGCTCGGCGTGGTGCAGCGCCTGCCGCAGCCCGGCGCGCATGCCCGCCGCCGAGCCGATGACACAGTCCAGCCGGGTCATGTTCACCATCTCGACGATGGTGCGCACCCCGCGGCCCGGCTCGCCCACCCGCCAGGCCAGGGCGTCCTCGTACTCGACCTCGGACGAGGCGTTCGAGTGGTTGCCCAGCTTGTTCTTCAGCCGCTGCAACCGCAGGGCGTTACGGGTGCCGTCCGGCAGGACCCGCGGCACCAGGAAGCAGGTCACCCCCTCCTCGGCCTGGGCGAGGGTCAGGAAGACATCGCTCATCGGCGCGGAGGTGAACCACTTGTGGCCGGTGAGCACATAGGTGCCGTCGGCGGTGGGGACGGCCCGGGTGGTGTTGGCGCGGACGTCCGAGCCGCCCTGCTTCTCCGTCATCGACATGCCCGCGATCAGGCCCTGCTTGCCCAGCGGCGCACGCAGCCCGAAGTCGTACTCCCGGGAGGCCAGCAGCGGTTCGTACGCGGCGGCCAGCTCCGGTTCGGCGCGCAGCGCCGGGACCGCGGCGTACGTCATGGAGATCGGGCAGCCGTGCCCGGCCTCGGCCTGCGCGAAGGCGTAGAACTTGGCCGCGCGCACCAGATGGGCGCCGGAGCGGCTCTCGCCCCACGCCGCCGCGTGCTGGCCGCTCGCCACGGCCTCCGCCATCAGCTGGTGGTAGGCCGGGTGGTACTCGACCTCGTCGATGCGGTGCCCGTACCGGTCGTGGGTGTGCAGCACCGGCGGGTGCTCCTCGGCCATCCTCGCCCGGTCCTGGACCTCGGCGGAACCGGCCCGCGCGCCCACCTCCCGGACCTCCGGCTCGCCCCAGGCGCCGCCGTCCCGCCGCAGCGCCTCCAGCAGGGCGGGGTCGTCCGCCGTGCTGAAGCCGACGAGTGGCGGGGCCTGGTTGAGAACTTCGTGTGTCGGGCTCATGGCAGGCAACTCCTCGGTCATGGTGGTCTCGCTGGTCTCACCGGTCTCGCTGGTCTCACCGGTCCCGTCCGAGCGGTCTCGCCCTTCCAGTCTTACACTTCCATCATGCGCGATGAAGAACTGTAATGGATAGGGTGCAAGGAGACATGGATGACACCGGAACCCTCACCCTGCGGCCGCTGACCGCGCGCTCGATCGTGCTCAGCACCCTGCTCGGCCTTCATCCGCCCCGGCTGCCCGCCCGCGTCCTGGTCCGCGTCGGAGCGCTCTTCGGCGCCGCCGAGGGCACCATCCGGGTCGCCCTCACCCGGATGGTCGCCGCCGGTGACCTGGAACAGCGCGACGGCGGCTACGGCCTCACCGACCGGCTGCTGGCCCGCCAGGCGCGCCAGGACGACAGCCGCGCCCCCCGCACCCGGCGCTGGGACGGCAGCTGGGAGATCGCCGTCGTCACCTCCGACCGGCGTGCCGCGGCCGAGCGCACCGCGCTGCGCCAGGCGATGGCCACCCTGCGGCTGGCCGAACTCCGCGAGGGCACGTGGCTGCGCCCCGCCAATCTGGTCCGCTCCCGTCCGGCCGTGGCCGCCGGGCAGTGCGGCTGGTTCACCGGCGCACCGGAGGACGATCCGGCCGAGCTCGCGGCGCGGCTGTGGGACCTGGACGGCTGGGCCCGCCAGGCCCGGCTGCTGGGGGACGCGCTGGACCGCGCGGCGAGCCCCGCCGACCGCTTCACCGTCGCCGCCGCCGCGCTGCGGCATCTGCTCGCCGACCCCGTCCTGCCCGCCCGGCTGCTGCCCGAGGACTGGCCGGGCGCGGGGCTGCGGCGCCGCTACGACGCGTTCGAGCGCGAGATCCGGGCCCTGCTCTCGCAGCACACCGGCGGCTGAGCCCGGCCCGGGGTGCGCTGCCCGCCGCGTCGGCCCGGACGGGAATCCCGGTGGTCCGACGCTGCCGTACGGCGGAGTCGACAACACGGCGGGCGCGGCGCTCGCCGTCCGGCTGCCGCCCGGTCACCCCGAGTCGCGGACGACCAGCTCGGTGGGCAGGACGAGCGCGGGCTCGATGCTCTCCCCGGCCGCCAGCCGCAGCAGCTGACCCGCCAGTCTGCGGCCGATCTCGGCGATCGGCTGGCGCACCGTGGTCAGCGGCGGCTCGGTGTAACGGGCGGGCTCGATGTCGTCGAAACCCACCACGGCCACGTCGTCCGGCACCCGCCGCCCGGCCTGCCGCAGCGCCCGCAGCACCCCGATGGCCATCAGGTCCGACGCGGCGAACACCGCGTCCAGCCCCGGCTGCCGCTCCAGCAGCTCCCGCATCGCCACCGCGCCCGACTCCTGGGTGAAGTCGCCGACCGCCACCGACGGCTTCAGGCCCGCCTCCCGCAGCGCCGCGCGACAGCCCGCCAGCCGGTCGATCCCGGCCACCATGTCCTGCGGCCCCGCCACGGTGCCGATCCGGGTGCGTCCGGAAGCGGTCAGATGCCGGACGGCGAGCGCCGCGCCCGCCGCGTTGTCGACCCCGACGTACGGCAGCATCGTCGCGCCCAGCGCCCGTTCGTTGCAGACCACCGGGATCCCCATCCGGGCCAGTGCGGCGGGCAGCGGGTCGGTGCCGTGCATGGACGCCACCATGACCCCGTCGACATGGCGGGACAGCGCGAACCGCTCGATCCGGTCCCGGCTGGCGGGGGACCGGGCCATCATCAGCACCAGCTGCTTGTCGGCCGCCTCCAGCTCCTGGCTCACCCCGCGCACCACTCCCGGGAAGAACTGGTCGTCGGAGAAGATCCGGCCCGGCTCCTCCGGCAGCACCAGCGCGAAGGAGTCCGTGCGCTGGGTGACCAGGCTGCGTGCCGCCTGATTGGGGATGTAGCCGAGCTCCTGGATGGCCCGCAGCACCGCCTCCCGGCTGTCCTCGGCGACCGAGGGGGAGCCGTTGACGACACGGGACACGGTCGCGCGCGAGACACCCGCGTGCCGCGCCACGCTCTCCAGGGTGGGCCGGGGTCGGTGCATCTGTGGCATCCCTCGCTGTTCACTGGGTCCGCTCGCCGGTGGTCGCACCAGCATGGATCAAGAACGTGAGCGGGGAACACTCTTCGGCGCGGTTGGGCTCCATGGGCTGCTGTGCGCCGTGCCGTCCGCCATCTGCTTCAGCCCGCCAGCACGCGGGCGCGGCAGACGGACGGCGTGCCCCAGGCGGAGCGCAGCGCGCCGGCCCTGCGGATCCACAGCGACAGGTCGGACTCGTCCGTGTAGCCGATCGCGCCGTGCAGTTGCAGTGCGGCCCGGGCCGCCGCGTAACCGGCCTCGCCCGCGGCGACCTTGGCGGCGGCCACCTCGGCACGGGCGCCGGGGCCGGCCGACGCGAGCGCCACCGCCGCCCCGTACAGCAGCGGCCGGGCGAACTCCAGCCCGATGAGTACGTCCGCCAGCCGGTGCTTCACCGCCTGGAACGAACCGACCGCCCGGCCGAACTGCCGCCGCCCCTTCACATACGCCACCGTCCGTTCCAGGAGCGCCAGTCCGGTGCCGAGGGACTGCGCGGCCGTCACGAACGCCGCCCAGTCCGCGGCCCGTCCGGCGGCCTCGGCCACCGCCGGGCCCCTGGCCAGCAGCTCCCCACCGGGCAGCGGCCGGGCGAGCCGCCGGGCCGGGTCGATCGAGGGCTGTACGCGCCCGTGTCCCGGCGCGAGCCACAACTCCTCGCCCCCGGCGCCCTCGACGGTGAACACGGCGTCGGCGGCGTCCGCGTCCAGCGCGTACGGCCCGCCGTCGGCCGCCGCCAGGGTGACCAGGGTCCGCCCCGAGGCGATCCGGGGCAGCCAGTGCCGGGCGGCCGGGTCGACCTGGGCGGCGTCACCCCCGGCCAGCGCGGCCAGCAGCACCGCCACCGCGGCGGTCTCGGCCAGCGGACCCGGGACCGCGTGCCGCCCCGACTCCACGGAGGCCACGGCCAGTTCCACCGGCAGCGGCCCGACCCCCTCGTGCGTCTCCGGGACGGCCAGCGCGGTCACCCCGATCCCGCCGAGCCGCTCCCACAGCGTCCGCCCCGGCCCGTGATCTCCGCGCGCCCACGCCCGAACCACCTGCGCGGTATGTGCCCCGCCGAGCATCCGGTCCACGGTACGGCCGAACTCGCCCTGCGCCCGGTCCAGCAGGAATTCCATCCCCGTTCCCCTCTCCGAAAACCCTGGCCGTCCCCTCAGCCGCCGCCCGTGAACCGCTCGGCCACACCGTGCGAACCGGCACCCGGGGCCGCCGGAGGGCGGGGTGGGGGAGGAGTCAGCGCCGTTCCCTCGGCAGACCCAGCAGCCGTTCGGCGATCAGATCGCGCTGGATCTCGTTGGTGCCCGCGTAGATCGGCCCGGCCAGGGCGAAGGTGTAGCCGTCCGCCCAGCCGCCGCCCCCGGCCGCGTCGGTCGCGTCATCGGCCAGTTCGCCGACCGGGCCGAGCAGGTCCAGGGCCGTTTCGTGCAGGGCGATGTCCAGCTCGGACCAGAAGACCTTGTTGAGGCTCGACTCCGCCCCGGTGGCGGCCCCCGCCGCGCTCCCCGCCTCCGGCCGCGACGCACGCGCGTACGCGAACAGCTCGTACGCGCGGGCGCCGATCACCGCGTCGGCGACCCGGTCCCGCAGCCCGTCGGCGGCGCTCGCACCGCGATCGCCCGCCCCGCATGCACCGCCCGGACCGGAATTCCCCGCGCGCTCGCGCCACAGCGCCACCAGCCGCCGCGCCGACGCCGTGAACCGGCCCGGGCTGCGCAGGGTCAGCCCGCGCTCGTCGCCCGCCGTGCTCATCGCCACCCGCCAGCCCTGCCCCGGCTCGCCGATGACGTCCTCGTCGGGTACGAACACCTCGTCGAGGAAGAGCTCGGCGAAGGCGGGCTTGCCGTCGAGGCGGCCGATCGGGCGGACGGTCACGCCCGGTGCGCGAAGCGGGAACATCAGATACGTCAGCCCGCGGTGCGGCGGTGCGCCCTCCTCCCGGTGACCGCGGAAGAGCCCGAACGCGCGGTCGGCGAAGGCCGCCCGGGACGACCAGGTCTTCTGGCCGCTGAGCAGCCAGCCGCCCGCGGTGCGGCGGGCCGTGGAGCGCAGCGAGGCGAGGTCCGAGCCGGACTCGGGCTCGGACCACGCCTGGGCCCAGATCACCTCGCCACGCGCCATCGGCGGCAGGATCCGGGCGCGCTGCGCGGCGGTGCCGTGTGCGAAGAGGGTGGGAGCCAGCAGGCTGATCCCGTTCTGGCTCACCCGGCCCGGTGCGCCCGCCGCGTAGTACTCCTCCTCGAACAGCAGCCACTCCACCAGCGACGCCCCCCGGCCGCCGTACTCCTCGGGCCAGGTCACCGCCGACCAGCGGCCCGCGGCGAGCGTCCGCTCCCAGGCGCGGTGGGCGGTGAAGCCCCCGGCGGTCTCCAGGGAGGGCAGCGGGGCGGCGGGCACATGTGCCGCGAGCCAGCTCCGGGCCCCGGCACGGAACGCCCGCTGCCGTTCGGTGAGTTCGAGGTCCACCCGCGCCGCCTCCGTTCGCGCCACGCGTTCCCTAACAAGTGTTTGGTAGGTTACCGTGGCAGGGTGATGGACAACAAGGCGCCGTATGTCCCCGGCCACGGCCTGCTCACCGGCCGCACGGCCGTCATCACCGCCGCCGCGGGCTCCGGGATCGGCGGGGCCACCGCCCGCCGTTTCCTCGAGGAGGGCGCGCGGATCGTCATCGGCGACGCCCATGCGCGCAGGCTCGAGGAGACGGCCGCCGCGCTCGCCGCCGAGTTCGGCACGGACCGCGTCGCCGGGCTGGTCTGCGACGTGACCGACGAGGACCAGGTGGCGGCGCTCCACGACCTCGCCGAGGAGCGCCACGGACGGCTGGACGCGGCGGTCAACAACGCCGGTCTCGGTGGCACCGCCCTGCTGACCGAGATGACCGACGCCCAGTGGGACCGGGTCATCGACGTCACGCTGAACGGCACCTTCCGCTGCACCCGCGCCGCCCTGCGCCGGATGAAGGCGGACGGACACGGCGGAGTCGTCGTCAACAACGCGTCGGTCGTCGGCTGGCGCGCCCAGGCCGGACAGGCCCACTACGCGGCGGCCAAGGCGGGCGTCATGGCACTCACCCGCTGCGCCGCCGTCGAGGCCGCCGGGTACGGGGTGCGGGTGAACGCGGTCTCGCCGAGTCTGGCCATGCATCCGCACCTGGTGAAGGTGACCACCCCCGAGCTGCTGGCCGAGCTGACCGAGCGGGAGGCGTTCGGCCGGTACGCCGAGCCCTGGGAGGTGGCCAACGTGATCGTCTTCCTGGCCAGCGGCTACTCCTCGTACATGACCGGGGAGACGGTGTCCGTCAGCGGCCAGCACCCGTGAGGCGACAATGACCCCGTGCCGAACTCCAGCAGGAACAGCGAGAAGAAGACGACCGTGAGCCCGTCCCCCGAACGACGCCGCGAACTGCTCACCACGGCGGCGGAGGTGTTCGCCGCCCAGGGGTACAACGCGACCACCGTCCGCCGGATCGCGGACGAGGCGGGAATGCTCGCGGGCAGCCTGTACTACCACTTCGACTCCAAGGAGTCGATGATCGACGAGATCCTCTCCACCTTCCTCGACGAGCTGTGGGCCGGGTACGAGGAGGTGCTCGGCGCCGGGCTCGGCCCGAGGGAGACCGTCGAGGCGCTCGTCACCGAGTCCTTCCGGGAGATCGACCGGCACCACGCCGCCGTGGCGATCTACCAGAAGGAGTCCCGGCACCTGGCCGCCCAGCCCCGCTTCGGCTATCTCGCCGAGTCGCGGCGGAAGTTCGAACGGGCCTGGCTGGGCACCCTGGAGCGCGGGGTGGCCGAGGGGGTCTTCCGCGCCGACGTGGACATCCGGCTGGCGTACCGCTTCCTGCGCGACACCGTGTGGGTCGCCGCGTCGTGGTACCGGCCGGGCGGACACCACAGCCCCGAGGAGATCGCCCGCCAGTATCTGTCGATGGTCCTGGACGGCATCACCCCGCGGGAATGACAACAGCCGATTGACCACCAGCCGAAGGAGCGACACCGGTCATGGCCGAGGCATACATCGTCGAAGCGGTACGCACCCCCGTCGGCCGGCGCGGGGGCGGACTCGCGTCCGTCCACCCGGCCGACCTCGGCGCCCATGTCCTGCGGGCGCTGATGGAGCGCTCGGGCGCCGACCCGGCCGCCGTCGAGGACGTGGTCCTCGGCTGTCTGGACACCGTGGGACCGCAAGCCGGGGACATTGCGCGCACCTGCTGGCTGGCCGCCGGGCTGCCGGAGGAGGTGCCGGGGGTGACGGTCGACCGGCAGTGCGGATCCTCCCAGCAGGCCGTGCACTTCGCCGCGCAGGCGGTGCTCTCCGGCACCCAGGACCTGGTGGTCGCGGGCGGGGTGCAGATCATGTCGCAGGTGCCGATCGCCTACGCCAGCCGCCAGGCGGCCGTGCCGCTCGGGCTGACCGACGGCCCCTTCGCGGGCTCCGAGGGCTGGCGGAAGCGGTACGGCGACCGGCCGGTCAGCCAGTTCCACGGCGCCGAGATGATCGCCGAGAAGTGGGCCATCACCCGCGAGGCCATGGAGGAGTTCGCGCTGCGCTCCCACCGCCGCGCGGTGCGCGCCATCGACGAGGGCCGCTTCGACCGCGAACTGGTCCCCTACGGCGAGGTCACCGTGGACGAGGGGCCGCGCCGGGAGACCAGCCTGGAGAAGATGGCCGCCCTCACCCCGCTGGTCGAGGGCGGGCGGCTGACCGCCGCGCTGTCCTCCCAGGTCTCCGACGGTGCCTCCGCGCTGCTGATCGCCTCCGAACGGGCCGTACGGGAGCACGGGCTGACTCCGCGCGCCCGGATCCACCATCTGTCGGTGCGCGGCGAGGACCCCATCCGGATGCTGTCCGCGCCCATCCCCGCGACCGCGCACGCCCTGAAGAAGACCGGTATGACCATCGCCGGCATCGACCTGGTGGAGATCAACGAGGCCTTCGCGCCCGTGGTGCTCGCCTGGCTGAAGGAGACCGGCGCCGATCCGGAGCGGGTCAATGTCAATGGCGGAGCCATCGCGCTCGGCCACCCCCTCGGCGCCACCGGCACCAAGCTGATGACCACCCTGCTGCACGAACTGGAGCGCACCGGCGGCCGTTACGGCCTCCAGACCATGTGCGAGGGCGGCGGCCAGGCCAACGTCACCATCGTCGAACGCCTCTGACGGCACCCGGCTCCGGGGGCCACCGCCGGATCGGACGCCTCCGCCTGGCGGGTGCCCGCGACCCCGCGCATGATGACCACATGGCGTGCGGATCGACGAGTCTCTGGAACGGCGAGGCCACCTGGTTCTGTTGTGGCAACGCCTGGGGCCCGTGCGCGAGCGCGGGCGGCGGGGCCTGTGGCACCTGCAAGTCCAGCAAGCTCCACGCCGCCTGGCCCAACGCCTCCAAGGCGTGCTGGGACATCACCCGGCCGGATCTGTGCGGGGAGAAGCTGCCCCGGCGCGGCTGCGGCTCCGTGATGAAGGTACGTCACCAGTGCTCCGGCGCCAGTGTGTGCGTCACGGTCAGCGACTGCGGTCCGCGCACCCGCAGCTTCTGCTCCGAGTCCACCTGCTGCGACGGCACCTGCCGCACCAACCGGGTCATCGACCTCACCCCGGCCGCCTTCTCCGCGATCGGCAGTCTGAGCTCCGGCATGCTGCCGGTGGTCATCTTCGAATGAGGCGGACGGACATGAGCGCGTACCCGACCGGCGACCCCCTGGCCCGCCGTCGCTTCCTCACCGCCGCCGCCCTCCGCGGCGCAACCGTCATCGGCACCGGTGTCATCGGGGCGACCGCCCTGGGCGCCGTGGACGCCGACGCCGCCTTCGCCGAACCCCTGCGCGCCCTCGACCCCGCGGCCGCCGACAGCACCTTCGTGGAGGGGCGGATCACCTGGATCGACGGCGGGCTGCTGGAGGTCGCGGGCTCCTGGGGCGAGTACGCCCGGGTCCGGGTCACCGGCGCCACCAGCGTCTGGAAGGTGCGCGCCACCACGGCCGCGGCCATCGAGACCGGGGACGGCCTCTACGCCCGGGGTGTTCCGATGCCCGACGGCACCCTCGCCGCCGACGCGGTGTGGGTCAACATCGTCAACCTCCACACCACCCTCCGCGGGATCGAGAAGGACCGGCTGCACCTCGCCCACGGCTCCCACGAGATCGTCGGCCATGTGCTGGCGGACACCACCAGCGTCTCCTACTCCGGCGCCGCCCCCACCGTCGATCTCTCCCGGCTGCGCATCGGGCAGGACGCCCAGGTGCTCGGCGCCTGGCGGCCGTCCGACGACTCCGTGGAGCTGGTGCGGGTCGCGGTCGGACCGGGCGCGGGACACCGCCGGTGAGCCCCGCCACCCTCGCCGTGGACCTGGCCGCACCGCTGCTCGCCGGGGTGCTGGGGACGGCCGGTGCGGGCAAACTCTTCGGCCGGAGCGCCCCGCGGCCGGCCTCCCGGACCGCGCTGGCCCGGCTGCTGCGCGGCGGCGCCCGGGCGGCCCGCGCCCTGCGCTGGCTCGGCGCCCTCGAACTGCTGCTGTGCGCGGCGCTGCTGGCGCTGCCGCCGTCGGTTTCGGTGGCCGCGGGAGGGGCTGCCGCCGCCCTCGGCGTCGGTTTCCTCGGCTATCTCGGCTACGCCCGGCGCGCCGCGCCCGGGTCCTCCTGCGGGTGCACGGCCGGGGACGACGGACCGGTCGGGGTCCGCGCCTTCGTCCGCGCCGCCGCGGTCCTGGCGGGCGGGGTGGCCGTCACTCTCGCCGAACACCCCTGGTGGACCACGGCCCCGCACCGGCCGGCCGCCACCGCGGGCGCTGTCCTCGTGGCCGTGGCCGGGGCGGTGGTGCTCGCCCCCGACCGCTGGCGGCTGCTGTGGCGCAGACTGCGGCTGCGGCTGACCGGGCATCCGCTCGACGGGACGCGCGCGGTGACACGGGTGCCGGTGACCGCCACGGTCGAACTGCTGGAACACTCGCTGGCCTGGCAGACCGCCTCGGCCCTGGTGCGGTCGGCGCTGCTGGACCACTGGGACGACGGCGGCTGGCGCATCCTCCAGTACGCCGGGGTCCACGGGGGAGGCGGAGCCGCACGGCCGGTGGTGGTGCTCTTCGCCCTCGACGCGGCGGCCAGCCGCGACGCGGTGCGTGAGCCCGCGGTGCGGGTGAGCGTCCTGGACGCCGACACCGGTGAGGCGGTGGCGCTGACCGCGTAGCACCGGTGAGACCGTGGCGGCGCGTGGCCGGCGGGCGGGCCCTCAGGCGGCGAATCCGAAGATGACGATCAGCAGCCCGTAGCACAGGGCGACCAGCGCGGCACCCGCCACATGGACCCGCAGGGTGTGCGCCCGGCTCGGCACCAGCCAGAAGGCGAGCGCCCGGTTCACCAGGGGCATCAGCAGCCAGGTCAGGATGCTGACGCTCAGCACGTTGCCGATGAACAGGCCGGCATGGGCCGGTACCCCCGCGTCGTCCAAGGCGCTGCCCACCGTCAGATTGAGGACCATCACCGTCGGATAGAGCGCCAGCACCACGGACATGGCCTGTTTCCAGTTCGGCGGAACTCCCTCGTCCGCCCCCTCCCCGAAACGGAACCAGCCGCTGAACGGTGAGCTGATCTTCCGTACGTCGTAGTGCGTGAAGTACTTCGCGCCCTCGCTGAGCAGCTTCTCCCGGACGTCGGACTCCAGCCACCCGTCGAGGTGTTCACGGGAATCGAAGCGGAAGACCACGACCCAGTGCTCCTGGATCCCCGGTACCGGCCGGAAGAGCTCCGATCCCATGAAACCGGGGAACTTCTCCTGGGCCTTGAGCGCCTTGTCCTGCCAGCGCAGGAACGGCTGTTCGTATCCGGGGCGCACCTCGTGCGAGATGACCGCCGTGACGACCTCCGGTTCCTCCGCGGGCGTTCCGCCGCTGAGCACCTCCTGGGTGGGCGGTGCCTCGAACAGCGGGCGTCCCTCGTCCAGGAGCTCCTGACGGACACTCGACCGCAGCCAGGTGGTCAGCTGGTCGATCCGGGAGAACCGGAAGACCACCACCCATTCGTTGTCCTGGCCGGGGCCCGGCGGATACAGCTCGGTGCCCTCGAAGCCGTCGAAACCGCGCGCCGCGCGGTTGGTCTTCTCCTGCCAGCGCTGGTAGGCGTCGTCCTGTCCTGGGCGGACCTTCTGGGAGGTCACCACCGTTGCCCCGGCTCCGCTGGAGCCGTGGGTTGCACGGGCATCCATGCCGAGTAGTCTAGATCAAAAGGAATTTATGAGACAAACCGAGCGTTCCGCAGAGGTGCTGACACCGGCACGGAAAGCCGAGCGGAGGTTCGACATGGCGAAGCAGGAGTTCCTGGCCGAAGCGGTGCGGCTGGCCACCGAATCCGTGGAAAACGGCTGGGGCGGGCCGTTCGGCGCCGTGATCAGCCTCAACGGCGACATCATCGCCCGTGGGCAGAACCGTGTGCTCCTGACCGGCGATCCCACCGCCCACGCGGAGATGGAGACGATCAGCAAGGCGATCCAGGTGCTCAACCCCGAAGCCCCCACGATCGACGGGAAGCATGTGAACGAGAGCACGCTCGAACTCGTGCCCCGTCCCGAGGGATCCCCCGACCCGGTGCCGGAACGCGCGCGGATGCTCCAGGGATGCGCGATCTACATCAGCGGCGCACCGTGCCCGATGTGCATGAGCGCCATCTACTGGTCGCGCATCGACGCCGTCTACTTCAGCTGTGACCTGGCCGCCACCGCCAGGATCGGCTTCGACGACGCCTATCAGTACGAGGACTTCCAGAGGCCGATGGACCAGCGCAGGATCCTGATCGAGCAGATCCACCCCGAGCTCGGCGCCGAGGCGTACAAGGTATGGATGGACAAGGCCGACCGACACCCGTACTGAGGGGGGCTCGTGGTGCGCGCGCCATCCGGCGCGCGTTTCCGCGCGCCCGGGTCCGGGACCTCGGCGCGGGTAGTGGAGTGGCGATGTCCGAGAATTCTTCCGGCACCCCGGGGCACGGACACCAGCACGGTCATGAGGGCGGGTCCGGGCAGGAGCCCGGACCCAAGGCCGGTCATGAGCACGGGCACCGGCACGGCACCCGGTTCCAGCGGCTGCACCATGTGTTCCACCGCTCCCCGGTCGGCCGCGGATGGCGGCGGGGCAGCGAGTTCGAGCTGCTGCACAGGGCGTTGGGCTTCGCCGCGCTCGGCTTCCTCACCCTGGTGCCGCTGCTCATCGTGGTCGCCGCCGCCGACCCGGTGAACCGTCATGGCTTCGCCCAGTGGCTGGCCGAGGGACTCGGGGTGTCCACCTCCTCGCGGGACGAGGTGAAGCAGCTGTTCGCCCCGCCGAAGCGGGCACTGGAGACCACCACGGCGTTCGGTCTGGCGACCCTGGCCATCTTCGGGCTGAGCTTCGGCGCGGCGGTGCAGACCGGTTACGAGAAGGTGTGGGAACTGCCCGCCGGGCGCTGGCACAACGTCTGGCGCCATCTGGTGTGGCTGGTGGTGCTCATCGGCTATCTGCTGCTGTCCTCGCATCTGGGCCCCGGGGTCAGCCGGTTGCTCATCGCCGTGGTGGGCACCGTGCTGTTCATCTGGTGGTCGCAGCGGCTGCTGCTGGGCGGGCGGATCAGCTGGGGCGCCCTGCTGCCCGGCGCGCTGGCGACCGGCGTCGGACTGGTCGGGCTGCGGGTCTTCTCCCAGCTGGTGTTCTCCCCGCTGATCGCCTCCAGTGCGGTTTCCTACGGGCCGGTGGGCACCGTGCTGGTCGTCCAGTCCTGGCTGGTGGGCGTCGGCTACGTGGTCTTCGGCGGGGCGCTGCTGGGCCGGGTGCTGCACGAGGAGTATCTGCGGCTGGTCGCCTGGCGCCGCCAGCGGCGACGGAGCGGCACGCCCCCGCAGTGACCCACCACGGGAGAAGACGGTCCGCGACGGGCGACAAGTCCTCCCCGGCCGGAACCGGAGTGAAACCGCGTTCACTCGTTCGCCCCCGTCATACATCCCGAATGACGCGCCGGTGATGCGGCGGTGCGGGCCGTGGTCAGCATGGTGCACAGGGAGACCGCGGACAGGAGTCCGCGGCACCATGCCGTCGACGCAGATGGAGGACGCGGGGAAATGAAAGAGCGAGACAACGACCATGTGCCCGTGCTGATCGTGGGGGGATCGCTCGTCGGCCTGTCTGCATCCGTGTTTCTCGGGCGCCTCGGCGTCGAACACTGCCTGGTCGAGCGCCACGCGGCCACCTCGGCACATCCGCGCGGCCGCGGTAACAACATGCGGACGATGGAGCTGTACCGCACCGCGGGCCTGGAGCCGGACATCCGGAGAGCGGCGGCGGTCCTGTCCAAGAACGACGGGATCCTCCAGGTGGACGTCCTCTCCGGGGGGAAGCGGCGATGGATCTACCCGCGGATCACCGGCAGACCCCCGGAGGCCGAGAAGAGCTCCACCTTCCGGTGCGCGTGCAGCCAGAACGACCTGGAACCGGTCCTCCTGGACCGCGCCCGCGAGCAGGGCGGTGATGTGCGCTTCCGTACCGAGCTGGTGTCCTTCACCCAGGACGACGACGCGGTGCACGCCGTGTTGCGCTCCCGGGATTCCGGTGAGACGTACACGGTCCGTACGGACTACCTGCTGGCCGCCGACGGTCCCCGGAGCCCCGCGCGGGAGCGCCTCGGTATCGGGCACTCCGGCCGCGGGGACCTGTTCCACAACATCAGCGTCACCTTCCGCAGCAAGGCGCTGCGCGATGTGGCGGGTGACCAGCCCTTCGTGGTGTGTTACATCACCGATCCGGCCGGTGAGGGAGTGCTGCTGCCCGTCGACAACAAGGAGCAGTGGGTGTTCCACATGCCCTGGACCCCTGAGAGCGGTGAAACCATCGAGGACTTCACGGAGAGGCGGTGCGTCGAGCACATCCGGGCGGGTACGGGAGTCCCCGACCTGGATGTGGAGGTCACCGGGAAGGCGCCCTGGCACGCTGCGGACCGGGTGGCCGACAGCTACCGCACCGGGCGGGTGTTCCTCATGGGCGACTCCGTGCACGAGATGCCGCCCACCGGCGCGTTCGGCTCCAACACCGGTATCCAGGACGCCCACAACCTCGCCTGGAAGATCGCCGGGGTGCTCCGCGGCTGGGCGGGCCCCGGGCTGCTGGACACCTACGAGGTGGAACGCAGGCCGGTGGCGCAGGCCACCAGCGCCCGGGCCACGCTCCAGGCGTCCCTGGAGCAGCACCCCGGCTACAACGCCGCCCAGTCGGCGACAACCGGCACCGATCTGGTCACCACGGCCCTGTGCTACCGCTACAGCTCCACGGCCGTGGTCGGCGGGGACCCGGACGCCCCCACCGTGCCCGACAGCTTCGAGTTGCGCGGCGACCCCGGCACCCGCGCACCCCATATGTGGCTCACCCGGGACGGCGCCGAGGTCTCCACCATCGATCTGTACGAACGCTCCTTCGTCCTGCTCTGCGGAGAGGGCGGGGCGGACTGGCGGGCCGTCGCTCGCACGGTGGCGGAGAAGCTCGATGTCCCGCTGGACGCCTACCTCGTCGGCTCCTCCGCCGACGCCGACCTCCAGATCCGGGGCGGTGCGGACTGGGCGGACACCCACGGCACCACGCAGGAAGGAGCGGTGCTGGTGCGGCCGGACGGCTTTGTGGCCTGGCGGGCCCAGCGCATGCCGGCCAACGCGGAACAGGAGCTGGCGGACGTGCTCCTGGACGTCCTCGGGCGCGGCGCGGGCCGCTGAACCGCCGTCCGGCACCGCTCCGTTCGCCCCCACCTTCCCGAGGAGTCCGATGACACCGCTCAACACGCCCGACACAGCAGTCGCCGATGACGCCGTCCCGGTGGATCACTCCGCCCCCCCGCCGGGTGACGACGCACGGCGGTCACGGGTGGACGTCCACCACCACTACACCGCACCGGAATGGATCACCTGGGCGGAGAGCAAGGGAGTCGTCCAGCGCGGCAAGCTCCCGTGGTGGACACAGTGGGACCTCGACAGCGCGCTCACCCTGATGGACCGGGCCGGCATCCGGACCAGTGTGCTCACCGTGGCGATGCTGGGACGGCTGCGGGAGCCCCCGCTGCGCAAGGAGAGCGCCCGCGTCGCGCTGCGGTCCGCGGGCGATCTCGTCAGCGCCCACCCCGAGCGCTTCGCCTTCTTCGCTCCGATCTTCCTGGACGACACGGAGCTGTCCCGCTGGTCCGTGACGTACGGCATGGACCAGCTCGGCGCGATCGGGGTGAGCACCCGCACCAGTGTCCGCGGGACCTTCCTCGGCGATCCGTCCCATGACGCGCTGCTGGCGGAACTCAACGAGCGCTCCGCCGTCATCAGCACCCATCCCATGGAGGTGCCCGGCGACGAGGCCGGACTGCCGGGGGTGCCGCCGTTCGTGTGCGACTTCCTGATGGACACCACCCGTGCCGCCATCAGCCTGATCGTGAACGGGACGCTGGACCGCTACCCGAACCTCACCTTCATCCTTCCGCACGGCGGCGGGTTCCTCCCGTACCTCGCAAGCCGCCTGGAGACCTTCGGCGACCAGCTCACGCCCAAGGTCGAGGGGCCCCGGGTCCGTGACTACCTGCATCGCTTCTACTACGACACCGCGGGCCCCATGTCCCCCTCGTCCACTCCCAGTCTGCTGTCCGCCGTGGACGCGTCCCGGATCCTCTACGGAAGCGACTGGCCGCCCACCCCGGCCCGTGTCGTCACCGATGTCACGGCACCCGCCCTGGACAACGACCCGGCGCTCAACGGGACCCAGCGGCGCGGTATCAACAGGGACAACGCCTGCCGGCTGCTGCCCGCGCTGTCACGGGCCGCGGTCGCGCCCAAGACACTCATCCACACGCCGGTGAAGTGAGCTGGCGCAGCACGAGCGGACCGCCGATGCCCGGGACCAGGGCGAGCAGTTTCAGCTGCCCGCTCGTTCCCGGGCGCCGGACGGCGGCGATGATGACGAACAGATAGGCACAGCCGTGGACCGGTCCCGTCGCCGAGGAGACGGCGGGCCAGTGCGCGGTGGCCAGGTTGGCCAACAGGACGATCAGCGAGGCCAGTTCGACGGTGGCGGCGATCCGCAGCGGACGGGTGGACGGCTCCACGGCCGTCACGCCCCGGTGGTGGAGCCGGGGCGGGCGATCATCAGCACGGTGACGACGGCCCACAGCAGATTGAACATCCCGGTGTACATCGCCAGCCGCGCCGTGGTCCGCCGGTCCGTCGCACCGCCTCCGGTGTCCGGCGCCGGGGAGGTGGCGCCGTCGGTGTCCGTGGCGCTGTCCAGCCCGGCGAGCACCGCGCCCTGGCGGGGCAGCACCAGCCCGGCGAGCACGGCCGCGGCGAGCCCGGTGAGCACCATGGAGACGATCAGCCAGGTGTCCCCCAGGACGCCCAGGCTCCTGGCGGTGGCCAGCCCGAAGACGGGCACCACGACCCCCGCGGCGGCGTAGACCCGGCACACCCGGTGCAGTGTCCGCAGTACGGCGGCCGCCCGGACGTCCCCGGGCGCGGACAGGGCGGTGCGGGCGGCGGCGGGGAACATACTGGCCGCCACGGTGACCGGACCGACCGCGATGATCGCGGCCAGCACATGCACGGCGAGCAGGAACGTGGTCACAGCGGTAGCGCTTCCTTCTCCACGGGGACACGGGACGGACAGCCCCCGAACGGGGTGCCGACGCCGACGCTAAGCGTGGTGCGCGATCATGAGCAGTGGCTCGATTGCCATGATGCAACGGATTCTCGCCAGCAGTGGACCTCGCTCGTCGCGCGGTCCGCGCCGGGCGGCAATGTGATCGCGTCGGTGCCCCGCGCCTGGCATGCTGGCGGTGTGAACGGACCGGAGATCCATCTCAGCCTCGCCCCTGAACTGCGGTTTTTCGCCGTGCCGGAACGGCGCCGCGGACGCACGGCCCTCGTCACCGACGGAGCCTCCACCCTCGGGCATGTGGTCGAGTCGGTCGGGGTCCCGCTCACCGAGGTCGGCGCACTGCTCGTGGACGGCCGGGAGACCCCGGTGTCGCATGTGCCGCGCGCGGGGGAGACCGTCGAGGTGCGCCCGGTGGTCCGGCCCCAGCGGGTGCCGGGCGCCCCGCTGCGCTTCCTGCTCGATGTGCACCTGGGCACCCTCGCGCGGCGGCTGCGGCTGCTGGGTGTCGACGCCGCGTACGAGAGCGAGGACATCGGCGACCCGGCGCTCGCCACGCTCTCCGCCGCCCAGCGCCGGGTGATGCTCTCCCGCGACCGGGGGCTACTGCGCAGGCGTGAGCTGTGGGCCGGGGCGTACGTCTACAGCGACCGTCCCGATGAGCAACTGCGCGACGTACTCGGCCGGTTCACCCCGCGCCTCGCCCCGTGGACCCGCTGTACCGCGTGCAACGGGCCGCTGGAGGACGCCGACAAGGAGACGGTCCGGGAACAGCTGGAGCACGGCACCCGGCGCACCTATGACGTCTTCGCCCGCTGCACCGCCTGTGAGCGCGTCTACTGGCGCGGCGCCCACCACACCCGGCTGGAGGCCATCGTCGCGGGGGCGGTCGAGGAGTTCGGCGGCGCGGCTCCCGCGCTCTCCGAGGTCCCCACCCCCTGATGTCCACCGCTTCCGCCGTCCCCGGTCCGATATCCGCGCCTCCCGAGGTGCACGGCGCGCTGGAAACCCATGTCACCGTGGCCTGCCCGCCCCACGCCACCGACCGGCTGGCAGCCTGGGCGGCGGCGCGCGGGTTCGGCTTCACGCACATCGTGCTCGCCCGCGGCCGTACGCCCTCCCAGCCCATGCTGAACCTCCGCGGCGACGGACCGGCCACGGTCTGGCGCGAGAACGCGGCCCGGGTCGCGGCCGAACTGGCGGCGGACGGCTTCCGGCCGGTCCGGATCAAGACCGAGGCCGCCCCCTGGGCGGCGGGTGTCCCCCGGGACGACACGGCCGCCGCCGCCCACGGTCCCGGCCGCTACTTCGAACACCACATCAAACTGCTGCTGCCGGCGGAGCAGGACCGGGCGCCCCTGGAGCGCCTCGCCGTACCGCACGGCGCCCATGTCTCGTGGAACGCCCGCCGGTTCCGTGACGACGGACGGCAGGAGCGGTTCATCACCCAGCGGTGCCACGGCGTCGGCCGTGCCACCGCCGAGCGGCGGCTGTCCGCCCTGCTCGGGACACTGCACACCGCCGCGCTCCAACTTCTCGAGGCGGAACGGGAGTTCGTCCTCCACGACACCAACCTCGGCCTGGACGACGGCTGGATCACCGAGGAGCCCACACCATGACCTCGTCGCGGGAGCCGGAAGCCGCCCGGGAGCCCGAAGCCACCTGGGAGGCGATGCGCCACAGCGACGCTCCCGAGATCCCCCACACCCCGCTGGACGACTCCGTGCGCCACCGGCACGACCTTCCGCGCACCCTGCTGCCGACCCCGGAGGGGATGAACAGTACGGCGGTCTTCGACCCGGCACTGAAACAGCTCGGCCGCGCCTTCCGGGCCGGTGAGCCGCGCTTCGCCGACGAGCCGTCGGCGCGCGCCTGGCACCGGGCCCGGCGCACCGTGCTGGACACCGTGCTCGCCGCGCTCGCCGACGGCCCCTGGGCGGACCATCTGGTGCTGCGCGGCAGTGTGCTGATGGCCACTTGGTTCGGGGACGCCGCCCGCGATCCGGGGGACCTGGACTTCGTTGTCGTCCCGCGGGACTGGGCGATGGCCGACCCCCGCACGGCCGACCTGTTCGACGGGATCGCCCGCGACGCCGAGGCGGCCGCCCGCGCCGGTGGCGCGGTGCGGATCGACGCCGCGGGCCGGGTGACCGAGGACATCTGGACCTACGAGCGGGCCGCTGGCCGCCGGATGCTGCTGCCCTGGACGGCACCGGGCACCCCCGGCGGCACCGTCCAGCTCGACCTCGTCTTCGAGGAGGTGCTTCCCGCACCGCCCGTCCGCACCGCGCTGCCACCCCTCGGCGCCGGTCCCGGCTGCCGCCTCCTCGCGGCCACCCCCGAACTCTCGCTGGCCTGGAAGCTGCTGTGGATCGTCAGCGACGCCTATCCCCAGGGCAAGGACCTCTACGACGCGGTGCTGCTGGCCGAGCACACCACGCTCACCTACGACCTGATGCGGGACACCTGTGTGCTCACCGGTGTCGACGCACTGCGCCCGGCCGGTTCCTGGTGGCTGCCGATGGCGGGAGCGGAAGTGGAGGCCGGCTGGGAGCACTTCACCGCGGAGTACCCCTGGGCGCCGGACGCCCCGGACGGCTATGTGGAGCGGCTCGCCGCGGCGCTGGCACCGTTCCTCGCGGAGGCCGAACCGCCCGGCGAGAGCGGCTACGACCGCTGGGCCCGCTGGCTGCGCCCCCTGGTGGAGTCCACCCGCCGGGACGCCCCGTCCGACCTTCTGTCCGCCCTCGGCCATCTGGCGTCGGGCGGCTGGCACGGGCTGCTGGCCACGGCCGTCATCGTGCGGGAGATCGCGGGCCGCGAGACCCTCGGGACGGAGGAGGCCCTGCGGTCCGTCGTGGAGCGGAGCCGGAACGGACGCCTGTGGCAGGGCCGTACCGAGTGGTGGGCCCGTGCCCTGGACGAGCTGGGCTGACCTGCGTCCCCCGGGCGCGCACATGCGGACGGCGGAGCCCGATCGTAGTCTGGCGCTATGCCCGAGCTGCCCGATGTCGAGGGGTTCCGGCACACGCTGGCCTCCTGCGCACAGGACCGCCGCGTCGAGCGCGTCGACGTGGCCGACCCGGGTGTGCTGCACGACGTCGCCCCGGGGCGGCTGCGGCGCGAGCTGGAGGGCCGCCGCTTCGCCGCGCCCCGGCGGCACGGCAAGTGGCTGATCGCCCCCACCGACGGACCCACGCTGCTGCTGCACTTCGGGATGACCGGACGGCTCGTCTGCGCCGAGGGCGACGCAGCGCCCGGCCGGTTCGAGCGGGTCGCCCTCACCCTCGACGACGGCCACCGCCTCGGCTACGAGGACCAGCGCAAGCTGCGCGGCATCTGGCTCGCAGCGACCGACGCCGACATCGACCGCGTCCTCGGCCCCCAGGGGCCCGACGCCCTCACCCTGGACCGGGCCGGACTCGACGAACGGCTGGCGGACCGGCGCGGCAGCGTCAAGGCCACCCTGATCGACCAGTCCGTCGTCGCCGGACTCGGCAATCTGCTCGGTGACGAGATCCTGTGGCGGGCCCGGATCCACCCCAGACACCGCGCTGCCGCGCTGGACCCGGACGAGCGCCGACGGCTGCACACCGCGATGCGCCAGGTGCTGCGCACCTCCGTACGGGCGGGGCAGGTGCCCGCCCGGTCCGGCTGGCTCACCGGCCACCGCGACGACCCCGATCCGCACTGCCCGCGCTGCGGCCGTCCGCTGCGCCGCGGCCGGATCGCGGGACGCACCAGCGCCTGGTGCCCGCACTGCCAGCCGGACGGCAGCTGACCCCGGCCGCGCCCGGTGCATAGCCGGGTGCGGATCAGCCCCGCCAGGCCGTGTACGACATCACCGAGCCCGCCTTGAGCTGGAAGTCGGGTTCGGCCCGGGTGGCCGTCAGCTCGAGGTCCAGCAGCCGTCCGTCGTCCGGGTCCAGGACGACCAGATACCGGCCGCCGTTGATGCCGGACATCCGGAACCCCTGCCCCTCCCGCCCCAGCCGGTCGGTGACCCGGCCCGCCGGGTGCATCCGCCCCTCCAGCCGCGACAGCAGGGTGGCGATGTCCGCGATCTGGCGCGGGCCCGGTGTCCACACCGTCTGGAACGACTCGATGGCCGAGAGCAGCGACACCGGGTCCTTGTCCGCCCCGGGCAGCCACGCGGCGAGATAGGCGCGCAGCTCGGAAACACCGGCCGGAGGGGCCTCGACGTATTCCTGGTTGGCTCCGTAGGTGCCCTTCGGATAGTGCTCCCGGTTCAGCACCTTGCCGTCGTGGACGGTACGCGGCGGCGGACCGCCGTCGATGACCGGACGGCCCGGGTGGCGCGGATCGGTGGCCACCTGGAGCAGGGTGCCGCTGCCGTCCGCGTTCCACGTGGTCAGCGACTCCACGGGCGTCGTCACCGGCGGCCGCGCGCCCTTGCCCGTCTCCATCCCCATCGACCAGGTCTGCACATGGCTGCCCCGCACACTCCTGCCCGGGGCGGCCTCGGCCGCCGCGCGCGCCCGCCGGGCGATCTCCGCCAGCGGTACGTCGGCACGGGAGGCGTGCGCCACCAGCGGGCGGGGCACGGCCACCGCGGGGGTGGAGCCGCCGCCCGAGACGGTCAGTGCGAGGGCGACGGCGGTGGCCGCCGCCGCGCCCGCGACGGCGAGCACCGTACGCCGGACGGTACGGCGCCGCCGCTCCCGGGCGGGCAGCCGCGTCAGCAGCAGTTCGGCCCGGGCGTCCAGCGGACGGTCCCGCCAGGGCCCGGTCTCCGCGGACACGGGGTCGGCGCCGCGCAGGAGTTCCAGTTCATCGGTCATGGCCGTCCGTCCTTGTCGCTCGCCGTCCTGCCCGCCGTCCCGCCCGCGCACCCCTGTGCGACCGGGTCGCTCCGCCGCAGCCGATCGATCTCTGTCCGCAGCCGCCGCCGCGCCCGGTGCAGCCGCATGGCCGCCGCCGACCGGCCGCACCCCAGCGCGATGCTCAACTCCTCGACGGACAGCTCCTCCCAGGCCGACAGCCGCAGTACCTCCTGGTCGGCCTCGCCGAGCCGGGCCAGCGCCTCCAGCACCCAGGAGCCCGGCCGCTCCGCGTCGGGGCTCGGCACCGTGCGCTGCCCACGGGTCATCTCGTGATGGCCCAGCTTGGCCAGCAGTCTGCGATAACGACCCCGGCCGCGTACGGTGTTGGCCAGAGTGTGCCGGGCCACCCCGTACAGCCACGGCAGGGGGCTTTCGGGCAGTTCACCACGGCGCCGCCAGGCCACCGCGAAGACCTCGGCGACCACCTCCTCGACATCCACCGTCCGGTCGTCGAGACGCCGTGCCACGAAGCGGCTGACCGCCCAGTAGTGCTCGCGATAGGCGGCGTCGAAGGCTTCGTCGGTGCTCATGATCGGTAGGTGTCCGGCACAGCCCCGATCATCACACCCCCGGAAAAGAAGACTTCGGCGGCCCCGACGGTGACGATCCAAGCGGTGCCGGACACCTACCGGACATGAGTCACAGCACTGTTGTCGCGGCGCCGCCGGAGGCCACCCCGGCGCGCCGCGCCCGGCCCGGGGCCACGGTCGTCCGGTGGCTGACCACCACCGACCACAAGACGATCGGCACCCTCTATCTCGTCACCTCGTTCGGCTTCTTCTGCGTGGCCGGGGTCATGGCGCTGTTGATGCGCGCCGAACTGGCCCGTCCCGGTCTGCAACTGATGTCCAACGAGCAGTTCAACCAGGCGTTCACCATGCATGGCACGATCATGCTGCTGATGTTCGCCACCCCGCTGTTCGCGGGCTTCGCCAACTGGATCATGCCGTTGCAGATAGGTGCGCCCGATGTGGCGTTCCCACGGCTGAACATGTTCGCGTACTGGCTGTACTTGTTTGGTTCGCTGATCGCGGTGGGCGGGTTCCTCACCCCGCAGGGCGCGGCCGACTTCGGCTGGTTCGCCTACTCCCCGCTGTCGGACGCGGTCCGCTCGCCAGGTGTGGGCGCGGACATGTGGATCATGGGTCTGGCCTTCTCCGGCTTCGGCACGATCCTCGGTGCCGTCAACTTCATCACCACGATCATCTGCATGCGCGCTCCCGGTATGACGATGTTCCGGATGCCGATCTTCACCTGGAACGTCCTGCTCACCGGCGTGCTGGTACTGCTGGCCTTCCCGGTGCTGGCTGCCGCCCTGTTCGCCCTGGAGGCGGACCGAAAATTCGGGGCGCACATCTTCGACGCGGCCAACGGCGGGGCACTGCTCTGGCAGCACCTCTTCTGGTTCTTCGGCCATCCAGAGGTGTACATCATCGCGTTGCCGTTCTTCGGGATCATTTCCGAGATCATTCCGGTCTTCTCCCGCAAGCCGATGTTCGGTTACATCTCGCTGATCGCCGCGACGATCTCGATCGCCGGTCTGTCGGTGACGGTCTGGGCGCACCACATGTATGTGACGGGCGGGGTACTGCTGCCCTTCTTCTCCTTCATGACCCTTCTGATCGCGGTTCCGACCGGTATCAAGTTCTTCAACTGGATCGGCACCATGTGGAAGGGATCGCTGAGCTTCGAGACGCCCATGCTGTGGGCCATGGGCTTCCTCATCACCTTCGTCTTCGGCGGACTTACCGGTGTCATCCTCGCCTCGGCCCCCTTGGACTTCCACGTCTCCGACACCTATTTTGTGGTCGCCCATTTCCACTACGTCATCTTCGGCACCGTGGTGTTCGCGATGTTCGCCGGATTCCACTTCTGGTGGCCCAAGTTCACCGGCAAGATGCTGGACGAACGCCTCGGCAAAATCACCTTCTGGACGCTCTTCCTCGGCTTCCACGGCACCTTCCTGGTCCAGCACTGGCTGGGCGCGGAAGGAATGCTCCGCAGGATCCCCGACTATCTGGCCGCCGACGGATTCACCACCCTCAACACCCTCTCCACCGTCAGCTCCTTTGTGCTCGGCCTGTCGATCCTGCCGTTCCTCTACAACATCTGGAAAACGGCCAAGCACGGTGAGACGGTCGGGACCGACGACCCGTGGGGCTACGGCCGTTCGCTGGAGTGGGTCACCTCCTGCCCGCCGCCGCGCCACAACTTCACCGTACTGCCCAAGATCCGCTCCGAGTCCCCCGCCTTCGACCTCCACCACCCCGACATCGACCGGACGGAGATCACGGCGTGAGCACGGCCGGAGCCACCGGGCCCGGGGGCGTCACCGCCGGGATCAACCGCATCGAGGGCTATCTGCTGCTCCACCGGGAACGGGACACCGCCCGGGAGCGGGCCCGCCGCTTCACCGGGCGGCTGGACTGGCTGACCTCCGCCCAGCGGGCGGAGGTCGAACGCCTCTACGTCCAGGACCAGCTGACCGTCACCGAGCAGAACCTGCGGCAGGTGGCGCGGCGCTGCGAAGAACTCCGGGCCGAGTACCAGGAGGTCTACCGCGCGCTGCGCCGCCGTCTGCTGCTGGCCTCGCTACTGGGCGGCCTGGTCCTCGCCGTCACCGCCGCCGCCCTCGCCGGGCGGTAGCGTACCGGTGGCCTCCGGCGGGGACGTTGGCACCACCGTCCCCGTCTCGGGGCCGAGGTCGAACCCGGACGACGGGGTCTCGCGCAGGGCCTCCTCGGTGTAGGAGCTCCACAGCGAGGCCACCCGCTCGGTGCCGGGGTCCGCCAGCCTGATCTGCTTTCGTGTGGTGCCGTTCTCGCCGAACAGGGCCATCGAGGTGACCAGTTCGGGGGTGTAGCCGATGAACCAGGACGCTTTCTTGTCGTCGGAGACCCCGGCGCTGCCCGCGACGGGCCGCTTGACGGCGCGCGCCGCGGGCGGCCCGTCGCCATCGGTCAGCGTGCCGGTGACCGCGTCGGCCGTTGCCCGCTCGACGGCCTGGTCGCCCACCGCCCGCGGCAGCTCCGCCCGCTCGTCACCGCGCTGGGCGGACTTCACCAGCGACGGGGTGACCTGCTTGCCGTGGTGGTCGAGCGAGGCGTAGACCCCGGCCATCCGGAGCGGACTGGCCCCCATCAGCCCCAGCCGCAGCGATTGTGGGGACCGGAAGCCCTCGCCCTCGGTGTCCATGCCGAGGTCGCCGGCGGTGCGGCGCACCGTGGCCGGTGATCCGGGGCGGGTATCCGCACGCCGTTCGCCCTCCAGCACCGCGGCGAGGGACACCGGTTCGAAGACCGGGCCCACCTGGTAGTCGCCGCGGGTGGCGTTGTTCATGTAGTGCTTGGTGTAGTCCCGGCCGCCGTAGAGCGCCAGGATCCGGCCGTTCCGGGGGTCCATCGAGACCGCGCCGCCCTGGGTGTTCGCCGCGTTCCCGCGCGGTTCGCCGCTGCTGCCGGGCTTCCCGAGCGCCGGCGCCATGGACTTCTCCAGCGCCCGCTGCTTGGCGCGATCGATGTTGAGCGTGATCGTCCAGCCTCCGGCGGCGAGTTCCTGCTCGCTCACCCCCGACGCGATCAGCTCGTTGCGGGCCGTGTCGACCAGATATCCGGCCTGGCCGCCGAGCCCCGGGGCGGGCTTGGGCGCGACCGGCATGGGGAAGCGCATCCGCTGCCGCTTCGCCCGGTCCAGCCAGCCCGTCCCGACCATGTTGTTGAGCACGTAGTTCCAGCGCTGGACGACCAGCCGCCTGCCCTTCGGGCTCGCCACCGCCCAGTCGTACTGGCTGGGGGCCTGCACCAGAGCCGCCAGATAGGCACCCTCCTCGACCGTGAGGTCACCGACCTCCTTGTCGTAGTATGCGCGGGCCGCGGCCTGGATCCCGTAGGCGACCCGCCCGAAGTAGCTGGTGTTCAGATATCCGGCGAGGATGTCGTCCTTGGCGTTGCGCTGGTCCACCTTGAGCGAGATCACCAGCTCCTTGATCTTGCGGGTGACCGTCTGTTCCTGGCTCAGGTAGTAGTTCTTGACGTACTGCTGGGTGATGGTCGAACCGCCCTGTGTGCCCTTCCCGGCCACCGTGTTGACCAGGCCGCGCAGCACACCCATCGGATCGACGCCCGAGTCCTGGTAGAAGGACTTGTTCTCGGCCGCGACAAAGGCGCGCTGCACCGGCTTGGGCACCTGGCTGAGGGGCACCGTCTCCCGGTTGATCTCGCCCGTGCGGGCCAGGATCGTACCGTCGCTGAACCTGTAGACATTGCTCTGCGCCTTCGCCTGGGCATTGGCCCGGGGGATGTCGATGGCGTAGTAGAGCACCGTGAACGCCGCGATGAGCAGGGCGAGCAGGGAGACGACGTAGGCGAGCACCCTCCGCCAGGTGAAGAAGCGGCGTATCCCGGTCCGCCGCACCGGCCGCTTCCGCCGCGACCGTCTCGGCCGCCCGGCACCCGCCGTCCGCGTCTCCTCGCGCGCCTCCGCCTGGTCCGGCGAGCGCCGTGCGCGTAGAGCCGTCAGCGGACCTGTCATACCGGGAGCACCTCCGTCGATCCCGCCGCACGGGGTGCGCGGCGGGCCGCCGCCATCCTTCCGAGGGAAGATCTTCGGATCCGCACCACGAGTTCTCGGGCCGTGATCGGCCGCCCCTCAACTGCCGCTCGATCGTGTATCAGTCGTGTATCGGCCGGTCGACCGGGCCCTCGGGCAGCCGGAGCGTGGCGACCGCGCCGCCGTTCGGCGCGTTGCCGAACTCCAGCGCCGCGCCGATCACCCGGGCCTGGCCGACCGCGATGGTCAGCCCCAGGCCATGGCCGCGGCCGCGCTCCCGGACCCCGGTACGGAACCGCTGCGGGCCCTTCTCCAGCAGATCGTCCGGGAAGCCGGAGCCGTGGTCCCGTACGGTCACCGTCCTGCCGTCCGCGGCCACCGTCACCTCGACCGGTTCCCGGCCGTGCCGATGGGCGTTGACCACGAGGTTGGCCACGATGCGCTCCAGACGGCGGGGGTCGGTGCACACCGTCGCGCCGCTCCCCGCGTCCGCGGTGCGGTCACCGTCGTCGTCCCCGGGGGTGAGCAGCTGGGCGAACAGCCCCGTACGGGCGATCGCCTCCTCCAGCACGGGCCCGAGGGGGCAGGGCGACAGATCGGCCTCCTCCGCCCCCGCGTCCAGCCGTGAGATCTCGAGCAGATCCTCGACCAGGGTGCTCAGCACCCGCACCCGGTCCCGTACATAACCGGCCGCCTCACCGGGGGGCAGCAGTTCGGCGGCGGTCACCAGGCCCATCAGCGGGGTGCGCAGTTCATGCGCCACATCGGCGGTGAACCGCTGCTCCCCGCGCAGCCGTTCCTGGAGCGCCGCGGCCATCGAGTCCACGGCCCCGGAGATCTCGGCGATCTCGTCATGGGGACGCGGGTCGGCCGAGATCCGGGCGTCCAGGTCACCGGCGGCGATCCGGCGCGCGGTGGCCGCCGCGGTCCGCAGTCTGCGGCTCATCCGCTCGGCGGTCACCACCCCCAGCGGCAGCACCACGGCGGTGGTCACCAGACCGGCCAGGACGATGTTGGTGTCCAGCGCGCCGATGTCCCGCATGGGGGTGTTCATGTCGACGTGCACGGAGAGCACTTGGCCGTCCGGGGCGGGCCGGGCCGCCCACATCGCGGGCCCGCCCGGTCCGCCGGTGAACTGGGTGCCCTGATGGCCCCGTTCGACCAGCCGCCGCAGACCGCCGGGCAGCCCCGGCGCGTCCATGACGGCGCCGGAGCCCTGGACGCCGCCGGTGCGGGCGTAGATGAGCGCGGCCCGGTCGAGGGTGGTCCGGGCGGTGTCGCGCGCCTGGGACAGTTCGCGGTCCCGTGAGGCGTGGTGCACCAGCACCCCGACCGCCGCCGCGACGGCGCAGGTGGCCGCCGCCACCAGCGCGGCGATTCGCCATCGCAGAGCCATGGTCAGCGCCGCAGCTTGTAGCCGAAGCCACGGACCGTTTCGATCCGCTCGGCACCGATCTTGGCCCGCAGCCGCTGCACATGGAGGTCCACCACCCGGGTGTCGCCCCGCCACGCGTGGTCCCAGACCCGGCTGAGCAGTGTCCGGCGCTCCAGGACGACGCCGGGTGAACCCGCGAACTCCAGCAGCATCCGCAGCTCGGTCGGGGTCAGCGCGAGCGGCCGGCCCGCGCGCAGTACCTCCATGCCCCGGGTGTCGATGGTCAGATCGCCGAAGACCAGGGCGCCCGGCTCACCCCCGGGGTCCGTGCCGTCCGCCGGGGCGGCCGCGTCCACCCGGGTGACCGGGGTGAACGAGGCGCGGCGCAGCAGCGAACGGATCCGGGCCACCAGGACCGCGCTCTCGCACGGCTTGACCACGTAGTCGTCGGCACCCGCCTCCAGACCGGAGACGATGTCCAGGGACTCGCCCCGGGCGGACATCATCAGGATGGGGGCGAGGCTGAACTCCCGGACGCGGCGGCACAGTCCGATGCCGTCCAGCTCGGGCAGCATGATGTCCAGCAGCAGCAGATCGGGCCGCACCTCGCGGAAGACCTCCAGCCCGGTGAGGCCGTCGCCCGCGGTGTGCATGGTGAAGCCGTACCGCTCCAGGGCCATCCGCACCGTATTGCGGATGACCTCGTCGTCCTCGACGAGCAGAAGGCGCGCCTCGGTCGCGGACCCGGATGCGGGGGAGGAGCCGGTGGGGGGGAAGGCGGGGGTCATGGCGTCGTCCTCGTATCCGTCCTCGTATCCGTGCTCGTGCCGTTGCCGGTGACGGCGTCCGGGCCCAGTCCGATGTCCGGTCCGGCGATGCCGCCGGGGACCCGGTCCTCCGGCCGGCTGGTGGCGCCATCCGGTGTGACGGCCGCCATCACCTCGCCGTTCCAGCGGAAACGGGTGGTGTAGCGGCCCGCGTCACCGGTCGCGGTGACGAGCAGATCGCGGCCGTAGGTGTCACCGGCGAGCCCCAGCGGCCCCCAGAAGACCAGGATCGGGCGGACCGTCTTCCGCGACGCCCAGTAGACCTGCAACAGCGTCCGGTCGACCTTCGGCAGATCGACCGCCACCACCAGTTCGTCCCGGCCGTCCCCGGTCAGATCGCGGTGCACCGGCGCCCGCATCGGACAGTACGAGCGCGGACACGAGTCGATCGACATCTGGACGAAGGCCGGAACGTTGGGGTCGCGCTCCAGCAGCGTCTTCGCGGACAGCGCGGTCACCCCGCCGCTGGGCACCCGGACCTTCTCGACGGGCAGATAGCGGACGAAGGCGGGGGTGGGCTTCCCGGACTCGGGTGTGGGCGACGGGGTGTAGTCCGGCCACAGCGGGGAGGCGCTGGTGGGCGCGGACAGCGTGGGCGCCGCGCCGCCGTCGTGCGGCTCGGCCGGGGGCGCGCAGTCGGCCACGCCCAGGGCCACGCCGACCGCCACCAGAGCGGAGAGCACACCACGCGCGAGCCGGGCCCGGGGGTGCCGCCGGGCCGCGCGCCACTCGGAGGGGGAGAAGTGCATAGCCGTGCCAGCCTACTGAGCAACCGCCCGGCCGCGGACGCCACATGCCCCGAACGGGCCCGGAACGCCCCTCGGAGCGGCACTACTTCACGAAGTCCGGCAGCACCCTGGCGGGCCAGGTGCCCACGGTCAGCATCCCCGCCGCGAACGCACGCGAGACCAGCGCGGCCCGGTTGGGCGCCTTCAGCTTCCGCAGCATCGATCCCACGTGGTACTCCACGCCCTGCCTGCTCAGATAGAGCTTCCCGGCCATCGCCTGTGCCGAGTCCCCGACGGCCACCCCCTCGAGTATCCGCGCCTCCAGGGGCGACAGCAGGATGCGCCGGACGGGCCGTGCGTCATCAAACCGCGCGTCATCCGGCTTGATCAGCACGACGACGCCCGACAGCCGGTGGGACCGGTTCTGGATCGCGGTGCCCGTCAGTTCGCCCGAGAACACATGGTCCTGTGAGCGGTATCCCACGACGCGCTCGGTGAAGCGGGTACGCCGTCCGTCGTGCAGCCGTGAGAAGTGTTCCCGCAGCACGGCCGGTGCGCTGGGGTGCAGCAGCTCGAACAGATGGCGGCCGCAGAGCTCGGCCGAGGAGCCTCCGAAGTGACGGAAGAAGTCGTCGTCCGCGGCGAGCACCTGGAGGCCGGGAGCGAGGGTGGCCATTCCGGTGGCGTGCCGTGTGGCGGAGCGCACTGCTGATCCGGATGAACCGGAGACGACCCGGACGCTTTGGGGCAGGGCCAAGGGACTCACCGCTTTCCTGGGAGCGTTCGCGTGACGAGTGGGTGATGCGCTTCTCGCTGTATAGCAACGATGTGGGCTCCTCCCGCCGCCCGTTTGCCCGAGAACGGTGCCCGCTTTTGCCCGAACACCCGTCGCCGGACGGCGCGTTGACGCACCGCCCGGCAGGAGGCGGGAGCACCGGTGATACACCGGTGTGCGGGAACGCGGCGCTAGGCCGCGGCCTTGCGGGTCTCGGACGGCGGTGCCATGACGCCACCGCGGCGCAGTACGGCGTAGCCCACGCCGATGCCCACGGCCACCGGCCATTCGAGCACCTCCGTGGCGCCGAGCGCGCCGAGTCCCGCGTACAGGGGCAGTCCGCCCTTGGCGGGCAGCACCCGGCGGGCGACCGTGAAGGGCATCATGGCCGCGTGTGCGGCGCCGCCGGCGGCGCGGGCCGTGGCGTGGCCCACGGTCTTGAGCGTGGGCACGGTGACGGTGACCGTGCGCTGGCCATCGCCGCGCGAGGTGGTCATCGCCTTGGCCGCCTTCGCGGTCTGCGAGCGCTTCGCGGTTTTCTCGGCCTTGCTGCCCTTCGCTGCCCTGGACGTGGTCTTGGTCGCCCTGGAGGCCGTACGGGTACCGGCCGATGTGGTCTTCCTGCCTGTCGACGTGGTCTTCTTGCCCGTTGCTGCCGATGCGGTCTTCTTGGCCTGCCCGCCGCCGGTGGCGGACTTGGCCTTGGCGCCGGTCCTGGTGGCGGTACCGGCCGTCTTCGTCTGCGTCGACGCGGGCGCGGCCCGGGCCTTGGCCGGCGTACTGCCGGAACCCGCCGCTGCCTGCGCCGTCGCCGGGGAACCACCCCGGCGGGAACTGGTGGGAGTGGTCACTGGTCTCACGTCCACACGTGATGAGCGTCGGAATCTTCTTCCCTTTTCAGGGTAATCGTGACGAACCGGGCAGGCTGCCCGGGGAGCGGAGGTCGCGCCGATGTCACCGCTGTCAGGGCTGCATCTGTCCATGTCCTCGCTGCTGGGGCCGATCACGGACCGGATGTCCGCCGGGGCGCGGGCAGCCGCGGCCGTCGGGCGGCTGGTCCGGTCGACCGACCGCGGCGTCTGGTCCTACCCGGGGCGCTACTACATCGAGGTGCACGGGGTGTACGGCATCGGCGGGGAGCAGGTGGCACGCCGGGTGGAACAGGCCCTCGAGGAGCATCCGCGGGTGCTGTGGGCCCGGGTGAACGCGCCCTCCGAGCGGGTCGTCGTGGCGGTGGCCAGCCCGCCCCCGCCCGAGCTGGAGCTGATGGCCCTGGTCGAGCGGGCGGAAGCGCATGTGCCCAGTGCGCCCAGCGAGGAATTCGACGAATGGGCGCCGGAACCACGCCACCCCTCGGGAGGGCCCCGGGACGCCCAGTCCCTGTCCGTACTGGCCGCCGATGTGGTGGGTCTGAGCGTGGCCACCGCACTGCGCCTGGCCCCGTGGCTGAAACTGCCCACCGAGGTGGGCGCGACCGTGTCCGCGATCCAGAACCATCCGCGGCTGCGGCGCCTCGCCCTGGCCGTCACCCGCGGGGAGCCCACCCAGGCCACCCTGCCCGTGCTCAGCGCGCTGACCCAGGGCGTGGCCACCCGGGGCGGCGGACTCGCCCTGGACCTCCTGGAACGCATCGCGCTGTGGCGGGAAGCGAGAGCGGAGGGCGAGGCATGGGCGGCGATCGAGCCGCATCTGGTGCACGGACCGCAGGACGTGGTGGCCGAACCGATCGTGGTGGAACGGCCGGGGCCCACCCCGAGGGACCGGATGGAGGTGTTCGCGGAGCGCTCCATGGCCGCCGGAGCACTGGCCGGAGCGCTCGGCGCGCCCTTCGCCGGACCCCGCCGCGGACTGGCCGTCGCGTTCTCGTCCATACCCAAGGCGCCCGGGGCCGGACGGGAGGGGTTCGCGACCAGCCTGGGCCGGTTCCTGGCGCTGCGCGGGGTGCTGGCCATGGACCGCAGTTCGCTGCGGCGGCTGGGGCAGGTCGACACCGTCGTCCTGGACGAGGCCGCGCTCCGCGGTGACCGCTACGAACCCATCGACCTGGAACTCCTCGGCGGCGCTGACCCCGAGCGCACCACCGAGCGGCTCTTCGACCTCTTCGACCCCGACGCGCCCCTGGAGGTCCGCCGGGACGACGGCTGGGTACTCGGCCCGCTGGACCGGCTCGAGCTGGCCGGACGCAGCGGCCAGAAGGCCGCGGGAAAGCTCCGCCGCAAGGGCAGCGAGCGGGTGCTCGGCCTGGCCAGGGGACGCAGCCTCCAGGCGGTGGCGGGGCTGGCCGCCCAGGCGGTCCCGGGCGCCGAGGCGGTGGCCGCCGCCGCCCGCCGGGCGGGGGCGCGGATCGTGCTGGCCACCGACCGTCCGCGTCCCAGAACCTTCGCCTTCGCGGACGCGGTGACCCCGGCGGGCCGCCGCCTCGTCGCCTCCGTACGCGCCCTCCAGGCCGAGGGTGCGATCGTGCTGCTGCTCTCGGGCAACCGCCGGGCGCTGGGGGCCGCCGACTGCGGCGTCGGGGTGCACCGCGAGGGCGAGCCCCCGGCCTGGGGTGCCCATCTGCTGGTCGGCGCGGACCTGGAGTCGGCCGGACTCATCGTGGACGCCGTGGGCGTGGCCTCGCGGGTCGACCGGGAGAGCGCCCTGCTGTCGGCGGGCGGCAGCGGCATCGGCGCCGTCGCCGCCCTCAAGGCGCCGCCGCACCAGGCGGCGGCCCGCGGTGCGGGCGCGGGCACCGCCGCCGGAACCATGGCCTTCTGCCTGGGCGCCTGGCGTGCCCGGCAGCTGCTCGCCCGCCCCATGGTGCCGCCGGTGACCACCACCCCCTGGCATCTGATGCCCGTGCCCCGGGTGCTGGAGCGCCTGGCCACCGACGGTGAGGGGCTGACCCCGGAGGAGGCCGCCGTCCGCGCCGGGGTCAGCCCGCGCACCGGCGAACCGACCGGCACCAGTCTTCCGTCGGCGTTCATCGAGGAGCTGGCCAACCCGCTGACCCCCGTTCTCGCCGCCGGGGCCGCGCTCGCCGCCGCCGTGGGGTCACGCACCGACGCCGCGCTGGTGGCCGCCATCACCGGCACTTCCGCGCTCGTCGGCGGCTTCCAGCGGGTCAGGACCGAAAAGGCGCTGGCGGAGCTGTTCGCCCGCTCCGCGGTCGGCGCGCGGGTACGCCGCGGCGGTACCGAACGCCTGGTCACGGCCGGTGCCCTGGTCCCCGGCGACATCATCGCGCTGGGCCCGGAGGACGTGGTGCCCGCCGACTGCCGGCTGCTGGAGACCGACGGTCTGGAGGTCGACGAGTCATCGCTGACCGGGGAGTCCCTGCCGGTGGCCAAGGACCCGGCGCCGGTGGTCGCCGCACACCTCACCCGGCGCGCCTCGATGGTCTACGAAGGCACCACCGTCTCGGCCGGGCGGGCCCATGCCGTGGTGGTGGCCACCGGGCCCTCCACCGAGGTCGGCCGGAACCTCGCCACCGCCCGCCAGGCCGCACCCGTGACCGGTGTCGAGGCCCGGCTGACCTCGCTCACCCGGGCCAGCCTGCCCATCGCCGTCGGCTCGGCCGCCGCCGTCTCCGGCGCCGGACTGCTGCACGGGCACCCGCTCACCGAGAACCTCGCCTCGGCGGTCAACCTCGCCGTCGCCTCCGTCCCCGAAGGACTTCCGTTCCTGGTCAACGCCGCCCAGCTGGCCGCCGCCCGGCGACTGGCCGACCTCGGCGCCCTGGTCCGCAACCCCCGCACCATCGAGGCGCTCGGCCGGGCCGAGGTCCTGTGCTTCGACAAGACCGGCACCCTCACCGAAGGCACCCTCCAGCTCGCCGCCGTCAGCGACGGCGGCGGCCCGCTCCCCGCCGACCGGCTCGACTCACCCCGCAAGGCCGTACTCGCCGCCGCCCTGCGCGCCACCCCGCCCGCCCGGCAGTCGGAGCCCATGGCCCACCAGACCGACCGCGCGGTCGTCGCCGGAGCCCGCCGCGCCGGGGTCGCCATGCGCCGGGCCGCGCCCCGCTGGCGGCGCACCGACTCGCTGCCCTTCGAACCCTCCCGCGCCTACCACGCCACCGCCGGAACCACCTCCCGCGGCGCCCTGCTCAGCGTGAAGGGGGCACCGGAAGGGGTGCTCGGCCGCTGTGTCCGGCGGCAGACCCCCGGCGCGCCCACCGCCACCGAACTGGACGCCGCCGCCGTACGCGAGCTGACCGCGGCCGCCGAGGAACTGGCCGGTGCCGGGCGCCGGGTGCTGGCGGTGGCCGAACGCCCCATGCGCGCGGGCGAGGAGCTCACCGACGAATCCGTCACCGACCTGGTCTTCCTCGGGTTCGTCGCACTCGCCGACCCCGTCCGCACCGGTGCCGCCCCCGCCACCGCGCGGCTGCGCGAGGCCGGTGTGCAGACCGTGATGCTCACCGGGGACCACCCGGCCACCGCGGACGCCATCGCCGCCACCGTCATCGACACCCCCGAGCCGAAGGTGTGCACCGGGCCCGAGCTGGACGAGATGGACGACACCGAGCTCGACGCGCTGCTGCCGACGGTGGACGTCATCGCCCGGTGCAGCCCGCACCACAAGGTCCGGATCGTCCAGGCCTACCAGCGGCTCGGCCGGGTCGTGGCGATGACCGGCGACGGCGCCAACGACGCCCCCGCCATCCGGCTCGCGGACGTCGGCATCGCGCTGGGGCGGCGCGGCACCCCCGCCGCGACCGCCGCCGCGGACCTGGTCGTCACCGACGACCGGCTGGAGACCATCGTGTCGGCCCTGATGGAGGGGCGGGCCATGTGGGCGTCGGTGCGGGCCGCGCTCGCCATCCTCATCGGCGGCAACCTCGGCGAGGTCACCTTCAGCGTGGCCGCCTCCGCCCTCACCGGCAGCACCCCCTTGAGCGCCCGGCAGATCATGCTGGTCAACCTGCTGACGGATCTCGCTCCGGCGCTGGCCATCGCGGTCCGCGAACCCACCGGCCACACCGGCGAACGGCTGCTCAAAGAGGGCCCCAGCCGCTCCCTGGGCACCGCCCTGACCAAGGAGATGCTGCTGCGCGGCCTCATCACCGCCGCCGGTGCCGGGGTGGCCTGGACCGGTGCCCGGCTCACCGGACGCAGCCGCCGTGCCCGTACGGTGGCGCTGGCCGCGCTGGTCGGCACCCAGCTCGCGCAGACCCTGGCCACCGGCGGGCTGGACCGGCACGTCCTGATCGCGGGCCTGGGCTCCGCCGCGATCCTCGCCGCCATCATCCAGACACCGGGCGTCAGCCACTTCTTCGGCTGCACCCCGCTCGGCCCGCTGGCCTGGAGCATCACCCTCGGCTCGATCGCGGCGGCCACGCTCTTCGGGTCGGCGCTGACGCCGTTCGTCCGTGAACTGGCCGTCCCGCAGCCCGGATCCGAGGGTGACGAGTGACGGACGCGTGGCGGGCCACGAGGGGCGGACCGCTCAGCGGGGCAGATACGAGGGGAAGACCCCGTCGGGGTCGTAGCGCGCCCGCAGCGCCTCCAGCCGCCGCCAGCCGTCCGGTGTGAAGGACCGCTCGGCCCGGGAGAGCCCGGCGGGCAGGTCGGCCTCGGCGACGTAGTGGCCGGTGCCCAGCGGCTCCAGCACGTTCATCGTCCGCCGCAGCCAGCGCAGTTGGTCCGCGTCCTGGGCCGGGTCGTCCCAGACGGCGTACGGCACCAGGTAGTTGCGGCCCAGCACGGAGAACGCCATGTCGCGCAGCAGCTCCGGATTCCGGGAGGCGGGCGCGATCGGCACCAGCACGAGGGACTTCTCGGACGGGGCCATCGCCATCGCCTCGCCGCACAGCGCCATCAGCGTGCCCAGGTCCTCGTCCGACCACAGGGTGTCCACCGCGTAGCGGTGCTCCCGGGGCCACACCCCGTCGCCGCCCTCGTACAGCGACGCGAAGCAGGTCGGCTCGTCCTCCCGCCGGACCAGGGCGCGTTCGGCGAACGGGCAGTCCCGGAGCGGGGCGAGCGACCGTACGGCCTCCCGCCGCGAGTCCGCGAACGCGGTGGCGGTCACCGACACCACCTTGGGCCGCGGCGACGCGTCGGAGACCTCCGGCCCGGCGGTGGCCAGGGTCATCCCCGCCTCCACACTCGGGTCCAGTCCCTCCGCCACCTCCGCCAGCCGGCGCGCCACGGGTTCGGCCTCCGCCAGCGGAAAGGAGTACGCGGTGGTCGTGATCGCCGACGGCAGGGGGTACAGCCGCAGCCGGAACCGGGTCACCACGGCGAAGAAACCGGGACCGGCGCCGCGTGCCGCCCAGAACAGCTCGGGACGCTCCCCGGCGTCACAGCGGACCACCTCCCCGTCCGCCGTCACCGCCTCGATCCCCAGCACACTGGCGCACGCGGGGCCGAACACCCCCGGGTTCCAGCCGAGTCCACCGCTCAGCAGATAGCCGCCGACGGCCACGGACGGGCAGTGCCCGGAGGGGAAGGCCAGCCCGTACCGGCTCAGCTCCGCGGCGAGTTCCCCTCCGGTGACCCCGGGCTGCACCTCCGCGGTGCGGCTGTCCGGATCCACGGTGCGGCCGCGCAGCCGGGACAGATCCAGCAGCAGACTGCCCTCGCGCAATGGTGAGGCGCACCAGCTGTGCCCGCCCGACCGCACACTGACGTGCAGCGAACGGGACCGGGCCAGCCGGAGGGCGCGGGGGACGTCCCGTTCCGAGGCGGCCGACACGATCACTTCGGGGAACCGCGCCGGTTTGAGCCCGTTCCACACCATGCTCGTCCACAGCCGCTCGTACTCCGGATCGCCGCGCTCGACGAGCGTTCCCTCCAGCCCCGCGGCGTGCGTGTCCGTGCCCATGGCCACCTCCCTGCCGGTGCCCGGAGAGCGGGAGTTGTTCCTTCACACCGTAACGGGCGGGGGACGCGCGGCGCGCGTCGGCGCTCACGGAGAGTATCGGGCGTCATCGTGCCGCACAGTGGCATGTCTGAGGACAGAAGCCGTGCTCAGCGCCGTGCGGTCGTGCGGAGGCGGATGTGTTCGATAGGGTTGAATGTCCCGGTTTGTTAGCCAGGGGGCACCTTGGCGCGGGAGGAGGGCGTCATGGGGCGTCAGGAGAGATATGAGCTGGTTTTCGTCGACCTGGGTGATCTGACCACGAAGGACCCCTCGGGCGAGGACATTGTTGTGGTGCACCGCACGGAGAGCAGCGGCCCCGGCGGACACCCTGTGTACGCGGATGACACCGGGATCGTACGGGCGGAGATCAGCGACCGTGCCGAGGTGCGGATGATCGCCAGCGGCGGGCACCAGGTGCACTCCGCGGCCGTGACCGCCCGCCCGGTGGGCTGAGGCCCGGCGGTGGCGGCGCGGTGCGGAAGGCCATGGCACACACCGCCGCGACCCGCCCGTCATGTCTTGTGTTTCCGCACGTCAGCGGGATTGTCAGAGCTGCCCTATACGGTGCTTCACAGATACCGGAGAACGACGATCGACGGTGCGGCGGGCGGGTGCGTCGCCGCGCGGCAGGGAGCCTTCCATGAGTGATGTCGCCGCGGTGGACAGCACGGCCGGTGCCGCCGAGCTCCAGCTGGAGCCGTTCCGGGTACAGCTGACCGGATACTGCTACCGGATGCTGGGCTCGGCGTTCGAGGCGGAGGACGCCGTCCAGGAGACGATGGTGCGCGCCTGGCGGGGCCTGGACCGCTTCGAGGGCCGTTCGGCACTGCGGTCCTGGCTCTACCGCATCGCGACCAACGTCTGTCTGGACATGCTGAACGGGAGCAAGCGCCGCGCCCGGCCCATGGATCTGACCTCCGCCGCCACCCCGTACCCGAGCACCCTCACCGAGCAGCCGGAGGCCACCTGGGTGGGCCCCGTCCCGGACGGCCAGGTGCTGGCGGACGGGGGAGACCCGGCCGAGGTGGCGGCCCGGCGGGATTCGGTGCGGCTGGCGTTCGTCGCCGCCCTCCAGCACCTGGCGCCTCGCCAGCGCGCGGTGCTGATCCTGCGCGAGGTGCTGGCCTGGAAGGCCGCCGAGGTCGCCGAGCTGCTGGGCACCACCGTCGCCTCGGTCAACAGCGCGTTGCAGCGCGCACGGGCCACCCTCGCCGCGAGCGAGATCAGCGCCACCGACCCGGTCAAGCCGCTGGACGACGAGCAGCGCGCGCTGCTGGCCCGCTATGTGGACGCGTTCGAGCGCTACG
Source organism: Streptomyces sp. NA02950 (assembly GCF_013364155.1). Lineage (NCBI taxonomy): Bacteria > Bacillati > Actinomycetota > Actinomycetes > Kitasatosporales > Streptomycetaceae > Streptomyces > Streptomyces sp. NA02950. The sequence continues at coordinate 935,671 of NZ_CP054916.1, read as the reverse complement.
ACCTGGACTCGCTCACCGCGCTGCTGCACGAGGACGCCACCTTGTCCATGCCGCCGTACGAGCTGTGGCTGCGCGGCCATGAGCACATCCGCCAGTGGCTGGTGGGCCATGGCGCCGGATGCCGGGGCTCCCGGCTGGTCCCCACGGTGGCGAACGGCATGCCCGCGTTCGGTCAGTATCGTCCGGCGCCCGACGGCGGCCATGAGCCGTGGGCGCTTCAGGTGCTGGAGATATCAGACGGGCGGATCACCGGGCTCAACTCCTTCCTGGACACCCGGAGCCTGTTCCCCCTCTTCGGACTGCCCGAGCGGCTCGACGCGTAGTGCTCCGCGGCCGGGTCCGGAGCCCGCATTGGACCCGGTGTCCCGCCCGCTCGTCGGGCCGTCCTCGAGACCGGCCCAGGCGAGCAGTTCCCGCAGGTCGCCACCGGCGTTCCGCAGCCGCATTCCGCGTCCCAGCCGCCGGGCGGTGAGCCGCAGCCGGGCCAGGGCCTCGACCACGGCCAGGTCCGGACGGCCCACCCCGGCCACGTCCACGGTCACCGGTCCCGGACCGCTGCCGCGCGCCAGCTCCCCGAGGCGCTCGCACAGCCGCGGCACCTCGGCCCGCCCGACCGGGCCCTCCAGCACCAGGACGGCCGGGGGCCGGGGCGGGACCGGCGGCCCGCCGGGCGGTTCACAGGCGCCCGCCGGGCGCGTCGGCGTCTTCTCGGGACCGGCCAACATCCACCTCCTGTTGTGGTGTTCATCAGCAAGGACCCGTGGCCGGGGAGAAAGTCATCGGCCCCCGGTCGCCGACCCGAAGGTCGCCGGCCCGACCGCCCCCGGCCCGATCGTCCCCGCGATCTCCCGGATGCAGCCGCGCAGCCAGATATGGGCGGGGTCCGCGTCGTACCGCGGATGCCACGCCTGACCGATCGGCAGCTTCGGCAGCTCCAGCGGAATCTCGAACATGACCAGTCCCAGCCGCTCGACAAGTGGCCGGGCCAGCAACTTCCCGGACCGCGCGACCAGATCGGTGTGCGCCGTCACCAGAAGGGCCGATGCGAAGGTCGGCACCGAGGCCACCACCCGCCGCCGCAGCCCCAGTTCGCTCAACCCCTCGTCGATCGGGCCGTGCAAGCGCCCCCGGCGGGAGGCCGACAGATGGTGGGCCGCGGCATAGCGCTCCGGGGTGACGGGCCCGGAGAGCAGTGGATGACCGCTCCGCACCACCCCGGTGTTGTCATCGGTGACCAGATGCTCCACACGGGTCTCGGGCGCCGGGTCGTGGAACACCCCCAGCTCCAGATCGGCGCGGCCGTCCCGCAGTACGGACGAGTCCCCGGGCCCCTCCGGGATCAGCCGCAGACAGACACCCGGTGCCTCCTGCCGGATCCGCTCCAGCAGCCCCATCCCGATGAGCGTGAGCAGCCCGTCGTCGGCCAGCAGGGTGAAGGTGCGCTCCAGCGTGGCCAGTTCCAGTTCACCGGCGGGCGTGAACACGGCCTGCGCCCGCTCCACGATCTGCCGCACCTCCTCGCGGAGCGCGAGCGCCCGCGGTGTCGGCACCATCCGCCGCCCCGACCGCACCAGCACCGGATCGCCGAGCGCCTTGCGGATCCGGGCGAGCGTACGGCTCATGGCGGGGCTCGACAGATGCAGCCGCTGAGCCGCGCCGCTCACGCTCTCCTCCTCCAGCAGGGCATCGAGGGCGATCACCAGATTGAGGTCCAGCTTTGATTGCGTCACGCGCACTTATTCCTTGCAGAAGTTGCATTTGAAGTTATGTCTCAGGGGCGCCTACGTTACAAGCGACGGTCGGCCGCCGTATCACCCGCTTCACTCTTCGCTCTTGGCCCTTCGAGGTTCGAGGTTCTTCTCCATGACCGTCACCACCGCACGCCCCGCACGGCCGGGCCGGACCGCGCCACGCTCCGGCGGCGTCCTGGCCCTGATGTCCGCCTGCGTGATCCTGACCATCGCGCTCGTCGCCGCCATCAACCTCGCCATCCCTCAACTGAACGACGGCTCCCTGCACCCCAGCTCCACCCAACTGCTGTGGATCGTCGACGCGTACGTCATCGTCTTCGCCTGTCTGCTGATACCGGCCGGGGCGCTCGGCGACCGGTACGGCCGCAAGGGCGCCCTGCTCAGCGGACTCGCCGTGTTCACCGTCGGTTGTCTGGGCTCCGCGCTCGCTCCCGACGCCGCGATCCTCATCGGAGCCCGCGCGGTCACCGGCGCCGGTGCCGCGCTGATCATGCCCGCCACCCTCTCCCTGGCTCTCCAGACCGCCCCGCCCGAACGGCGGCCGCACACCATCGCCGTCTGGACCGCCGCCACCGGCGCCGCCGGTATGGTCGGCAACCTCGGCGGTGGCCTGGCCCTCCAATACCTGCCCTGGCAGGGGCTGTTCTGGTGCGTGGCCCCGATCGCGCTGGCGCTGCTCGCCCTCACCGCCCGCTACGCACCGCGCGGTGAACGCCACTCGGCCGATTCGGACGCGGTGGGCACCGTCCTGCTCGTCCTCGGCTTCGTGGCCCTGCTCTTCGGCGTCATCGAAGGACCCGAACGCGGCTGGACCTCCGCCACCGTCCTCGGAGCGTTCGCCGCCGCCGCGGTCGTCCTCACCGGCTTCGTGGTGTACGCGCTGCGCGCCGCTCACCCGCTGATCGACCCGAGGGTGTTCGCCCTGCCCCGGCTGCGGGCGGGCGTCCTCGGGGTGACCCTCACCTTCTTCGGCCTCTTCGCGCTGTTCTTCGTCAACGCCCAGTACCTCCAGTACGCCAAGGGCTACTCACCCGCCCTCACCGGCCTGGCGATCGGGCCCCTGGCGATCGGCATGCTGGTGGTCTCCCGGCGCAGTATCCCGCTCGGGCAGCGGGTCGGGGCACGCCGCGTCATCACGGTGGGGCTCGTGGTCCTCGCGGCCGGGCTCGCCCTGCTGTCCTTCGCCGACGCCCGCACCCCGTATCCGCTGTACGCCGCGGTGCTGCTGGTCATGGCGACCGGGATGGGGCTGTCGATGCCGATGCTGTCCGCCTCGATCCTGGGCGCGCTCCCGCACAGCAGGGCCGGACTCGGCTCGGGCCTCGGCAGCGCCGCCCGTGAGATCGGCAGCGCGCTCGGAGTGGCCGTCATGGGCACCGTGCTGACCGGCCGTTTCACCGACCGGGTGCCGGACGCCCCGGGCGGACACGCGGGTTCGGCGGGTGAGGCGATGTCGGCCGCGCGGGCCCTGGGCACCGCCGAGCACACCCGCGTCGTCACCGCCTTCACGGACGCCATGGCGGTCGGCTTCCGGGTCATCGCCGCCGTCGTGGCCGTGCTGGCCGTCGTGGTCGTCGTCTGGTTCCGGGAGGAGAGGCGATGAATCTGCTCGAACGATTTCTGGTCCGGGGCACGGTCGCGTACGCCGGGGTGGCCGCCGGGCGGATGCGACGGGTCAGAATCGCCTGCCGCGAGCTGTCGTGGACCCCCGGCCAGCAGGTACGTCTCCATCTCGACGGACTGCGCGGCCCGCGCCGCACCTACTCGGTGTGGGATCTCGACGGCGGAGCCATGGAGCTGCGGATGCTCGACCACGGCGGCGACGGCCCAGGAGCCCGGTGGGCGCGGACCGTGCGGCCCGGTGCGCAGGTGCTGTTCGGGCGGCCCGAGGGCGGATTCGTCACCCGGCCCGCGCCGTACCACCTGTTCGTGGGGGAGGAGACCGCGACGGCCGCGTTCGGGCCCATGATGGCCGCGCTGGCGCCCTCCGAGACGGTGTACGGCCTGGTCGAGGTGGACACCGAGACCGACCGGCTTCCCCTGCCCAGGGAGGTGTCGTGGCGGTTCAGGAACGGTGCGCCGGCCGCCTCGTCACGGTCCCTCGTGGCGGCGGTCCGGGCCCTCGACCTCCCCGAGCGGCCGGGCGTCGCCTATGTCGCGGGCGAGGCCCGCGCGGTCCAGGCGGTCCGCAGACATCTGGTGAACGAGCGCGGCTGGCCCCGCCGTTCGGTGGTCACCAAGCCGTTCTGGACCCCGGGGAGGACGGGCATGGAGTGACGGCGGGTACGCGACCGGGGGCGTGCCCTGGCCGCGTATCCCCGGTCAGGGCGCGGCGCGCACCAGCTTCAGCAGCCGTGCCACTTCGCGCGCCACCGCGTCGCGCGCCGCGGCGACATAGCGGCGCGGGTCCACGGCCTCGGGGTGTTCGGCGAGATGGTCACGGATGGCCCGGGTGTAGGCCACATTGAGGTGGGTGGCGATGTTCACCTTGGTCAGCCCCGCCTCCACCACCCGGGTCAGATCCGCCTCGGGCACTCCGGACGAGCCGTGCAGCACCAGTGGAACGGGCACGGTCGCCCGCAGCGCCGTGACCAGGTCCAGATCGACCACCGCCTCCTTGACCACCATGGCGTGCGAGGTGCCGACCGCGACCGCGAGCGCGTCCACCCCCGTGGCCGTCACATAGGCGGCGGCCTCGGCCGGATCGGTTCTGGCGCCGGGCGCGTGCACTCCGTCCTTGCCGCCCACCTCGCCCAGTTCGGCCTCGACCCACACCCCGCGGGCGTGGCAGTCGGCCACCACCGCGGCGGTGGCCGCCACATTGGCGTCGTACGGCAGGTTCGACGCATCGAACATGACCGAGCCGAAGCCGAGACCGATCGCCTCCCGCACCAACTCGGTCCCGGTGGCGTGGTCCAGATGGACCGCGACCGGCACCCGCGCCGCCCGGGCCACCTCCACCGTCGCCCGGCCGATGGCGGCCAGGGCGCCGTGGTAGCGCACCGCGTTCTCGCTGATCTGCAGGATCACCGGGGCACCGGCGGCCTCCGCCCCGGCCACGATCGCCTGGGCGTGCTCGATCTGGATCACATTGAACGCACCCGCGCCGAGCCCGGTCCGTACGGCCGGCCCGACGATCTCACCGGTGGCCACCAGCGGCATGGCCCGGCTCCCTTCGCCCGCTCATCCGTGGATCCCGGCCCGTCGGTACGCCACCCGGCCACCCGCCCGTCGGCCACGGCCCGCTCACGGGAGGATCACCGAACGCGTGAGATTGCGGGGGCGGTCCGGGTCGAGCCCGCGCGCCGTGGCGATCGCCACCGCGAGCCGCTGCACCACGACCAGTTCGGCCAGCGGGTCGCGGCCGTATCCGGCGAGACGTCCACCGGGCCCGGCGACCTCCTCGTCCGCCAGGCCCGAGGGCCCCTCACCGAGCCACCACACCACGCTTCCCGGCCCGGTGACGCTGATCGGCCCATGGCGGTACTCCATCACCGGATACGCCTCGGTCCACGCCCCCGCGGCCTCCCGCATCTTCAGCGCGGCCTCCAGCGCGACCCCGTACGACCAGCCCCGTCCGAGGAAGGTGAACTGCCCGCCCGCCACGACCTCGTCCGGCAGCGGCTCGGCCAGCGCCGCCTTGCCGTCCGCCTCCAGCCCGTCCAGCGGCTCGCCCAGATGGGCGCGGAGCAGTGCCAGTTCGCTGGTGGCCCAGCGCGTCTGCACCACCGACTCCTCGTCCGCGAAATCCAGGACGACCGCGGCGTCGGCGGCGGCGACCGCGGGGGAGCCGGGCACCGCCGTGATCACCGTGGTGGGCACCGTGCCGCGCAGGTCGCCCAGCAGCTCGAGCACCTCGGTCGTGGTGCCCGACCGGGACAGGGCGACCACCCGGTCGTAGGAGCGGCCCACCGGCATCTCCGAGGCCGCGAAGGCGTCCGTCTCGCCCTGTCCGGCCGACTCGCGCAGCGCCGCGTACGACTGGGCGATGAACCACGAGGTACCGCATCCGGCAACGGCGACCCGCTCACCCGCCCGGGGCAGTGCCTCACGCACCGGGCCCTCCGGGTCCCGGGCCAGGGCGATCGCGCGCCGCCAGCAGTCGGGCTGGCTGGCTATCTCGGCCTCGGTGTAGCTCATGGGGCTCCTCTGCGTGCTCAGAGATGCATGTTCTGAGCCGATAATGCGCAGGATCTTGCAGAGAAGTCCAGTGTGAAGGGTCGAGGGGTAGGGTGAGCTGCGACGATCGCGGGACGTTCGCGCAGAGGGCCTTTAGACGGCATGGACAGCCCGCGCGGGATTCCCCCGTCCGGACGGACACGGGACAGGGCTGAGGAGACGACGGCGTGAAGCGGCCCGAACGCTGGAACGCCCTGCTGGAGCTGCTGGCCAGGGACGGCAGGATCGAGGTCGAGGAGGCGGCCGCCGAGCTGGCGGTCTCCGCCGCGACGATCCGGCGGGACCTGGACGAGCTGGCGCAGCAGCAGATGCTCACCCGCACCCGTGGCGGCGCGGTCGCGCACAACCTCTCGTACGACCTTCCGCTGCGCTACAAGACCGCCCGGCACGCCCCGGAGAAGCAGCGGATCGGCGCGGCCGTCGCCCGTCTGGTCGAACCCGGCTCGATCCTCGGCCTCAACGGCGGGACCACCACCACCGAAGCCGCCCGCGCCATCGCCACCCGCGGTGAGCTGACCGCCTCCGACGGCGGTCCGGGCGTCACGATCGTGACGAACGCGCTGAACATCGCCAGTGAGCTGGCGGTGCGCCCCCAGGTCAAGATCGTGCTCACCGGCGGGGTCGCCCGCCCCCAGTCGTTCGAGCTGATGGGGCCGCTGGCCACCGGGGTGCTCACGGAGGTCTCGCTCGATCTGGCCGTCCTCGGCGTGGACGCCCTGGACGCCGCCCAGGGGGCCACCGCCCACCACGAGGGCGAGGCCAGCATCAACCATCTGATGGCCGCCCGCGCCGCGCGGGTGGCGGTCGTGGCGGACAGCTCCAAACTGGGCCGACGGGCGTTCGCCCGGATCTGCCCACTCGAGGCGATCGATGTGCTGGTCACGGACACCGGCGCCGACGACGAACGGATCGCCCCCTACGCCGAGGCCGGAGTCCGCGTCATCCGGGCCTGATGTGTGATCCGGGGCTGACGCGTCATCAGGGCCGTACGGTCACGCCGTGGCCGCGGCGAGCAGCGCGGCCGCCCGCTCCACCGCGAACGCGTACCCCTGGATACCGCAACCGGCGATCACACCGTCGGCGAGCTCGGAGACATAGGAGTGGTGCCGGAACGCCTCGCGCCGGTGGATGTTGGAGATGTGCACCTCGACGATCGGCATCCCGTCGCAGGTCGCCAGGGCGTCCCGCAGGGCGACCGAGGTGTGGGAGTAGCCGGCGGGGTTGATGATGACGGCCGCGTGCCGCTCACGCGCCTCGTGGACCCAGTCGATCAGCTGGCCCTCGTGGTTGCTCTGGCGGCAGTCCGTGGTCAGACCGTGCGGCGCGGCGGTCTCCGCGACCAGCTTCTCGATGTCGGCCAACGTGTCCGTGCCGTAGATATCGGGCTGGCGGCGCCCGAGGAGATTCAGGTTCGGCCCGTTCAGGACCATGATCGTGGAGCGGTCGCGCACGGGGGTGATGGCCATGGCGTCAGGTCCTTCCTGGGGCGTTCCGGGCTTGCATCGTAGAGCGCCGCACGGGAGTTCCGGCCATGGGACCAGTTCCGGCGGTGCCCCCGGCCCGACCGGCCGGGACGGCACCGCCGTCGGTTGCCCAGCGGGGTCCGGGGCGCGTCAGCCGGCCGGCGGCATCTCCGTGGCGCGCGAGTCCAGACCCGGGCGGTGATTGACCCACTGGCCACGGGTGAAGTCCGGCATCGCCACCGGGCGCCCGCCCGCCGCCAGGGAGGTGACGCTCAGCGGTACGGGCGAGCACCAGGCCGCCGAGTCGTACACGTCGATGTCCGGCACCAGACCCGCGCGCATCTGCTGGACGGTGCGCCACTGAAGGACGTAGTCCATGCCGTCATGGCCGCCGTTGGCGGCGTCGTCGGCCAGCTTCTTCCACAGCCAGTGGTCGAATTCCTTGCGGTAGGACTCGAAGTCGTGCCAGGTGTGACCGCTGTGGTCCGGCTCCAGGTAGACGCGCCCGCCGGTCTTCGAGGTGCCCGTGTAGTCCTCGAAGATGCCGCGGCTGCCCGCGAGGCTGTTGATGCGGCTGTAGGGGCGCGGCGAGCTGACGTCGTGCTCGGCCCGGATGACCCGGCCGCCGGCCGTGTCGATCAGGCAGGTGACCAGGTCACCGTTGATGTACGTCTCCTTCCACGACGGATGCGACCTCGGGACGAACCGCTTGCGGTAGTCCGCCAGCCCCCTGGGCTCGGTGGAGGTGGCCCGCAGCACGGTCATCCGGTCGCCGCGGTTGATGTCCATGGCCGCGGCGACGGGGGCCAGGCCGTGCATCGCGTAGAAGGACGCGGTGCTGCGCGTATGCCACAGCCGCCGCCATGCGTCGGTGTAGTACGTGTCCGAGAACAGCAGCTCGCGCAGGTCGTGCAGATAGCCGCCGTGGCCGTTGGTGACCTCGCCGAACAGGCCCTCGTGCGCCATTTTGAGCATGGCGAGCTCGTTCCGTCCGTAACAGCAGTTCTCGGACAGCATCAGATGCCGGCGGGTGCGCTCGGAGGTGTCCACGAGATCCCACAGCTCGTGCAGCTCGGTGGCGATGGGGAGTTCGACGATGACGTGCTTTCCGGCCAGCAGGGCGGCTCTGCCGTGCTCGTAGTGGAACTCCCACGGAGTGGCGATGTAGACGAGGTCGATGTCGTCGCGCTGCAGCATCGCGGCGTACGACGTGTCGGAGCCGCCGTACTCGGCGGGGCGCGGTGTGCCGAGGGCGGCCAGCCGGTCGGCGGTGCGCTTGGCGCGGTCGGCGCGGATGTCGCAGACGGCGGTGACCGTACAGCCGGGGATGGCGGACCAGCCCTCGGACATCTCGGAGCCGCGGTTGCCGAGCCCGATCACGGCGGTGCGGACCGTCCGGTGCGGCTCATAGGGCACGCCGATCATGGACTTCTGGCCGGGCCGCCGCTTCGGAGCGGCGGATGTCACGGGCGGGGCGGCGGACTGGCCGGAGGCACCCGCCGCCTGCCCCGTGCCCGCCGCCAGCGCACCTGTGGCCAGGGCGCCGCCCAAGAGCAATCGACGTGAGACCGCGGGGATTTGGGGCATCAGGCATCACTCCTGGCTCTCCGTGTCCGGTAGGCAGCGGGGATGACTCTGATGGCGACGACACGGTATGTCAAGAGTTGCTTATTAGCGGGCTCTTCCAATCAAAAACAATCATCTGGGTGATCGAATCCTTTGCAGGGGCCTCCGAGTCGCCCGGACGGGCGGACCCCATCGCCACCCCATCGCGGGCTCGACGGTGGCTCATCGGAGCGGTTTACTCCCGGTGAGCCGAGATGGGCCGAGATGGGCCGAGAGAGGGAGGAGCATCCATGCGCGTGGCGTTGCACTCGGTACTCAAAGAGGGTCAGGAAGCGGGCTACGAGCAGGTGCACGCCACGGTTCCGGCGGATCTGCTGGAGGCGCTGCACCGGGCCGGGATCGGCAACTGGCGGATCTGGCGCAGCGGACGCCATCTGTTCCACCTCGTGGACTGCGAGGACTTCGCCGCCGCGATGGCGGCCCTGGACCGGGACCCGGTCAACCACCGCTGGCAGGAGTTCATCGGCCGCTACGTCGACCACTTCGAGACCACCGACGGCTCCCCGGCCGCGGCGTCGGAACGGATGGCGCTCGGCGAGGTGTGGGAACTGCGGGCCCAGGCGGCGGCCGCCGAGGATGCCGGGGACGCGCGCACCGGGGGGAGCGGCGGGCTGGACCGCCCCGGGCCGGACCGTCCGGGGCGGGGCCGCCCCGGGCCGGACCGTTCGGGGCGGGGCCGTCCGGCGAGCGGAAGCGGCGGAGCCTACTCATACCGATCGCTCCGGCGCAGCCTTTCATCACAGTGTGAGTGGTGGTGAGAACGGAGTAAACGCATCCGCGTACGACGTGGTGGCCCCGCGCGGGGGCGTGGCGGAACGCGGTCAGGCGCTTTCCCCGGACGGTCCTCGCGCTCCCCCTACCGGAGGTCACTGAGTTGAGCCACCGACGTGTGAACAAGCGCAACGTTGCCGTCGCCGGAGCTGCCATCGCCGCGCTCGGTGCGGCAGTCATCCTGCTGCCCAACGCCAACGCGAGCCCGGACAAGTCGTCGGAGGCCAAGACCTTCTCGTCCACCGCGGCGGTGAAACTCGCCCGTTCCCTCGCCTCGGACCTCGGCGACAACGGCGCGGGCTGGTACTACGACAACGGCACCCGCAAGCTCGTCATGAATGTGATGGACGAGAACTCGGCCGATGACGTCCGCGCCAAGGGCGCCGTGGCCAAGATCGTCAAGAACAGCATGGCGGATCTGAAGGGTGCCACCAAGACGCTGAGCAGCGACGCCTCCGTGCCCGGCACGGCGTGGTCGATCGACCCGGTCACCAACCAGGTACAGGTGACCGCGGACCGCACGGTGACCGGCACCAAATGGGCCACCCTGACCAAGGCCACCGACGCGATGGACGGCCTGGTCAGCGTGAAGCGGTCCAAGGGCGAGTTCAAGCGCTTCGACGGCGAGGAACCGGCCCAGCCGGGCGCCGAAGGCGGTGATGCCGGTGATGCCGGTGATGCCGGTGACGCCGGTGCGGGCGGTGAGGCCGGGGCCGGGAACGCCGGGGCGGGTGGCGAAGGCGCCGGCGACGCGGGTGCGGGCGGTGCCGGGGGCGCGGGTGACGCCGGAGCCGGGGCCGCCGGAGGTGCCGGCGGTGACGAGGCCGCGGACGGTCTCGACGGCGGCGATGCCATCTTCGGCGGTGGCGCGCGGTGTTCCCTCGGCTTCAACGTCACCGTCGACGGAGCGCCGGGCTTCCTGACCGCGGGCCACTGCGGCAACGCCTCCCAGACCTGGACCTCGGACGAGGCGGGCGCCAACCAGGTGGGCACCGTGCAGGACTCCAAGTTCCCCGAGAACGACTTCGCGCTCGTCATGTACGACGACGCCAACACCAAGGCGTCCAGCACCGTCGACCTCCAGAACGGCAGCACCCAGGAGATCGGGCGCGCGGTCGAGGCGAGCGTGGGCCTGAAGGTGCAGCGCTCCGGAAGCACCACCGGGCTCAAGGACGGCGAGGTCACCGGTCTCAACGCCACGGTGAACTACGGCAACGGCGACATCGTCAACGGCCTCATCCAGACCGATGTGTGCGCGGAGCCCGGTGACAGCGGCGGTGCGATGTTCGCCGAGGACGCGGCGGTCGGTCTGACCTCGGGCGGCAGCGGCGACTGCACCCAGGGCGGCGAGACCTTCTTCCAGCCGGTGACCGGTGCGCTCGAGGCCACCGGTGCCGTCATCGGCGCCGACGCCGGTGGTGGTGGCGGTGACGCGGGCGACGCCGGTGGAGCCGGTGGCGCGGGTGACGAAGGCGGTGCCGCGGGTGGCGCCGGTGACCAGGGCGGTGCCCAGGCCAACGGCGGTGCCCAGGCCAACGGTGGTGCCCAGGCCAACGGTGGTGCCCAGGCCAACGGCGGTGCCGGTGGTGACGCGGGCGCGGGTGACGCCGGTGCCGGTGACGCGGGCGCGGGTGACGCCGGAGCCGCCGACGCGGGCGACGCCGGTGACGCGGACGCCGGACTCAACTGAGCCAGGCCGTCCCTCAGATCGAGGCTCCGGGCGCCCTCCTGCCCCAGTGCCCGGGGCCTCCCCACCGCGCACAGACCCACGCGGAGACCACGGCGGGCCGTCCGGTCAGTCCGTACCGGACACCGGCAGCCCGGCCGCCTCCGCCGCCCCGCGGAGCACCTCGCACAGCATGTCCGGGGTGAGCCGTCCGGTGAAGGTGTTCTGCTGGCTCACGTGATAGCAGCCGAACAGCCCCAGCGGCGCGCCCCCGTCGGCCGCTCGCAGTTCGGTCCGCGCCCCGTGTGCGAAGACGGGGCGCGGACGGGGCACCTGCCACCCGGCTGCGGCCAGCGCGGGCAGCGCGGCCTGCCAGCCGAACGCGCCGAGCGCCACGACCGAGCGCACCGTCGGCCGCAGCAGGGTGAGTTCCCGGGCCAGCCACGGGCGGCAGGTGTCCCGCTCCCCGGGGGTGGGCCGGTTGGCGGGCGGTGCGCAGTGCACCGGCGCCGTGATCCGTACGCCGTGCAGCTCGAGCCCGTGCCCGCGGTGGGTGGCGGTGGGCTGACTGGCCAGGCCGAGGGCGTACAGCGCCGCGTACAGGAAGTCTCCGGAGCGGTCGCCGGTGAACATCCGGCCCGTCCGGTTGGCGCCGTGTGCGGCCGGGGCGAGACCGACGATGGCCACCGCGGCGTCCGGCGGTCCGAACCCCGGTACCGGCCGGGCCCAGTAGTCCCAGTCGGCGAAGGCCCGGCGCTTGGTGCGGGCGGCCTCCTCCCGCCACTCCACCAGCCGCGGACAGGCCCGGCAGCGGCAGATCCGCGCGTCCAGCTCGGTGAGGGCACGGGCCTTCGGCGCCTGCCGGGCGGGCCAGGTGCCGGAAGCGGAGTCGGGGTCACGATCGGGATGGGCCATACGGGTTCCTGGCTGACGGGGTTGACGGACGGTCGCCGTCCGATGATGCCGTCTCGTGCCACAGGGGGCACAGTGGGCAGGAATGAGCCACGGCGATCACGAACACGGAAGAGGGTGACACGGGCGATGCGGGTTGGCCTGTTGCGGACGGTGGGTGCGGCCACGGCGCTGTACGGAGTGGCGGTGACGGCCTGGCCCGCGCTGCTGGCCAGACCCTCCGGACTGGTGGACGCGCACGGCCGTACGGAATCCGCGACCCGTGTCTCGCTGCGCCCGCTGGGCCTGCGGGACGCGGCGAGCGGGCTCGCCATGGCCGTGGCGCCCCGCGGTCCGGCGCTGACCACGGCCACCGCGCTGCGGATCGCCGCGGACCTCGGCGACGCGGGGCTGCTGGGCCGGACGCTGCCCGGCCGTGAGCGGCGTGCCGCGGCCGTCGCCGTGTCGGTGGGCTGGGCCGCGCTGTCCGTCGTCGGGCTGCTGGCACCCGGGCGTGACACCCGCCGCTGACCGGATCCGTGACCGCGCCCCCGCTCAACGGCCCCCACCGGTGCGTTTCTTGCGCAGAAAACGCCGCAGCCGGGTGAGCGACCAGGTGTTGATGACATCGTCCGTGGTGAGCCAGCCGCGCTGGGCGATGCCCACCCCGTAGCGCATATGGTCCAGATCGCGGGTGGAGTGCGCGTCGCTGTCCAGCGCGAACACCACACCGTGCGACTTCGCCCGCAGGATGTTCTCGTCGGACAGATCCAGCCGGTCCGGATGGGCGTTGATCTCCAGTGCGGTGCCGGTACGGGCGCAGGCGGCGAACACCTCGTCCAAATCGGCGTCCACGCCCGGCCGTTTGCCGATGAGCCGGGTCGTGGGATGGCCGATGATGTTCACATGGGGGTTCTCGCAGGCCCGCACCAGCCGCCGGGTCATGGTGTCCCGGTCCTGGCCGAACTGCGAGTGCACCGAGGCCACGCACACATCGAACTCCTCGAGGAAGTCGCCCGGCCAGTCCACCTCGCCGTCGGCGTCGATGTTGAGCTCCACGCCGTGCAGCAGCCGGGTGTCCCGGTGGCCGCGCCCCCGGTCCAGCCCGCGCAGCCGCGCCCGCTGGGCCAGCATCTTCTCCTCGGTCATCTGCTGCATGTACAGCTTCGGCGCGTGATCGGTGACCGCGTAGTACGCGTAACCGCGCCGCTCGGCCTTGGCGATCATGTCCTCCAGCGGTGCCAGACCGTCGGTCAGATCGGTGTGGGTGTGCAGATCACCGCGCAGATCGGACTCGCGGACCAGCGCGGGCAGGCTGCCGTCGAGGGCGGCCTTGACCTCGCCGCGGTCCTCGCGCAGCGTCGGCGGGATCCATTCCATACCGAGCCGGGCGTAGACGTCCTCCTCGCTGCGCGAGGCGATCTTCTTTCCGCTCTTGGTCTCGAAGAGGCCGTATTCGGAGAGCTTGAGGCCGTGCCGGACGGCGATGGCGCGGACGCGGATGTTGTGGGCCTTGGAGCCGGTGAAGTACAGCATCCCCGCGCCCCAGGAATCCAGCGGCAGCACCCGCAGATCCACCTGGAGCCCCTTGGTGGTGCGGATCGAGGTCTTCTTCAGCCCGTGGGCGATGACCTCGGTGGTGTACGGCAGCCCGGTGAAGGCGTCCATGAACGGGGCGGATTCCTCCGCCGCCACCAGGATGTCGACATCACCGACGGTCTCCTTCATCCGCCGCAGCGAGCCCGCGTAGGCACACCGCCGGCAGCCGGGCACCTCGGAGAGGGCGGCCACGATGTCATCGGCGACCTCCATGGCCTCGTCCAGTGGAATCCGGTTTCCGGTGGCCCGCAGCAGCCCGATGCCATGGAGGATGTTCTCCTCCGACTTCGGCCCGAAGCCCTTCAGATCGCGCAGCTTGTGCTCCTCGATCGCCCCGGCCAGCTGGTCGACCGAGGAGATCCGCAACTCCTCGTACAGCAGCATGGCCTTCTTCGGACCGAGGGCGGGGATGGCGGTCAGTTCCCGGACCCCCGCCGGGATGGCCGCCCGCGCCTCCTCGACCGCGGGCATGGTCCCGGTCCGCAGGAATTCGACGACCTTGTCGGCGATGGACCGGCCGACATTGGGGATCTCCCGCAGCCCCTTGGCGTCCAGCCGCGCGACATCGACGGGATGGCCGGCGATGGCCCGCGCGGCCTTCTCGTAGGCGCGCGCCCGGAACGCGTCTCCGCCCGTGATCAGCAGGAGATCGGCGTACTCGCGCAGGAGGGCTTCGACCTCCTCGTTGGAGCGAGCCATGGCAGCGATTCTAGTCGGCTCTGGCGATCCCGGTGCGGTGGAGGGATCCTGGTGTGCAGGAAAGGGACCGCGATCCGGAGGGCTACGGGTCGAGGGGTCCCGGCCGTGTTTCCCCGGGTTGGGGGAGGTCATGGATGTTGGTTTCCTGAAGCCGTTGTTCGATCGTCCCGGTCCGTGGGCGTGTGTCTACATGGACACCTCGCGGACCACGGAGGACGCGCCCCGGCGGCGCAAGCTGCGGGAGCGGTATGTGGCCGATCAGCTGACCGGCCAGGGCGCCGACCCCGCCACCTGCGAGGCGTTGGTCGGCAGACTCGCCGGGGAGCGGGCGACCAGGCCGTCGGCGGGGCGGGCGCTGTTCGCCGCGGGCGGAGAGGTGGTCCTCGACATGCCGCTCGCCGTGTCACCGGGCGATGTGGCCACCTCGTGGACCTCGCTGCCGCGGGTGGCGCCGCTGGCCGCCCTGCGGGGCGAGTGGCCGTCCTGCATGCTGGCCTACGTCGACCGGTCGGGCGCCGATCTGGAGTTGCGGGACGCCGGTGGCTCCCATCCGCTGTGCCACACCTCGGGCGGAAGTCCACCGGGCCGGGGACACCGGTCCGTACCCGCCGACCGGTACGAGTGGCGCTACCGCAACCGGATGGAGAACAGCTGGGACCACACCGCGGACCAGGTCGCCGAGGAACTGCTCCGCCGCTGGCCGGACAGCCATGCGCAGCTGCTGATCCTCACCGGTGACCCCCGGGAGCGCCGGGCGGTACGCGACCGGCTGCCCGAGCCGCTGCGGGAGCGGGCGGTGGAGGTGCAGCGCGGCAGTCGCGCCGCGGGAAGCTCGCGGGCGCTCCTCGAGGCGGAGATCGACCACGCCCGGGCCGAGCACGCCCGCTCCCACCTGGAGTCCGTCCTCGACGCCTTCCGCGCGGGGCGCGGCCGTCCGGGCGCGCAGAGCGGCCACGACGGCAGCGCGCCGAGCGGCGCGGCGGAGGGTGTGCCCGCGGTGGTGGAGGCGATGCGCAGCCACCAGGCGGCCACCCTGCTGCTGGGGCAGGCGGGCGGCGATATGCGCCATGAGGTGTGGGTCGGCCCCTCGGCCGACCAGGTGGCGGTGCAGCGGGCCCAGGCACGGGCGCTCGGGGTGAGCACACCCGAGCCCGCGCGCGCGGACGACGCGCTGATGCGCTCGGCCGCGGTGGCCGACACCGAGGTGCTGCTGGTGCCGGAGGGGGTGTCCGGCCCGGCCGGTGGCCTGGGCGCGGTGCTGCGCTGGCACGGCGCCTGAGCGCACGGGGCGGGGCCCGGCACCACCGCCGCGGGGTGTGTCCTTGGGGTGTGTCAGGGGGGCGGGGTGCGTCAGGGGGTGGGGCGCGACCTCCCGGCGGTGGCCAAACCCCGCTGACCGTGCCGT
Source organism: Streptomyces sp. NA02950 (assembly GCF_013364155.1). NCBI lineage: Bacteria > Bacillati > Actinomycetota > Actinomycetes > Kitasatosporales > Streptomycetaceae > Streptomyces > Streptomyces sp. NA02950. The sequence goes on along the minus strand of NZ_CP054916.1, from coordinate 919,621 downwards.
TCTGATATTTCGTCGGAATTCTCCTTTCCCGGCGAGTCCGATACATGGGGGAAGTTCACACTTTTGTATGCTTTCTTCAGCGCGTCGTTCCCCCGTTCACGAAAGGGGCCCCACATGCACACGATGGAGGTTCGCCCACCCGTACCCAGTCGTTCCAGCAGCAGATGGCGTCGATACGGCCGGCTCGCCGCGGCGAATTTCGTCCGCGGCGCCTCGTACGCATCCGGCACCGCGGCCATTGGCCTGATGGCGTGGTGGATCCAGACCCACTAGGCACCCGTCCGTCCCCCCGCCGACGCGTCACCCGGCGCGGCGCCCCGATGCCAGGACGCTGACCGCGTTGCTGACCACGACGGCGGCCATGGCCGTCCAGGCGCTCCACGTCAGCGACTCGCCCAGCACGACCAGGCCCACCACGGCGGCCAGCACCGGGTTGACGCTCATGAAGATCCCGAAGAACCGCGCGGGCACCCGCCGCAGGGCCTGCACATCGCTGACGAACGGCACGGCCGAGGACAGCACCCCCGCGACCGCCGCACAGACCAGCGCCGGTCCGGTCGGCGGATGGTGGAGCAGGACCACGGTGCCGACGGGCACGAACAGCAGTCCCGACAGCCCGGCGGCGGCCGCCGAACCCTCGGCTCCCGGCAGCCTGCGCCCGATCGTTCCGTTCAGCAGGATGTAGGACGCCCAGCACACGGCGGCCAGCAGGCCCAGGCCGATGCCCAGGTAGTCGGTGGACGGCTGCGGCCGGGTCAGGGTCACCACCCCGGCCGCGGCGACCAGCGCACACGCCAGGTCCACGGCCCGTCGGGAACCGGCCAGCGCCACCGCCAGCGGGCCGAGGAACTCCAGCGTCACCGCCAGGCCGAGGCCGACCCGGTCGATCGCGCTGTACAGCGACAGGTTCATCGTGGCGAACACCGCCGCCAGCAGCAGCACCGGGCGCCACTGCCGGGCGGTGAACGACCGGAGGCGCGGCCGTCCGACGGACAGCAGCACCACCGCCGCCACCCACTGCCGCACCGCCACCACCCCGGCCGGACCGATCACCGGGAAGGCCAGCGCGCCGATCGCGGCACCGGTCTGGTTGGACAGCCCGCTGCCGCACATCATCGCGATCCCCGCGAGACGGCGGCCCCCGCCGTCCCCGGCGGAACCCGGAGTCCCGCCTCCCTCGATCCCGTTCCCGGCACCGACACCGGCCCCGCCATCGACACCGGCCTGGGCCGTCCGCCGCCCGCGCGTCATCGTCCGCATGCGTCGAGCGTGAGACCATGCCGTCCTTTCACAAAATGCATGGGACGCGTAATCCATACGCTTGAGTTATGAGTCTCGAACTACGGCAGCTGCGCTGCCTCGTCGCGATCGCCGACGCGGGCAGCTTCACCGACGCCGCCATCGACCTGGGCGTCTCCCAGGCGGCCGTCTCCCGTACCCTCGCCTCGCTCGAAGCCGTGCTCGGCGTACGGCTGCTGCGCCGCACCAGCCGGGAGGTGGTGCCCACCGCGGCCGGCACCCAGGTCCTCTCCCGTGCCCGCCGTCTGCTGGCCGAGGCCGACGACCTGGTGCGCGAGGCCGCCACCGGGCACAGCAGGCTGCGGATCGGCCACGCCTGGTCGGCCATGGGCCGCCACACCCTGGAGTTCCAGCGCCGCTGGCCCGCGGCGCGCCCGGACGTGGAACTGCATCTGGTGCGCACCAACTCCGCGACGGGAGGGCTTGCCGAGGGCGCCTGCGACATCGCCGTGGTCCGCACCGAGCCCGAGGACCGGCGGATCGAGAGTGTGGTGGTCGGGCTCGAGCGGCGCTACTGCACGATGGCCGCCGACGACCCGTGGGCGCGCCGCCGTTCCATCCGGCTCGCCGAGACCGGCGACCGCACCCTGGTCATCGACCGGCGCACCGGCACCACCACCGCCGATCTGTGGCCGCCGGACCGCCGTCCGGTCATGGAGTACACCCAGGACGTCGACGACTGGCTCTCCGTCATCGCGACCGGGCGCTGTATCGGGATCACGGCCGAGTCCACCGTGACCCAGTACCCGCGGGCCGGGATCGTCTTCCGGCCGCTGCGGGACGCCGCGCCCATCCCGGTGCGGCTCATCTGGTGGCGGGACGACCCCCATCCGGCCGCACCGGCCGCCGTGGCCCTGCTGACCGACCTCTACCGGCGGGAGGGCTGAACCACCGGTGCGCGCCCCTTGACGGGCTCCCTCCCGCCATGGACCATCTTTTCCGTTCAGCAGAATTGGAATTCCGTGATGCGGAAGAATAATCAGCGCATCCGGAGAACCGGTCCGATCCCAGGAGCAACCTCATGGCGCGCATGACCGCGGCCCGGGCAGCGGTGGAGATCCTGAAGTGTGAAGGCACCACCCACGTCTTCGGGCTCCCCGGTGCGGCGATCAACCCCTTCTACGCCGCGATGCGCGGCGACGGCGGCCTCACCCACATCCTCGCCCGGCATGTCGAGGGCGCCTCGCACATGGCCGAGGGCTACACCCGGGCCAGGGCCGGGAACATCGGGGTGTGCGTGGGCACCAGCGGCCCGGCCGGCACCGACATGATCACCGGGCTGTACTCGGCGGGCGCCGACTCGGTCCCGATCCTGTGCGTCACGGGCCAGGCGCCGGTGGCCGCCCTGCACAAGGAGGACTTCCAGGCGGTCGACATCGCCGCGGTCGCCGGGCCGCTGGCCAAGATGGCCATGACCGTCCTCGAACCCGCCCAGGTGCCGGGCGCGTTCCAGCAGGCGTTCCACCTCATGCGCTCCGGGCGGCCCGGCCCGGTCCTCATCGACCTGCCCGTCGACGTCCAGATGGCCGAGATCGAGTTCGACCCGGACACCTACGCACCGCTGCCCGTCTACCGGCCGTCCGCGACCCGGGCGCAGATCGACAAGGCCCTGCGGATGCTCCAGTCCTCGGAACGTCCGCTGATCGTCGCGGGCGGCGGAGTGGTGGGCGCCGACGCGTCCGCCCTCCTGGTCGAGTTCGCGGAGCTGACCGGGGTGCCGGTGGTGCCCACCTTGATGGGCTGGGGATCCATCCCCGACGACCATCCGCTGATGGCCGGTATGGTCGGCGTCCAGACCTCCCAGCGGTACGGCAACGCCACCCTGCTGGAGTCCGACTTCGTGCTGGGCATCGGCAACCGCTGGGCCAATCGCCACACCGGCGGCATCGAGACCTACACCCGGGGCCGGACCTTCGTCCATGTGGACATCGAACCCACCCAGATCGGCCGGGTGTTCGCGCCCGACCTCGGCATCGTCTCCGATGCCGGGGCCGCCCTGGAGCTGTTCGTCACCGCCGCCCGTGAGCTCCGGCGCACCGGCTCGCTCGAGGACCGTTCCGCCTGGGCCGCGAGCTGTCTGCGGCGCAAGGGATCCCTGCTGCGCAGAACCCACTTCGATGAGGTGCCGGTCAAACCGCAGCGGGTCTACGAGGAGATGAACCGGGCGTTCGGCCGGGAGACCCGCTATGTCAGCACCATCGGTCTGTCTCAGATCCAGGCCGCCCAGCTGCTGCACGTCTACCGCCCCCGGCACTGGATCAACGCCGGTCAGGCCGGTCCGCTGGGCTGGACCGCCCCGGCCGCGCTCGGGGTGGCGACGGCCGATCCGGAGGCCGCCGTGGTGGCGCTCTCCGGCGACTACGACTTCCAGTTCATGATCGAGGAGCTGGCCGTCGGGGCGCAGTTCCGGATCCCGTACATCCATGTGGTCGTCAACAACGCCTATCTGGGCCTGATCCGCCAGGCCCAGCGCGGTTTCGACATGGACTTCTGCGTCCAGCTCTCCTTCGACAACGTCAACGCCCCCGAGCTGGGTGGCTACGGGGTCGACCATGTGAAGGTCGTGGAGGGGCTGGGCTGCAAGGCCATCAGGGTCCATGAGCCGCGGGACATCCTTCCGGCGCTGGAGGAGGCCAAGAAGCTGATGGCCGAGTACCGGGTGCCGGTGATGGTGGAGATCATCCTCGAACGGGTCACCAACGTGGCCATGGGCACCGAACTGGACAACGTGGTCGAGTTCGAGGAACTCGCCACCGTCCCCGGCCATGCCCCGACCGCCGTGCACACCGCCCTCGACCGAGCCGGGCGGGGCGTGGTGTTCCGTCAGCCGCCGGTCGCGAAGCCGGGGAAGAGGGTCATTCCGCCGTCCACGTAGAGGGTGGTGCCCACCACGTAGTCGCACAGGTCCGAGGCGAGCAGTACCACCGCGTTGGCGATGTCGTCCGGGACGCCGATCCGTCCGTAGGGGATGAGGGACAGCAGATCGTCCAGCGCCTCCGGGGTCTCCCACGCGCTGCGGTTGATGGGGGTCTTGATGGCACCGGGCGCCACCGCGTTCACCCGGATCCGCTGCGGGGCGAGCTCCTGTGCCAGGGTCTGCATCATCATCGCCACACCCCCCTTCGACGACACGTAGTTCACATGTCCGCCCCACGGGATGATCTGGTGGACCGAACTCATACAGACGATCTTCCCGGCCGCCCGGGACACCTCCGGCACCACCCCGCGCCGCAGGAACTCCTTGATCGCCTCCCGGGCGCAGAGGAACTGGCCGGTGAGATTGACATCGAGGACCTGTCGCCACTCCGCCAGGGTCATCCGCACCGTCGGGGCGTCACGCTGGAGCCCGGCGTTGGACACCAGGATGTCCAAGGTGCCGAAGCGGTCGACCACGGCCTTGACCATGTCGACCACCTGGTCCTCCTGGGACACGTCCGCCTGGTGGGCGAAGGACCGCACCCCGTGGCCCTCGATCTCCTTGACCACGGCCTCGGCCGAGGGGCGGTCGGAGACGTAGTTGACGACCACATCGGCGCCCGCGCGGCCCAGGGCGAGCGCCGTGGCCTTGCCGATGCCCGAGTTGGCCCCGGTCACCAGGGCCTTCTGCCCGGTGAGCAGCGGGGGCAGCGGGATCGGACGGGGCTGCTCGGCACTGGCGTTCACTGGCGCTCTCCTTCACGGTGACGTACCGGTAGGCGCACTGACCCTCGCAGCCCCGGGCGGCGGCGTCACTTCCGACGGCGCCACGGTCACCCACTGAGCCGATGCACATCGTTCCAGCGGCGCAACGCGGGGTGAGTGCCGTCCGGCGCGCGGGACCGGGCGCGCGGTGCGACGATGGTGCGTGAGCTGAGCACGGGTGGCGAATCCGGTGGGAGGACCCCACGATGGACACCTATCCGAAGATCAGTGACCACGGACTCATCGGGGATCTCCAGACCGCGGCACTGGTGGCCACCGATGGCACGATCGACTGGTTCTGCAGTCCGCGATTCGACTCCCCGAGCGTCTTCGCCGCCCTGCTCGACCAGGGACGCGGCGGACACTTCCGGATCACCCCGGGACATCCGGACTACATCACCAAACAGCTCTACCTCCCGGACACCGCCATTCTCATCACCCGGTTCATGACCCCGGACGGCGTCGGCGAGGTGTACGACTTCATGCCGGTCGCCCCGGGCACCGCCACCGACCGCCACCGGCTGGTCCGGATGATCCGGGTGGTGCGCGGCCGGATGCGGTTCGAGCTGGACTGCTGCCCCCGGCCGGGCTACGGACGCGAACGCCACGCCCTGAAGCTCCACGACGAGGGAGCCGTCTTCCACGGCGACACGGTCGACATCACCCTGCACCCCGCGGGAGACCGGGTCAGCGAGCACACCGAGATCCACGCCGCCGACGGGGACATCCGCTCCACCCTCGACCTGGCCGCGGGCCAGGCCGCGGGCGTTGTCCTGGACACCGCCGAGGCGGGCCACGCGGTGCCTCCCCGGCGGGTGCCCGAGGAGGAGATCCTGCGGCTGCTGGACACCACCACCCGCTTCTGGCGCCGCTGGACACGCGGCTCGCGCTACACCGGACGCTGGCGGGAGACGGTGGCCCGGTCCGCCATCACCCTCAAGCTGATGACCTACGCGCCCACCGGTGCCCTGGTGGCCGCCCCGACCGCCGCGCTCCCCGAACAGATCGGCGGGGAGCGCAACTGGGACTACCGCTACACCTGGATCAGGGACGCCTCGTTCTCCATCTACGCGCTGCTCGGGCTGGGTTTCACCGCCGAGGCCGAGGCGTTCGCCAACTGGCTGCGGGACCGGGTGGTGGAGAAGGCGGGTGACGCCTCGGGACCGATGAAGATCATGTACCGGGTGGACGGCAGCTCCGAGCTCGTGGAGGAGACCCTCGACCACTTCGAGGGCTACCGCGGCTCGGGCCCGGTCCGGATCGGCAACGGCGCCGCCGACCAGCTGCAACTCGACATCTACGGCGAGATGATGGACTCGCTCTTCCACGCGGACACCCACGGGATCACCGTCGGCCACCGCGCCTGGTCCGAGATGTCCCGGGTCGTCGACTGGCTCTGCGACAACTGGGACCGCCCGGAGGAGGGCATCTGGGAGACCCGCGGCGGCCGCCAGAACTTCACCTACGGACGGATGATGTCCTGGGTCGCGCTGGACCGCGCCGTCAGACTCGCCGAGAGCCGCGGCCGCCCCAGCCACCAGACCATGTGGCGGGTCACCCGGGACTCCGTCTATCAGCAGATCATGGACCGCGGCTGGAACCGGACCCGCGAGGCGTTCGTGCAGCACTACGGCTCGCCCGTGCTCGACGCCTCGCTGCTGCTGATGCCGCTCATCGGCTTCGTCGAACCCCGCGACCCCATGTGGCTGTCCACCCTCGACGCGATGAACCAGGACCTGGTGTCCGACAGCCTCGTCTACCGGTACGACCCGGCCGCCTCGCCCGACGGACTGGTCGGCTCCGAGGGCACCTTCTCCATGTGCACCTTCTGGTACGTGGACGCGCTCGCCCGCTCCGGCAGGCTGGAGCAGGCCCGGCTGACGTTCGAGAAGATGCTCACCTACGCCAACCACCTCGGACTGTTCTCCGAGGAGATCGGGCTCACCGGTGAGCAACTGGGCAACTACCCCCAGGCGTTCAGCCATCTCGCCCTGGTCAACGCCGCCGTCAACCTCGACTACCAGCTCGACCACGGCTCCGGATGGGTGGGACCCGTCCTGGGTCTGAGCACCGCATGAAGACCGCGGCACGACCTGGCCGCGCCGCGCCCCAACGCCCCCGCGATTACTCGGGCGCGGTCTACGGCTCGCTGCTGGCCGCCTCCGTGGTGGCCGGGACCGGAACCCCCGGCCCCTACCCCCGGGTCCAGCTGGTCGCGCTGCTCCTCATCACCGGGCTGGTGTTCTGGGCCGCTCATGTCTACGCCCGCCTCGCGGGTGAGCGGCTGGGCGAACAGCCGCTGAACGGCCGGGAGGTGCGCCGGGTCGCCCTCCACGAGTGGCCCATCGTCCAGGCGGCCGTGCCCCCCGCCGTGGCCGTGGCGATCAGCCCGCTGCTGGGGCTGGGGCTGGAGGGCACGGCCTGGTTCGCACTCGCCGTCGCGGTGGCCGAACAGATCGGCTGGGCGAGCGTGGCCGTACGGCGCGCCGGGGCCTCCCTGCGGCTGACCGTGGTGGCCGGGGCGGGCAATCTGCTGCTCGGCCTGATCATCGTGGCGGCCAAGGCGACCCTGACGCACTAGGCCCGGGCCCGGACGGGGCCCGGGCGGTTCGCGAGCCAGGCGCCCGCGTCGATCGCCCGGCCCGCCCGGCCCGCCCGGTCCGTTCAGGCCGCTCGGGCCGTCTCGGCGAGCGCCTGGTCGCGCAGGGTCGAGCAGGTGCGGTTGATGAGGCGGGACACATGCATCTGGGAGATGCCCAGCTGCTCCGCGATCCGGCTCTGGGTCATGTCGCAGAAGAAACGCATGTAGAGGATCTCCCGCTCCCGGTCGGGCAGCCGGGCCAGCCCGGGCCGTACGGCCTCGCGGTCCACCACCCGGTCGTACGCGGGCTCCTGGGCGCCGAGCGTGTCCACCAGGGAGTAGCCGTCGTCCGCCCCCGTCAGCTGCGCGTCCAGGGACAGCGGGGTGAAGCTGCCCATGGCCTCCATCCCGGCGCGCACCTCCTTCTCGGTGAGGCCGGTGCGCTCGGCTATCTCCTCGGTGCGCGGCGGGCGGTCGTCGAGGGAGTGGGACAGTTCGCGGTGCGCGGTCCGTACCCGGTTGCGCAGGTCCTGGACCCGGCGCGGGACGTGCAGCACCCACAGGTGGTCCCGGAAGTGGCGCTTGATCTCCCCGACCACGGTGGGCACCGCGAACCCCGCGAAGGCCGTGCCGTGTTCGGGGTCGTAGCGCCTGACGGCCTTCACCAGACCGAGCGCGGCCACCTGCTGGAGGTCCTCCAGGGACTCGCCGCGGTTGCGGTACTGGCGGGCCAGCCGTTCGGCCATGGGCATCCAGGCCTCCACGACACGTTGCCGCAGCGCCTCCTTCTCGGGCCCGTCGGGCAGACGGGCGATCTCACGGAACTCCGCACTGGTGTCAGGTGCGTCGTCGTGCGCGTGCTTGGTGGGGCCGGTCTGGGGCCGTGCCATCTTCTGCTGCGCTGCTGTCGTCACGGAACACACCTCCTGCGATGTCTGACGGGGTTGCCGGGACCGAAGCGGGTCCCCATCGCGGGAGCGTGGGCAGGACCGGTGGGGGCCGCATCCTGCGGGATGTCACACGTCTCCCGCGGTGCGTGCCTCCGGTCCGAAGCACGTATGAGCGCCTGCCCCGGGGCTCTGGGGGTAAACCCAACCGGATTTCCGGGCCCGCGGCGGCGGTGCGGATTCAGCCCAGCAGGGCCGCCACCGTCAGCAGTACGGGTGCCGCCAGGAGCGTCGACAGCAGGATCGACTCACGGGCCAGCACGGTGCCCGTCTCGTAGCGCGTGGCATAGGTGAAGAGGTTCTGCGCCGCCGGAAGCGCGGAGGTGACGACGGCGGCGAAGAGAGCGGGTCCGCCGAGCCCGAACACCCCGGCCGCGATGGCCCACGCCACCACCGGCTGGGCGAACGACTTCAGCGCCACCGACAGCAGCACCGGCCCGCGCTCCGCGCCCCGGCCGGGCAGCGCGGTGCCCGGCAGGGAGATGCCGAAGGCCAGGAGTACGGCCGGTACGGCCATCCCGCCCAGCAGGGTCAGCGGCTCCAGCACCGGCCCCGGGACCCGCCACCCGGTGGCCGCCACCGCAACACCGGACAGCGAGCCGATGACGATGGGGTTGCGGAACGGGGTGGTGAGCCGGCGCACGACGGAGCGGACATCGGGGCGGCTGAGGTCGATGACGGTGAGCGCGATCGGTGTCATGACGAGCTGCTGGAAGAGCAGGACCGGAGCGACCACCCCCGCGTCGCCGAGGACGTACACGGCGATGGGGATACCCAGGTTGCCCGCGTTCACATAGCTCGAGCACAGCGCGCCGATCGTGGTGCGTCCGACGCTCCACCGGCGCAACGTCCCGATGGCGACGAACACCCCGGCGACCACACAGGTGCTCAAGCCCGTGACGAGCAGGGGCGTGGAGACCACGACGGACAGGTCGGCCCGGGAGAGGGTGGTGAACAGCAGTGCGGGGGACGCCACGGCGAAGGACAGCCGGGTGAGCACCTCCCGGCCGTGCTCCCCCAGTGCGTCGCGGCGGCCGAGCACATAGCCGGTGGCGATGATGCTCGCGATGACGCCGAAGCCCGTGATCACACCGCCCACGGCACCTCCGCCGGGCGGAGCGCGGGGGAGCGGGGGCAGGGCGCGGCGGCGGTCATGGAGGTGTTCTCCGTCGGACGAGGCGGTCAGCATGCACCCTACAACCAACTGGTCGCGCCCCCGGGGAGGACAGCGCGCCGGGGCCGGTGCGGGACCGCCCCCGGCGCACATCGGCCGGGACGGTTCCCGGCCGGCGGGCCTCTGAGGTGATGGTGAGAGTCAGGTGATGGTGAGAGTCCGCTCGCCCTTGGCCAGGGAGCTGTTGCCCGCGTAGAGCCGGATCTCGCCCTTCTCCACCACGAACGTCCCCGCGGGATCGTGGGTCCAGAAGCCCAGGTGTTCCGCGCTCAGCCGGAAGCGCACGGTGGTGGACTTCCCGGCGTCGAGGGTGACCCGGCGGAAACCGCACAGCCGGCGCACCGGCTGGACGATGCTCGCGACCGGATCGCGCAGATACAGCTGGACGACCTCGTCGCCCGTGCGCCGCCCGGTGTTGCGCACCGCCACCGCCACTTCGACGGTGTCGCCCTTGCGCAGCGCGGCGGCCGGAATCCGGGTCACCGCCGGCCTGGGTTCGCCGATGTCGAAGGTGGTGTAGCTCAGGCCGTGTCCGAAGGCGAACTGCGGGCCGTTCGGCAGATCCAGATACTTGGACGTGTACTTGTTGTCCGGGTCGTAGGGGCGGCCGGTGTTCTCGTGGTTGTAGTGGATCGGCACCTGGCCGACCGCGCGCGGGAAGGACACCGGCAGTTTGCCGCCGGGGTTGACCTTTCCGAACAGCACGTCCGCGATGGCGTGTCCGCCCTCGATACCGGGGTGCCACGCCTCCAGGACGGCGGGCGCCGACTCCAGCCAGCCGCCGATCGTCAGCGGGCGCCCGTTGACCAGCACCACCACGAACGGCTTGCCGGTCCCGGCGATGGCCTCGATCAGCTTCTCCTGCGCGCCGGGCAGGCTGATGTCGCTGCGCGCGCTCGCCTCTCCGCTGAGCGCGGACGCCTCTCCCACCACCACGACGGTCGCCTCGGCGGCCTTGGCCGCCGCCACCGCCTTGGCGATGCCACCGGTGTCCTCGCCGTCGGCGGCCACGCCCTTGGCGTAGGTCACCTCGGCCTTCGGCACGGCGTCCCTGACCGCGTCGAGGACCGTGACCGCGGGGAACGACTCGCCCCAGGGCCCGGCCCAGGTGCCGAGGAGGTCGGTGGAGTCGCCGAACGGGCCGACCACCGCGAGGGTACGGGCCGAGGTGTTCAGGGGGAGCGCCGACTTCTCGTTCCGGAGCAGCACCATGCACCGTGCGGCGGTCTCGCGGGCGGCCGCACGGGCCTCCTTGCCGGGCTTGCCGACGGCCGCGTCCTCGTCCACGTAGGGGTGGTCGAAGAGGTCGAGCCGGAACTTCAGCCGCAGGATACGCGCCACCGCGTCGTTCAGCCGCTCCGCCGAGATCTCCCCGTTCTTCAGCAGCCGTTTGCCGTGGTCGACGAGGTTGGTGCTGACCATCTCCATGTCGACACCGGCGCCCAGCGCCAGCCGCGCGGCGTCGGCGCCGTCGGCGGCGAAACCGTGGGCGATCATCTCCTGGACACCGGTGTAGTCGCTGACGACGAAGCCGTCGAAGTCCCACTCCCGCTTGAGGATGTCGGTGAGCGTGTGGGTGTTGCCGTGGGCGGGCACCCCGCTGATGGTGTTGAAGCTCGCCATGACGGTGGCGATCCCGGCCTCGACGGCCGCCCGGAACGGTCCGAGGTACTGGTTGCGCAGCCGGGCCTCGGACACGTCCACGGTGTTGTAGTCGCGGCCGCCCTCGGCGCCCCCGTAGGCCACGAAGTGCTTGGCGCACGCCGCGAGCCGGTCCTTCGCGGCCAGGTCGGAGCCCTGGTAGGCACGGGCCTTGGCGGTCGCGAACGCCGTGGTGAGGAAGGGGTCCTCGCCGTTGCCCTCGGCGATGCGTCCCCAGCGCGGCTCGTGGGTGACGTCCATCATCGGGGAGAAGGTCCAGTGCACCCCGTTGGAGCGGGCCTCCTTGGCGGACACCTCGGCGTCCCGCTCGGCCACCGCGGGGTCGAACGAGGCCCCCTGGGCCAGCGGGATCGGGAAGGTGGTCCAGAAGCCGTGGATGACATCGAGCCCGAAGAGCAGCGGGATGCCGAGGCGGGACTCGTCGACCGCGATCCGCTGGAGGGCGTTGGTGTACTTCGCACCGTAGATGTTGAGCACGGATCCGAGCCTGCCCTTGCGGGCCGCCTCCTCCGCGGCCTCGGTCTGGCCGCCGCCGGGCCCGGTGTTCCCGGCCCAGGTCAACTGCTGGAGCTGGCCGAGCTTCTCCTCGACCGTCATCCGCGCCAGCAGGGCCTGGACCTTGGCCTCATGAGGGCCTTTGCCGGAGTTCTCGTGGCGGCCGGAGTCCGCCGCCTTCCTCTCCGGGGCCGTTCCGCCGTGCGGTCCATCGGCTCGGGCGGTGCCGGTCGCGGCTCCGCCCGCAACGGCCGTACCACCGACCGCGGCGAGCACCGTACGTCTACGCACACTATTCATAGCCTTCGTCCCTTGAAGAGCGTTGAGTGCTGTCGACGGGTGGATCTTCAAAAGTTGAATCGAAGCTACGGACCCGATGAGGGAGCGTCAAGGGTCGGCGCGATGGGTGGTTCATCGCGGCGTGATCGTTCCCGTGACCGGCCCGGGCCGCCGCCGCACGGGCGGCCCGGGCACGGTGCGGGCTACGCCTCCGGGACGACCGGTGTGCCCAGCGCGTACGGGGAGAGGATGTCGGCCACGGCACGGTTGCGTGGTGTCGCGATCCCCAGTTCATCGCCGAGCGCCGCCACCGCGCCGCTGAGCCAGGCCAGTTCGAGACGGTTGCCGCGGTCCAGGTCGTTGTGCATCGAGGAGGTCATGGCCGGGGGCAGGGTGTCGCAGAAGGCCAGGCGGTCCTCGGCGAAGCCGGAGTCCAGGGCGACCCCCTTCGCCCGGCCCACCGCGACCACCTCGCGCATCACCTCGTGCAGCAGGGACCGTGATCCGGCGTCACCGCGGACCACGCCGATCGGCTGCCGCACGGCCGTCGTCGTCGCGGACAGCCCCACCAGGAACACGAACTTCTCCCAGATCACACGCTCGATGTCGGCGCTGAGTTCCGCGTCGATCCCGGCTTCCAGACAGCGGTCGAGCAGCACGCGGGCCGGGCCGGACTCCTTGCCGCCGTACGCACCGAACACCATCCGCTGCAAGGTGCCGTTGTGCACCACGACCCCCGGCTCCTCGATGAACGCCGAGATGTAGCAGACCCCGCCCAGCACCGACTCCCCGGGAAGGTGGCGGCGCAGCTCGGTGTCCTTCTGGACGCCGTTCTGGAGCGAGATCACGGCCGCTCCGCTCTCGGCGAGCGGACGCAACTGCCGCGCCACGTCCTCGGTGTCCCACAGCTTCACGGCCACCAGGACCAGGTCCGCCCCCTCGATGTCCGCGATGGCCGGAACCACCGCGCCGGACGGTACCCGCAGCTCGCCCAGCGGACTGCGGACCGTGAGCCCCCGCTCCCGGAACGCGGCGAGGTGGGCGCCCCGCGCGACGAACGTGACGTCGTTTCCGGCGGCGGCCAGCCGGGCGCCGAAGTATCCGCCGACGCCCCCCGCCCCGACCACGGCAATCTTCATGATGACCCCTCCTTGGTAACCGTATGAGGGGTTACTTTATAGCGATGGACGTTGCACCGGAACAGTCTCCCCGGCCGCGCGTGACCGCCCAGTTGCGCGCGCTGCGCTTCGACGCGGGCAGCCTCGCGCTGAACCTCGTCGCCACCCTCGGCCGCCGGACCGGTGTCCCGATCGAACGGCTCGGCACCCTCGACCGGCTCCGCGACTGGTGTCACGGTGTCGGACTGCGGCTCGGGGACGACGAGATCACCGACCGTCTCCTCGCCGAACTGCACACGGTGCGTGAGGCGGCCCACGACGTGGTGGCCGCCGTACTCCACGACCGGGTGCCCCGCCCGGAGTCGGTGGCACTGCTCAACGCCCGGGCCCGCCCCGCCCCGCCGCCGCCACGGCTGAGGATGCCCGGATCCGGTGCCGGAGTGGAGGCGGTGACCCGCCCGCTGTCCGGCCGGGAGGCGCAAGCGGCCGTCGTCCGCGATCTCATCGCACTGGTCGGCGATCCCGAGCGGCGGGGTGCCCTGCGGGAATGCGAGGCGGAGCTGTGCTCGATGGTCTACCTCGACCCCGGTGGCAGCGGACGGCGCCGGTGGTGTTCCATGCGGCGCTGCGGCAACAGCGCCAAGGCCGCACGTCGCCGGGGCCGCGCGGCCACCGCGCCCTGACCGCCTGTGCCGTCAGGACCCCGTCAGGACATGGCCGCGCCGCACCGGGCGCCGCTGAGCAGCCGCCCCGCGCCCGGCACCACCGGCGGCAGACCGAGCGCGTCCAGCACCCGGAAGGCGGTGGCGGTCGCGGCCGACAGCACCGGCAGTCCGGCCTCGTCCTCGACCGCCTGGATCGCCTCGAGCGAGGGCATCTGCACACACGCCGACAGCACCAGCGCGTCCGCGTCGTCCAGCCGCAGCCGCTTCCAGTGCTCGCGCAGATCCGCCGGATCGAGCCGGGCGACCGCCAGATTGTCCGGCACCTCCAGGCTGAGCGCGTCCACCACCTCGACCCCCGCGGCCTCGATGCACCCGGCCACCAGACAGGTCAGGTCCTTCATGTACGGGGTCACGATGGCCACCCGCCGGGCGCCGAGCGCCGCGATCCCGCCGAGCAGGGCGCCCGCGCTGGAGACCACCGGTGCCTTCGCCCCCTGCCCGTCGAGGACCGCGGCGATCTCCGCCTCCGCCACCTCGTGATGGCCTGGCCCCTGTGCCATCAGGGCCACCAGACACGCCGAAGCGACCACATCGGGCCGGGCGTCGGCCAGTTCGAGGGCGGCCCGCTCGGTCTGCGCGTTCATCTCCCGCAGCTGTTCGGGCGTGACATGCCGCATCCGCATCCGGCTGCTGTGGAAGACGAAGCGGTCCTCGGGGGCAACGCTCTCGCGGGCGCGCAGCATCCGCGGCAGCTCGGTCTCCATCGTCAGGTTCGAACTGGGCACGATCAGCCCTATGTGATGATCCGGCATGAGGTCCTCCACGGACATCGGATTCATGACACGTCGGTCGTGACGCATCGGTCGTGATCCGGGATCCGTGACACCCGTACCGTGGCGGCGCGAGGTGTTACGGCTCCTCGGTCAGTCCCTCCCAGTGGTCGGCGAGGGACGTCAGCAGACGCATGAGTTCGTCGCGCCGCTCCGGTCCGTACGGCGCCATCAGCCGCTCGTCGAGGGCGCGGGCGCGGTCGTTGGCCGCCCGGAGGGTCCGCTCGCCCTCCTCCGTCAGAAAGAGCAGCTTGCGGCGGGCGTCCTCGGCCGCGGTCCGCCGGGTGATCAGCCCCCGGTTCTC
The DNA here is from genome assembly GCF_013364155.1 of Streptomyces sp. NA02950. NCBI lineage: Bacteria > Bacillati > Actinomycetota > Actinomycetes > Kitasatosporales > Streptomycetaceae > Streptomyces > Streptomyces sp. NA02950. The sequence goes on along the minus strand of NZ_CP054916.1, from coordinate 904,586 downwards.
CAGCCGGCGGGCCACGTCCGCCATGGTCGAGGTGTCCAGGGCCACCGCCGACGCCATCGACCGCTGGTCGCGGCCCGGCGCCGCGTCCACCGCCGTGAGCACCGCGAACTGCGGACCGGTCAGCGTCGAGTCGACCGCGCGCACCCACACCGCCAGATACGCCTGGTACAGGCGGCGGACCTGATAGCCGGGGGCGGCGGTCAGGGCAGCGGGAGCTATCGGCAGGGACTCGGCAGGTGCGGTTTCGTCAGACATGACCTCACTCAATCACGGGCGGTGATCCGGCTCCGACCCGTGTCGCCTTCTTCGCCCGGTGCGCACCGCGCCCTCACGCGAGCAGGGGACGCAGCGCCTCGCGGACGGCCGCGACCGCGGCGGCCGGGCGGTCCCAGAACACCATGTGACCCGCGCCGGCAATCGCCGTCAGACGCGCCGGAGGATTCATCCGGGCGGCCTCCTCCGCGTCCGCCGCGGTGACCACGGGGCTCTCCGCGCCGTACAGCAGCACCGTCGGACCGGGCACCGAGGGCCACCAGTCGAAGAAGTCCTCGGTCTCGAAACCGCGGTGGGTGGCGGCGATCGCCTCCCGCGCACAGCTCGACAGCCAGCGGGCCCGCAGCTCCTGCTCCCGCCGCGGCCACCGCGGCCAGGCGCGGGCCACCTCGTCCGCGTCGGTGCCGCGCAGCGCCTGGTCCAGCTGGCCGAGAAAGGTCTCAAGGGCCGTCGGATACGGCCCCCGCCCCGGCCCGCTCATCGGTGGATCCACCAGTACGGTGCCCCGGAGCGGCACCTTGCCACGGGCCGCGACCACCACCGCGATCCGCGCGCCCATGGAATGGCCGAGCAGCAGCGGACGGTCCAGCCCCAGTCCGAGCACCACCGCCTCGGTGTCCTCGGCGTACTCCTCGAGGCCGTACGCCCCGCCCGCGTCGGACAGCCCCCGCCCGCGGACGTCGACCACCAACGGCCGTACCGCGCCCACCAGTTCACGGGCGACGAAGTCCATGGTGATCGCGGGTGAGGTGATCCCGGGCAGTACGACCAGCGGTACCCCGGGACCGCCGTAGTCGAGCACATGCAGCCGCAACCGGCCCGAACGGACCCACCGTCCGGTGGCAGGGACATCGGCCAGATCGGCGAGCGCGGACTGAAGGACGGACCGCTCGGGCACGGGCACCTCCTGGGGGCGGCCGGTCACAGGACCGGGGCGGGACGGGCGGCGGGCAGCCGGCCGAGATAGCCGGTGGCCTCCGCGAGATCGATGACATCGCCGTACTTGGCCTGGATGTCGAAGAGCGCGGCGTCGTGCGGACCCCTGGCGCGGTCGCCGACGCACGCGCGCGGCACCAGCACATCGAAGCCGCACTGCACGGCGTCGACCGCGGTGGCCCGGACACAGCCGCTTGTGGTCGCCCCGCACACCAGGACGGTGTCGCGGCCGAGGCCGGTGAGCATCGCGGCGAGCGAGGTGCCGAAGAACGCCGAGGCGCCCTTCTTCACCACCAGCGGATCCCCCTCCCGCCGCGGCAGCCGGGGGTCGAGCGCCACCGCGTCGCTGCCCTCGGCCATCGCCCGCATCCCGGGTGCCTTGCGCAGCCAGGTGACCGCGTCCCCGGCGGCCTCGGCCGGGGAGTAGGCGATGGCGGTGAAGAACACCGGCACCGCGGCCGGGCGGGCCGCGTCGATGAGCGTCGAGGTGGCGGCCACCACCTCGGTCAGATCGGTGCCCGAGGGGAAGGTGTCCTCGGTGAAGCCGCGGGTGAGATCCACGACGACCACGGCCGGGCGGCCGCCCCGGCGCACGGGCGCGCCGAACCCGGCCCGCTCGTAGGTGCGGTCGGTCCCCTCGCCGTAGGTGCTCCCGGTCACCGGACCCTCCCCGCCGCGCGCAACTGCTTCTCCTGGGTGGTCAGCCGCCCCAGCAGCCAGCCCTCGAACAGCCCGAAGGCGAACGCCGCGGCCAGCGGGCCGTATTTGGTGAGCACCGGACCGGCGATCAGTGACAGACCGTCGAGTTCGGTGTCCGCCGCGGGGGCGGGCGGACGGGAGCCGGGTGCGGAGGCGGTAGGGGCGGTGGTGGCGACCGGGGCGGGGGACACCGGAGCGCCGACGGCCCGGTCCTGGTCCAGCAGCCCGCCCAGGTTCTGGGCGAACCGCTGGAGGATCCGGTCGGAGACCGCTCCGATCGCGCCCTTGCCGAACTGGGCGATCTTGCCGCGGATGACGAGGTCGGTGGAGATGTCCAGCCGGGCCCCCTCGGCGGTCTCCGCCACCTCCAGGGTGACTTCGGCCTCCGCGTCGCCGTTGCCGTGCTCGTCCGCGCCCCGCGCCTGCACCCGCAGCCGCCGCCGCTCGGCGTCGACCTCCAGGAAGCGGACGGTGCCCGCGTAGGCGGCCGTGATGGGTCCGACCTTGACCTTCACCCGGCCGCGCCAGGTGTCGCCGTCCCGGCCGTCGAGGGCGGCGCCCGGCATACAGGAGGCGACCCGCTCCACATCGTTGACCAGGGCGAACACCGCGTCCGGCGGGGCGGGGACCGGGACCGTGCTGGACAGGTGCATCTACGTCTCCTTCCGGCGCCGGGCGGCGCAGTCGTCGATCGCCTCGACGATGGTCTGGTAGCCGGTGCAGCGGCACAGGTTGGCTGCCACGACCTCGCGGATCTCCTCCTTGGCCGCCTCCGGGCGCTCGGCGAGAAAACCCTCGGCGAGCATCAGGAACCCCGGGGTGCAGAAACCGCACTGCAATCCGTGGTGTTCGCTGAACGCCCGTTGCAGATCGCTGAGTTCGGCTCCGTCGGCCAGCGATTCGACAGTGCGGATCCGGGCCCCCTCGGCCTGTGCGGCGAACATCAGACAGGCGCGGGCCGGGCTGCCGTCGACCAGGACGGTGCAGGCGCCGCAGATGCCGTGTTCGCATCCGACGTGGGTGCCGGTCAGCAGCAGGTCGTGGCGGAGGGCGTCCACGAGCGTACGGCGCGGCTCGATCAGCAGCTCATGGCGCTCGCCGTTGACGTCGAGCGTGATGAGCTGCCGCTCCCGCGGGGCGGTGTCGGTCATGAGGTGTGCTCCACGGTCCGGCCGAAGGCGCGCTGCACGGTCTCCGGGGTGATGGGGGTGGTGTCGAGTTCGGTCCCGGTGGGCCGCAGGGCGTCGTTGACCGCGTTGAGCACGGCCGCGGGCGCCCCGATGGTGCCCCCCTCGCCCGCGCCCTTGGCCCCGGTCTCGGTGAAGGCACACGGTGTCTCGAGATGGCGGATCAGCACGTCCGGGATCTCCCGTGCGGTGGGGACCTTGTAGTCCATGAAGCTGGTGGCCGACGGCTCACCCTGCTCGTCATAGGTCACCTGCTCGTACAGCGCGCCCGCGATGCCCTGGGCGATACCGCCGCGGCACTGGCCCTCGACCACCTGCGGGTTGATCGCCACCCCGCAGTCCTCGACGCACACATACGCCAGGATCTCCACCTGTCCGGTGCCCGGATGCAGCTCCACCACCACTCCATGGGTGGCGTTGGAGAACGTGCCGTCGTTGAACACGTCGAAGGTGGCGGTGGCGGACAGCCCCGGCTCCAGGTCCTTGGGCAGCAGATGCGCCCTCAGATAGGCGAGGTCCGCCAGCTCCTCGAACCCCAGCAACCCGCCGGATCCATCGCGTCTGCGGATGCCGCCGGACACCAGCTCCACCGCCTCGGGAGACAGGTCCCAGCGGGCCGCGGCGATCCGGCACAGCTTCTCGCCCAGCTTGGCCGCGGCCAGCCGGACCGCGCTGCCGCCCACCGCGATGGACCGGGAGGCGAAGGTGCCCCAGCCGTAGGTGATGCGGTCGGTGTCGCCCTGGTGGATCCGGACCTTGGCGATGTCCAGGCCGAGTTCATCGGCCACGATCTGCGCCATCGTGGTCTCGTGGCTCTGTCCGTGGCTCATCGTCCCGGTGGTGACCACGACCGCGCCACTGGTGTCCATCCGGACCTCGGAGATGTCGAAGCCCGGGACCACCTCCATCTTGCGCTGGGCGAAGGCGGCGGAGCCGTAGCCGGTGCGCTCGCTGAAACACGCGTAGCCGATGCCGAGATGGCGTCCCTCGGCCGCCGCCTCCTCCCGGGCCGTGTACCAGCCCTCCTCCTTGACCACCCGCTCGCACAGATCCAGCGACTCCCGGTAGGAACCGGGGTCGTAGGTGATGCGGTTGACGCCCGTGTAGGGGAAGTCGGTGATGACATTGCGTCGCCGGATCTCCACCGGGTCCATCCCCAGCTCCCGCGCGGCGCGCTCGAAGAGCCGCTCCATCACCATCACGTACTGCGGTCTGCTGACCCCACGGTACGGCGCGGTGGGCGCCTTGTTGGTGGTCACCGCCCGGCCGCGCACCCGGTACGCCGGGACCTCGTACACCCCGGGCATCTCGGCGGAGGCCATCAGCGGCTCGATCCCGGCGGTGAACGGATAGCACGAATACGCGCCCATGTCGCACACGATGTCGGCCTCCAGCGCGAGGATCCGGCCGTCCGCGTCGAAGGCCGCCCGCGCGTCGTACTGCTGTTCCCGGGCGAGGAACGACGCGGTCAGGGCGTCCTTGCGGTCCTCGATCCACTTGACCGGGCGGCCCAGGCGCAGCGCGGCCGCCGCCACCGCGATCTCCTCGCGCCCCACCACGCACTTGAGACCGAAGCCACCGCCCATGTCGGGGACGACCACCCGTACCGCGCGTTCGTCCAGCCGCAGACAGCGCGCCGCCACCGTGCGGACCTGGTGCGGCACCTGGGTGCAGGTGTGCAGCAGCAGCTGATCCTCCCGGGCGTCCCAGCTCGCCACGGCGCCCCGGGTCTCCAGGGGCAGCGCGTTCTGCCGTCCGGTCCTGGCCCGGACCCGCACCACATGCGGAGCGCTGTCGAAGACGGCGTCGATGCCCTCGGTGGCGAACATCGACACATTCAGCAGGGTGTTGCGCGGTGCCTCGTCGTGGACCAGGGGCGCCCCGGGGGCGAGGGCCCGTTCGGCGGAGACCACCGGCGGGCGGACCTCGTAGCGCACCTTCGCCGCCTCGAGACCGTCCTCCGCGGCGTAGGCGTCGCGGGCGACCACCACGGCCAGCGGTTCGCCGACGAAGCGCACCCGGTCCCGGGCCAGCACCGGCATGGCGGTGGCGACGAACTCGGAGGCCGGACGCCCCAGCCGGGCGGTGATGTCGCCGAGCTCCAGGTCCTCGGCGGTGAACGCGGCCGCCACACCGGGTACCTCGCGCACCGCCGACAGATCGATCCCGGTGACGGTCGCGTGGGCGACGGTGGCGCGGACGAACTGCGCGTGCAGCATCCTTGGCAGCTGGATGTCGTCGATGAACCGGCCGCGGCCGGTGAGCAGCCGGGGATCCTCCCGGCGGGCGACCGAGGCGCCGATCCACGCCCCGCCGGGGGCGGGCGGATGGCCGTGTGCGGTGGCCCGCCGGTGTGCGTCGGAGGTGTCGTTCACCGGGAAACCGCCTCCTCGCAGGCGCGCCGGACCAGTTCGCGGATGAGGGCCGTGCGGTAGGCGGCGTCCCCGTTGCCGTCGCCGGGTGGATCGGCCGCCGCGGCGGCGGCCTCGGCACACGCGGTGAACAGCTCGGGACCGGCCGGGCCGCCACCGGCCAGTACCGCTTCCGCCGCCGGGGACCGCACCGGCAGCGGTGCGACACCGCCCAGCGCCACCCGGCCGCCGTGCACCGCGCCGTCCCGCAGATCCAGTGCCACCACGGTGGACACGATCGCGAAGTCCCCGCGGCGTTCGGCGAATTCGGTGAGCGCCGCGTACCGCTCCGGATGTGGGAAGACCACCTCGACCAGCAGTTCATCGGGGTCGAGCGCGGTGGTGTAGTAACCCTGGAAGAAGTCGGCGGCCGGGATCCGGCGCTCACCGCGCGGCCCCAGGGCCACCACCTGGGCGTCCAGCGCCACCGCGAGCAGAGCCCACTCGGCGGTGGCGTCGGCGTGCGCCAGGCTGCCGCCGACGGTGCCACGGGTGCGGATCGGCAGATGGCCGACCCACTCCATCGCCGTGCGCAGCACCGCGAAACCCGTACCCAGCCGCTCGTCGGACGCGGTCTCCACCGTGTGATGGGTGGTGAGCGCTCCGATGTGCAGTGCCCCGTCGGGGCCGGTGCGCAGATAGTCGAGCTCCTTCAGGCCGGCGATGTCGACCAGGTGCCGGGGCCGGGCGAGCCGGAAGCTCATCATCGCGACCAGGCTCTGGCCGCCCGCGATGACCTTCGACTCATCACCGAGCTCGCTCAGCAACCGGGTGGCGCCGACGGCGTCACGGGCCCGGTGGTAGACGAACGGGGCGGGCTTCATCTCTCTCCTGTCGCGTCGTCGGTCCGCCGCCGGTCAGGCGCGGACCGCCTCCTCAGGGGTGGGTCGGGCCGGGGCGGCGGGTGCCGCGCCGGTCTCGTCCAGCGCCCGGCCCCGGGTCTCCGGGGCGGCCACGGCCATCCACACCATCGAGGCCAGGACGGCCACGCCCAGCACCGCGAAGGTCATGGGCAGTCCGAGCACGGGCCACATCAGCGAGCCGAACAGCAGCGGCGCGAATCCGGTGAGCACCCGGCTGACCGAGGAGGCCCAGCCGAAGCCACTGGCCCGCAGCGGTGTCGGATACATCTCGGACACGTACGCGTACATGGCCGGGATGGTCAGCTGCATCAGGAAGCCGAACACCGCGATGGCGACCAGGGGTGCCGTCGGCAGCTTCATCACCGTCGCGAAGACCACCAGCGCGAGGGTGGCCAGCGGCGCGGTGACACCGATGAGCCACTTGCGGCCGACGACATCCACCAGGACGGTCGAGACCAGCACGCCCACGATGCCGACCCCGCTCATCAGCGTGGTGCCGAAGAAGGCGGCGGTGTCGCCCTGGCCCTCCTCCTTGAGGATGGACGGCATCCAGCTCAGCGCCGCGTAGTAGACGAGCATCACGGTGGCGAAGACGAGCCAGGCGGCCGAGGTGATCCGCGGGCTGAACCGCCAGATGCCCCGCAGCTGTTCGACGGCGGCGGCCGGTCCCCGGACCCGGTCGTGGCGCTCGGCGGGGGCCGGAATCGTATACGGCTCCACGGGTGCGCCGGTCCGGGCCACCAGGTCGTCGATGACCTCCCGGGCCTCCGCCTCCCGCCCCTTCTCGGCGAGGTAGACGGGTGACTCGGGGATACCGCGCCGTACCCAGAACAGCAGCAGGGCGGGCAGTGTCATGGTGGTCAGCATCCAGCGCCAGTTGCCCTCCAGCGGAAGCATCGCGGTGGAGACCAGCCCGCACAGCGTCACCCCGACCGGCCACCACACATCGAGCGCGGTGAGCACCCGCCCCCGGTACTTCGTCGGCGAGAACTCGCCCACCAGCGCGTAGTCCACCGGGATACAGCCGCCCAGGCCGACCCCCGCGAGGAAGCGGAGCGCCAGGAAGAGCGGGTAGTTCGGGGAGAAGGCGGCCAGCACCGAGAACACCGCGAAGATGAGCAGGGTGACGCTGAACGCCCGCTTGCGCCCGATCCGGTCCGCGATCCCGCCCCAGACGATGGCGCCCACGGCCATGCCGATGAGATTGGCGGTGGCCACCAGCCCGCGCCCGGAGAGCGAGAGGCCGAACTCCTTGCCCAGCAGCGGCATCAGAAAGCCGTTGAGGGCGATGTCATAGGCGTCGAACAGATAGCCGAGGCCACCGATGATGAATATCCTGCCCTGGACTCCCCATCTCCACGGGAGTTCCTGGACGATCTGACTACCCGTCTTCACGTGTGCTCCATGGTGTTGTTCGTGTTGAACACGTGCCGCACCAGGGCGGACGTGATCCGGACGCGGGCCGCGGTGGGCAGGGTCAGCGGGCGAACTGGTAGGAGAAGGCCCCCAGATCGGGATCGTTGAGCGGGGTGCCGCCCCACAGCCAGTCGTAGGAGAGATCGGACTCCCCGTCGAAGCGGTGGCGCAGCTTGGTGTCCCGGGCCCGCTGTTCCGGCCCGTCGGGGAGGTGGTAGAGGGTCTTGTTGCGCAGCGAAGCCTCCTGGACCATGCCGGCGTGCTTGGCGCGCCGGTCGGCGTAGCGGCGCAGTGCCGCGGTGGCGCCGTCGGCGGTGACCGCGCCCAGTTCCTCGGCCAGGACCGCGGCGTCCTCCATGGCCTGCGAGGCGCCCTGGGCCTGGTAGGGGAGCATGGCGTGGCAGGCGTCGCCGAGCAGGGCCACCCGGCCGTCGGTCCACACCGGGTCCCGGCGGCGGTAGTACAGGGCGAAGCAGGTGACGTCGTCCTTGGCCTTGGACAGCATCGCCGGGACCCGGTCGTCCCAGCCGGGGAAGGCGTCCACCAGGTCCCTGGTGGAGGAGACCGCGGTCCAGCGGTCGGCCACCTCCTCGGTGCACGGCACACACGCGACGACGTTGAGGTATTCGCCACCGCGGATCATGTAGTGCACCAGATGCCGGTCCGGCCCGTACCAGATGGTGCTCTGGAAACGGTCCACCAGCCAGCGGGTCGCCGGATCGGCGGCGATCAGCTCACCCGGGATCAGCGTGCGGAAGGCCATCTCGCCGGAGAACACCAGGGTGTCCGGCGCGCCCATCAGATCGCGCACCCGGGACCGCACCCCGTCGGCGCCGATCGTGACGTCCGAGGGGAACCGCCGTCCGTCCTCGGTGACGGCCACCGGCCGCCGCGGATCGGTGGTGTCGAGTCCGGAGACCTTGCTGTCCGTGTGCAGCGCCACCGCCGGGCCGGGGCCCGCGGGGTCCACACAGGCGTCCATGATGACCCGGTGCAGATCGGCCCGGTGGTAGTGCCAGTACGGGGCGTTGAACGCGCTGACGCAGCGCTCGCCCAGCGGGGTCAGCCCGATGACACTGCCGTCCTTCCACCGCCGCCGCACCTGGTCCAGGGGTTCGGTGTGAATGGCCTCCAGGTGGCGCCGCAGCCCCAGACCGAGCAGCACCCGGCTGGCGTTGGGCGCGGTCTGGATACCCGCGCCGACCTCGCCGAGCTCCGGCGCCTGCTCCAGTACGGTGACCCGCAGCCCGCGGTGGCGCAGCGCGAGCGCCGCGGTCAGCCCGCCGAGCCCGCCGCCCACGATGGTGACTTCGTACGACTGAGTGGACGCCACTTCTCCTCCAGCTTCCGAGTGCGGTCCGTGCGGCCACGGCCGCGGTGCGAGGGGTGCGGATCAGCGGTCCTGGAGGACGCCGTCCACCACGACGCCGGTGCCGTCGACCGAGACCGTGCAGCCGCGCATGGCGATGTCCAGGTGGGCGTAGGATTCGCGGCCCAGAACCGGATGCGGACCGGTGGACCACAGGAAGTTGCCCGCGAACGCCCGGGCGTCCATGCCCATCAGATCGCCCTTGCCGTACATGGCGGTGGCGAACCAGTCGGCGGTGCGCATCAGGCCCCAGCCCATGTGCGACAGGCTGCGCGCCCACCGGTCCTGGGCGTCGTCGAAGAAGGTGGCGAGCAGATCGGCCTCGGCGCCGCCGGACACCTTCTCGATGTGCCCGCCCTCGACCTGGAGGGTGACCGGGTCCCGGACGTACTCCTTGAACGGCAGCAGGATGTCGCCGGGGGCCAGCACGATCTGTCCGTCGGAGATCTCCGGCCAGCAGAGCACCATGGTGCTGGGCCAGTGGTCCCAGCGGCCGGGGTCATCGGCGAAACCGCATTGGAACTCGGGCTTGGCGCCGCTGAGCCGGACGGTCAGATCGGTGCCCGCGGCGGAGGTGACCCGCATGACCTCCGAACGCTTCAGCAGTCCGACCCCTTCGAGGACCTCATCCTTGTCCTCGGGGCGGGGCAGATTGCGGATGAGCACGTCGGGGGCGTCGCAGACGAAGATGATGCGGGTTCCGGCCCGGAGGATCTCCTGCTGGACGGGGGCGTGGATGAAGCCCTCCTGGGTGAGGTCGACCACCAGATCGGCCGACTTCAGCAGGTCCTGCGCGGTGGTGTCGGTGAGCACCGAGGTCAGCCCGGGCCCGGCGCCGGTGTGGGTGCTGGGCATGGGGGCGGGGCTGCCGCCGGGCACCGTGGCGGCGATGACATGGGCACCGCACGCCTTCGCGGCGCCGAAGGCGGCCGCGACGTAGTCGCCGCGGCTGGCGGGCTCCGCGAGGACGACCACATGTTCACCTTCGTGGAGCTTGCACAGCTCCAGCTCACGGGTGAAGGCGTCGAGGAGGTCGACGGAGGAAAGATCGAACACGGGGTCCCTCCAAGGACTGACGGGTGGTACCGGACGGCGCCCGGGGCGGCTGTCCCGGGCGGTGCGGGAGACGTGGACCGCGGGGCGCGAGGGGAGGATTCCGGGGAACGACGACGGATCGACAGAAGTGGTGAGTCGATATATCGGCACGCTGACATATCGACCGGACAGACCGATCTCGACCCGTGGCACCGGGTCTGAGCAGCGGTTTCACAGAGGCCGTAGGGGCCCGATGGGGATAATCCGAACACGTACTATCTCGGTTTGGCAAGGGGGCGTACCCGGACTCGGCGGCGCTATTTCCTGAGGGACTGTCAGCTCCAGGGGGTTTTCCGAGGTCGTCCCGGGGGTCTGCGGAAGCGGATCTTCCGCTGTTTCCCGGCCGTGTTTCCCGGCCGCGAGCCCCCTTCGCGTTTCCCCTCCGCTGTTTCCGGTCCGGCGGCGGGGGCACCCGCGGGGCGGCCGGAGGAGTGCCGATGGCAGATGTGACCGAGGGGGCACCCGCACCGGGCGGACGGCCGGGCGGACGGCGCCGGGGCCGCGCCCACCGGGTGGGCGGACTGACCGCCGCCGTGGCGCTGACGGTGGCCACCGGAGCGATGGACGCGATCAGCTTTCTGGCGCTGGGTGGCGTCTTCACCAGCGTCATGACCGCCAATCTCTCCCTGCTCGGCCTGTCGACCGGCGCCCATGACCCCCATCTCGCCCGGGACGCGGCGGTGGCGCTGTGCGGCTATGTCACCGGCGCCCTGATGAGCGGCCGGATCGTCCGGGGCCGCCGGACGGCCCGGCGGGCCCGCTGGGCGCTCGCGGTGGAGCTGCTGGCCCTCGGTGTGCTCTGGGTGGTGTGGGACACCGCCGGGGGCCACCCCGCGGGCGGCCGTCAGCTGGGGCTGCTCGCGGTGGCCGCGCTGGCCATGGGCGGCCAGAGCGGGCTGGTGCGCGCGGTCTGTCCGCCCGGCTTCTCCACCACGTATCTCACCGGCGTCCTGACCGGAGTGCTGGTCGAGGCGGCCCGCGGCCGCCGGGTGCGCTGGGCGGACCTGTCGCTGCTGGCCGCCCTGGTCGCGGGCGCGGCCTGCGGGGGACTGCTGATCGCCCATGCGGCGCGGGCCGCACCCGCCCTGCCGACCGGCCTGGTCGCCCTGGTCCTGCTGGCCTCCCTCACCCCGCTGGCCAGGGACCGCACCGGCAGGCTCTGGCCGCCTCCGCCGTGACCCCTTCGAGTCCTTCGCGGCCCCGCCATGTCCGGTGCGCCCGCCAGAGGTTGGGCGGGGACCGCTCTTCCGGGTCGGTCCTCCCGGTGCCAGACTCCTTCCCGTGACCGACTTTGACATGCTTGTGATCGGGTCCGGCCCCGGCGGCCAGAAGGCTGCCATCGCAGCAGCCAAACTCGGTCGGCGGGTGGCCGTCGTCGACCGTCCGGAGATGGTCGGCGGAGTCTCCCTGCACACCGGGACCGTGCCGTCCAAGACCCTGCGTGAGGCGGTGCTCTATCTCACCGGTCTGACCCAGCGAGATCTGTACGGCCAGAGCTACCGGCTCAAGGAAGAGATCACCGTCGCCGATCTGACGGCCCGTACCCGCCATGTGGTGGGCCGTGAGGTGGAGGTCGTCCGCAGCCAGCTCACCCGCAACCGCGTGGCGATGTTCTCCGGCACCGGGCGGTTCATGGACGACCACACCGTGGCCGTGACCGACCCCGAGGGCCGGGAACAGCTGCTGACCGGGCGTCATATCGTCATCGCCACCGGTACCCGCCCGGCCCGTCCGTCGAGTGTGGAGTTCGACGAGCGGACCATCATGGACTCGGACAGCGTCCTCAACATGGAGCGGGTGCCGCGCTCGATGGTGATCGTGGGGGCAGGGGTGATCGGCGTCGAGTACGCCTCGATGTTCGCCGCCCTCGGCAGCAAGGTCACCGTGGTCGAGCAGCGCGAGGGGATGCTGGACTTCTGCGACGTCGAAGTGGTCGAGGCCCTCAAGTACCGGCTGCGCGACCTCGCCGTCACCTTCCGCTTCAAAGAGACGGTGGCCGCGGTCGAGCGGCATCCGCGCGGCGCGCTGACCGTGCTGGAGAGCGGGAAGAAGATCCCCACCGAGGCGGTGATGTACTCCGCGGGCCGCCAGGGCCTCACTGACGGGCTCGAGCTGGAGCGGGCCGGTCTGACGGCCGACCGGCGGGGCCGGATCACGGTGGACGAGCACTACCGCACGGCCGTCCCGCACATCTACGCCGTCGGCGATGTCATCGGCTTCCCGGCCCTCGCCGCCACCTCCATGGAGCAGGGCAGGAGCGCGGCGTACCACGCGTGCGACGAGCCGGTGAACCCGATCCACGACCTCCAGCCCATCGGGATCTACACCATCCCGGAGATCAGCTTCATCGGACGGACCGAGGACCAGCTGACGGAGGCGCGAGTGCCGTTCGAGGCCGGGGTGTCCCGCTACCGCGAGCTGGCCCGGGGCCAGATCCTCGGCGACTCCAGCGGCATGCTGAAGCTGCTGGTCTCTCCGGAGGACCGGCGGCTGCTCGGAGTGCACTGCTTCGGCACCGGGGCCACCGAGCTGATCCACATCGGCCAGGCCGTGATGGGGTGCGGCGGAACCGTCGACTATCTGGTGGACGCGGTGTTCAACTACCCGACGTTCGCCGAGTCCTACAAGGTCGCGGCCCTGGACGCGACCAACCGGATGCGCGAGATCGACCACCTGCGGGAGTGATCGCGCGGCGTGCCGGGGCGAGCGCGGATGGCCCGACCTCGCGGGTCGATCCTCGTCAAGCCCGAGCCAAGCCTGAAAATTCCCTTTTGGGATACTTGAAGGCAGATCGGGAGGAGGGCTGTGATGACCCGCGCAGTCGGTATCGACCTGGGAACCACGAACTCGGTGGTGTCCGTCCTGGAGGGCGGTGAGCCGACCGTCATCACCAACACCGAGGGTGCCCGGACCACCCCCTCGGTGGTGGCGTTCGCCAAGAACGGCGAGGTGCTGGTGGGCGAGGTCGCCAAACGTCAGGCAGTGACCAACGTGGAGCGCACCGCGCGCTCGGTCAAGCGCCACATGGAGGACGCGGGGTGGCGGTTCCCGGCCACCGGTGACGTCGACGGCAAGCGCTACACCGCCCAGGAGATCTCCGCCCGGGTGCTCCAGAAGCTCAAGCGCGACGCGGAGGCATACCTCGGTGACGACGTCACGGACGCCGTCATCACCGTCCCGGCGTACTTCAACGACACCCAGCGCACCGCCACCAAGGAGGCGGGCGAGATCGCCGGGCTGAAGGTGCTGCGGATCATCAACGAGCCCACGGCCGCGGCCCTGGCGTACGGGCTGGACAAGGAGCACGACCAGACCATCCTGGTCTTCGACCTCGGCGGCGGCACCTTCGACGTCTCCCTGCTGGAGATCGGCGACGGAGTGGTCGAGGTCAAGGCCACCAACGGCGACACCCACCTCGGTGGTGACGACTGGGACCAGCGGATCGTCGACCATCTGATCAAGCAGTTCAAGAACGGGTACGGGGTGGACCTGGCCAAGGACAAGATGGCGGTCCAGCGGCTCCGCGAGGCAGCCGAGAAGGCGAAGATCGAGCTGTCCGCGGCCAGTGAGACCGCCATCAACCTGCCCTACATCACCGCCTCGGACGAGGGCCCGCTGCATCTGGACGAGAAGCTCACCCGCTCGCAGTTCCAGCGGCTCACCGAGGACCTCCTGGAGCGCTGCAAGGCTCCCTTCCACCAGGCGATCCAGGACGCAGGGGCCAAGACCTCCGACATCGACCATGTGATCCTGGTCGGCGGCTCGACCCGGATGCCCGCCGTGACCGGCCTGGTCAAGGAGCTGACCGGCAAGGAGCCGCACAAGGGTGTGAACCCGGACGAGGTCGTGGCCATCGGCGCGTCCCTCCAGGCCGGTGTGCTCAAGGGTGAGGTCAAGGACGTCCTGCTGCTGGACGTCACCCCGCTGTCCCTCGGTATCGAGACCAAGGGCGGCATCATGACCAAGCTGATCGAGCGCAACACCACGATCCCGACCAAGCGCTCCGAGGTGTTCACCACGGCCGAGGACAACCAGCCGTCGGTGCAGATCCAGGTCTTCCAGGGGGAGCGGGAGATCGCGGCGTACAACAAGAAGCTGGGCATGTTCGAGCTGACCGGTCTGCCGCCGGCCCCGCGCGGGGTCCCGCAGATCGAGGTGGCCTTCGACATCGACGCCAACGGCATCATGCATGTCTCCGCCAAGGACCTGGGCACCGGCAAGGAACAGCGGATGACCGTCACCGGTGGCTCCGCGCTGCCGAAGGACGACATCGACCGCATGATGCGCGAGGCCGAGCAGTACGCGGAGGAGGACCACCGGCGCCGCGAGGCCGCCGAGACCCGCAACCAGGCCGAGCAGCTCGTCTACCAGACCGAGAAGCTGCTCCGCGACCAGGCGGACAAGGTGCCGGGGGATGTCCGGGAAGAGGCGGAGACGGCCGTCGCGGACCTCAAGGAGAAGCTGAAGGGCGAGGACACGACCGCGATCCGGGAGGCCACCGAGCGCACCGCGGCGGTCGGGCAGAAGATCGGCTCCGCGATCTACGCCCAGGCGCGGCCGCCGTCCGACGGCGGGGGAGGGGCGTCCGGGACGGGCGGCTCCGGCGACGGCGAGGGCCGGGCCGGTGCGGGCGACGAGGAGGTCGTCGACGCCGAGATCGTCGACGAGGAGAAGCCGAAGGGCGGTGATGGCTGACCCGCGCACGCCCGGGAACACACGGTCCGGCCCGCGGTCCCGCCCGCGATCCGGTCATAGCGCAAACCGGGAGCATTATGAAAATATTGGGTACCGAGTACCTCAAGGATGTATGCGTGAGCAACGGGACCAGCGATACCGGCTACGAGGACATACGACTCGACCGCACCGGTCAGGCCGAGGCATTCGATGCCATAGGCGCCCGCTACGACGAGGCGTTCCCGCACAAGGACGGCCAGCTCGCCGCCGGGGAGTGGCTGATCGGCGCGCTTCCGGCCGGATCCCGGGTGCTGGATCTGGGCTGCGGCACCGGGCTGCCGACCGCACGCCAGCTCACCGACGCGGGGCTGCGCGTCGTCGGCGTCGATCTGTCGGCCGGGATGGTGCGGCTGGCCAGGGCCTATGTCCCCGGCGCGGTCTTCCACCGGCTGGACCTCGCCGATCTGCGCCCCGGCGGCCTCCATGACCTCGGCCGCTTCGAGGCGGTCGCCGCCTTCTTCTCCCTGCTGATGCTGCCGCGGGCCGAGATCCCCTACGCCCTCGGCACCATCCGCCGCCTGCTGGTCCCCGGCGGGCTGTTCGCCCTGTCGATGGTGGAGGCCGACGTGGACGACTACGCGATCCCGTTCCTGCACCACACCATTCGTGTCTCCGGCTATCTGCGGGAGGACCTGCGCCGGGTCATCGAGACGGCCGGTTTCGAGATTCTGGACGAGACCTCCCACTGCTACGCCCCGGCGACCTCGGACGTGCCGCCGGAGGAACAGATCTTCCTCCACTGCAGACGAGGCGACTGAGGCCGCGCGGCCGCCCGCCGCGGCCCCCACCGGACGGAACGACTCGTGTGATGGCTCACCCACCTCCCCCCGAAGGCCCGGACCACCCCACCGGCCGGACCCAGGGGCGGGCCGCGCTCCGCGGCCACGGTGAGCAGCCCCCGGCCGCCGGACCGGGCGGCCCGCAGCCCCCGCAGCCACCACCTCAGCGCGCCCACGCCGGCAGTGATCCGCCACCCGACGTCACCGCGGAGGAGGGCCGGGGGGAGCCGCCGTACGGGCCGGAGACGCAGACCGACCGGCTGCGCTACCTCGACACCGCGACCCGGCAGATCGCCCGCGGTATGGACCTCGACGAGACCCTGCGGGAGCTGTGCCGGGCCGCCGTCCCCGCCTTCGCCGACGCCGCCGTCGTCCATCTGCGCGATCCGCTGCCCGCCGGGGACGAGGAGTCACCCGGCCCCCTCGTCCTGCGCCCGCACACCACCGGCCCGGTCGGCGCCTGGGACCCGAATGACCCCGCGCCCTGCGGCACCCCCGGGGTGATCACGGCCGCCACCGGGCTGCCCCCCACCGGGCCGACGCCGCGCGACTCCACCCTGCGGACGATCAGTGGTGGTCTCGCCGATCTGCTGAACAGCGGACGGCCCGCCTTCTGCGACAACCCCGGTGTGGCCGCCGCTGCGGCCGAACTGCTGGGCGCGGACGTGGGCGGCCCCGGCTCCGTACCGCCCGGCCGTCGGCTGATCATCGCTCCGCTGCGCGGCCGCCGCCATGTGCTGGGCGCCGCCGTCCTGGTGCGCCACGACGACCGCCCGGCCTTCACCGGGGACGATCTGCTCGTCGCCTCCCAGCTCGCCACCCACACCGCGCTGGGCATGAACAAGGCGGTGCTCTACGGACGCGAGGCGTCCGTCGCCGACGCGCTCCAGCGCACCATGCTCCCGTCCTCCCTGCCCGAGCCCATGGGCGTACGGCTGGCCAGCCGGTATCTGCCCTCATCGAAAACGGCACGGATCGGCGGCGACTGGTATGACGCGATTCCGCTCCCCGGGAACCGCGTCGCTCTCGTGATCGGCGATGTGATGGGCCACTCCATGACCTCGGCCGCGATCATGGGCCAGCTGCGCACCACCGTGCAGACGCTGGCCGGTCTCGATCTGACCCCCGACGAGGTCCTGCACCACCTCGACGAGCAGGCCCAGCGCCTGGGCAGCCAGCACATGGCGACCTGTCTCTACGCCATCTACGACCCCATCGCACACCGGCTCCAGGTGGCCAACGCGGGCCATCCGCCGCCGGTGCTGCTGCACCCCGAGGGCCGCGGGGAAGTGCTGAGAGTGCCGCCCGGCGCGCCGATCGGCGTGGGCGGTGTCGGCTTCGAGACCGTGGAGATGTACGCGCCCACCGGCGCCACCCTGCTGCTCTACACCGACGGGCTGGTGGAGTCCCGTGACACCGATGTGTGGACCGGGGTGGAGCTGCTGCGCGACCGGCTGCACGCCACCGCGCATGTGCTCACCCCGCCACCGCTGGAGCTGCTGTGCGACGCGGTGGTCGGCGGTGTCGGACCCAGCGAACGGGACGACGACATCGCCCTGCTCGCCGCCCGCTTCCACGGCATCCCCTCGTACAACGTGGCGTACTGGTTCCTGGAGCCGGAGGCGCAGACCCCCGGCCGGGCCCGGCGGCTGACCCGCAGAACACTCCAGCGCTGGCGGCTGGAATCCCTGCTGGAACCCACCGAGCTGATGGTCAGCGAGGTGGTGACCAACGCCGTGCGCTACGCCAGCCGCCCGGTGTCGCTGCGGTTGCTGCGCACCGATGTGCTGCGCTGCGAGGTGGGCGACGACTCGCCCTTCGTGCCCCGGATGCTGCACGCCCGGCCCGGCGACGAGGGCGGCCGCGGGCTGTTCCTGGTCAACCAGATCGCCCAGCGCTGGGGCGCCACCCGGCTGAGCACCGGCAAGGTGGTCTGGTTCGAGCAGCAACTGCCCAAGGGCCGCCGGATGGAGATCCCGGACGACTGAGGGGCCCCGGCGCGGGCGGACGTCACTGCTTGCGCGGTGGCTCCCCGCGCGGCGCCGACACCTCCACCAGTTCCGACCGCCCGGTCTGGGTCAGATGCAGGATCGGCACCGCCTTGTTCCGCGGATTGCCGTCGTTCCGGAAGGAGATGAAACCGCTCGCCCCCGCCACCTGCTGACGGCCGTCCATCTGGTGGAACATCCGAGCCACCGCGTCCCCGGTCACCTCGCCCTGCCAGCCCGCCGCCATCTGGATCCCCTGGGCGGCGGTGAGCACCGCGTCATGCGCCATGATGGCCTGCCCGTCGTAGCGGGGGTCACTGGGGAACCAGCGGTCCAGCGAGCCGCCCGCCTGGAAGTGGCGGGCCGACGGACCGGACACATGGAGCCGATCCTGCCGCCACATGTCCGGGTGGGCCAGCCCCGTGTACAGCACCCGCACCCCGCTCTCGGCCGCGTGCGCGAGCTGCCGCGCGGTCAGGTTGGTGGTGTCGTCCCCCGCGATGACGGTGAACTTCCGCCCCTGGCAGGGGCGGTTGGCCAGCGAGTCCAGAAATCGCGTCAGATGACGGCCCCGGCCCGCGAAATACACCACCTGCGGCTTCTGGTCGCACAGCTGGCCCGGCATATAGCGCAGCTCGTTCTGCCAGGCGCTGCGCACCGAGGAGTCGTAGGTCATCCGGTCCGCCACCAGCCGGTGGCCCTTGCCCTGGAAGACATCGGTGAAGGCTTCGCCCAGTGTCTTGGCGTAGTAGTTGCCCTTCGCGTCGTCCTGGACCACCACCGCGGTGCGGACCTTCTGTTCCTTCAGATAGGCGGAAGCGGCCCGCGCCTCGTCCACATTGGTCGGCGAGACCCGCACGAACCCCTTGATGCCCTTGATGTTGGTGGCCGTCATGGTGCTGGCCACCAGGGCCAGGCCGTGGTCGGAGAGCCGCCGCAGCGCCTCCAGGGTCCGGCCGGTGCTCGGGCCGAGCCCGGTCACCGCCACCAGATTGTCGGGTGCCCCGGTGCGGCCGATCAGCTCGTCGACGGTGTGTTCCCAGTGGGCCGCGCTGCTCCCCATGTTGGCGATCAGCAGCCGGATCTTGGGGGTGGAGGACAGATCGCCGCGGTTGTGCCGGTACTGCGCCAGATAGGCGCCCTCCAGCTCATGCCGGACCGACTCCTCGGAGTTGCTGTCGTCGTCGGTCAGGGTGAAGGAGGTCATATAGGCGACGCTGACGTACGGATCCTCGTCGGCGTGCTCCGTCACCCGGTCGTTCTCCGCCTTGATCTTCTTCTCCACCGCGCCGAGATGACCGGCGAAGGTGTACGAGCCGTCGGTGACCCCCACGCACTCGCTCCCGTCACCTTGCTTCACCACCCCCGCGCCGCAGCGCGACCGCTTCTCCTGGATCCAGTGCACGGTGAGCGGCACCGCCACCGCCAGCAGGGCGACGACCACCACCCCCGCCACCACCCGGCGCACGATGTGCAGCGGCCACTCGAGTCTGGGCACCGGGCTCACCACTCACCGGCGGAGGTCAGCGGATGGCGCCAGTGGCGGTATCGCTCCGCCTCGTTGAACAGGGCCACGATGTCGTTCCTCCTCAGCCGCGACAGCTGGTTGAAACCGTCGGCGAGCACGTCGTTGAGCCGTCTGCCGGGATCGGCGAGCGGATCGCTCCACACCCAGCGCGCGGTGATCAGCTCCCGGATCACCGACGCGGCGGTGACCGCCTCCGGGGGCTCCTCCGGGGCCAGTCCGGCGAACAGATCGAGTGGACCGCCCGCCGCCGGGAACCGGCCCGGCGCGGCCGTGATCGTATTGAACTCGCTGATCCACTGGGCCGCGGGCACCACCGGGAACCGCGCCACCAGATGGCCGGTCACCTCGTCGATCCGCTTCGACGCCAGCCGGTGGTACATCTCATGGACCGGGTGCCCCTCGGCCCGGAAGTGCTCGGCCAGCAGCTCGTGTGCCGTGTCCCAGTCCTCCGGGCGCCCGGCCAGCCGCCACAGCAGCAGCCGCCGCAGCCACGGGTGGAGCGCCGGGGTCACCGTGCCCGGGCTCAGCAGCAGCCAGCGGTCGCGGATCTCGCCGAACAGCGACTCGCCCGAGCCGAGCAGCCGGGTGCCGACGGACAGATCGCGGGCGGCCGCGCATTCGGCGAGGGTGGCCCGCTGCGCCGTGTCGAACCCCTTCAGCAGATGGCCGAGGGCCGTCTCGGCGAGCGAACGGGTGTCCTCGCCGTTCCGCAGAGTGCGGTCGGGCAGCGTACGCAGCCAGCGGTCCTGCTCGAAGCCGTCCTCCGCGGGCGGATCAGACTGCCGGAACACCTCCAGCACCTGCGATACGGCCCGGGGGAGCCCCGCGGTCAGCCGGTGGACGAAGGGCGCGAGCCGCGTGAACGGCGCGAGATCGGGGTGGTGGCGCAGCTCCAGCTCCATCCGGATGCGCACCTCGTCCAGATTGAGGTCGCGCAGCCGCAGCGGATACCACCAGGTGTCGTCGCTGTCGCGGGTCGGCCGGTGCTCCTGCCAGTCGGTGAGCGAGGCCCGGTCGGGGCCGCGCAGCTGCCACGGCCACTGGTCGCCGGTGGCCGGACCCCAGCGCGGCAGCCAGCGGTTGGAGCTGGCCACGACGGTGAGCGGATCGCAGACGGCACCCGCCACCACGGCGTCGTCATGACGCGAGCGGATCAGCAGATCGAGGAAGCGACGCCCGTACTCCGTATGGGAGTTGTCGAGCAGCAGCAGATACGAGCGCGGCATGAACGAGCGGTCCGTGTTGCTCCGCAAGTCCTCCAGGAAAGCGGAGAACAGTACGTGGTCCAGCCGCTCCAGATCATGGGCGTCGCCCTCGTGGCGCCATAAGTTGAGCTCCACCAGCGCCTCCCACGGATCCCGGCTGTGCAGCAGCCGGTGGCCCCCGTACCAGGTGGCGCTGCCGGTGAACTTGCGCCCCGGCAGCCGTCTGCGACCGCGCCGCAGGGCATCCCGCAGCAGGGCGAGCGCGGCGGTCGAGGCCCCGTCGGGGGCGCCCACCGCCCCTCCGGCCACCTCGAAGAAGGCGGCCAGGTAGTCGCCGTACCGCGCCTCGGCCTGCTCCTGGAAGGCGTCCAGCTCACGCCGGATGGTGCGCCGCCCCTCCGCCAGACTGGTCATCCGCAACTGGTGGTCGGAGGCGAGCAGACCCAGGGTGAGCCGGGGGAAGTGGGAGCGGCGGTACCGCGGCAGCTTGCGCTCCAACTGGCGGGCCAGCAGCGCCAGGGCGTAGCGCGGCAGCAGCGGCTGCTCCCCGCCGAGATTCACATAGGCGAAGGGATGCTCGGGGCCGAACCGCTCCATCAGCGCGCTGTGCGCCTCACTGGCCCCGCTGCCGCGCGGGCCGAGCAGTGTGATCACCGGCCGCTCGGCCGGTGGTGGCAGCCGCAGACACTCCTCGGTCAGACTGATGATCCCGCTGCGGCCTCTGAGGCCGACGCCCATCCCGGATTCCCCCACGCGCCCCTCGCCCCCCGTCAACTACGCTGAGTTTACCCGCGTTCACCCGTTCTGATCCGGTCCGCGCTCCAGGACATCCGGCTCCGGTGTTCAGCGCCGGAAGATCTCCAGCCGGGACGGCGCGTTGCGCCCCGGCTCCGGCAGCCGCAGCGGGCGCCGCCCCGGGGTGAGGGAGCCGAGCACACTCGGACGGTGTGCGCCGGTGCAGCCCGGCACGGTGCCCGCCAGACCGTGGGCGGTCAGGAAGCCCAGTACGGCGAAGGCGTACGCCTCCTTGGCGGCCGCCGGAAGGCCGAGCTCATCGGAGGTCCGCAGCGCGATCCCGCCCAGGGCCCGGCCGAGCGCTGTCATCAGCGCGGGGTTGCGGATGCCACCGCCCGAGGCGATCACCTCGGTGGCATGCACCGACCGGGCCGCGTCCGCCACCGTACGGGCCGTCAGCTCCGTGACCGTGGCCAGCACATCGTCCGGTGCCACCGGTCCCGCTTCGGCCAGGGCGGCCCGCAGATACGCGGTGTGGAACAGCTCCTTCCCGGTGGTCTTGGGTGCTGGCCGGGCGTAGTACGGCTCCGTCAGCAGCCGCCCGAGCAGCTCCGGATGGACCGCGCCGCGCGCCGCCATCGCCCCGTCCGCGTCGTAGCCGAGCCGTCCCTCCGTCAGTTCGGCGGCCGCCGCGTCGATGAGGGCGTTCCCCGGGCCGGTGTCGAAGGCGAGCGGAGCACCGGCCTTCGGCACCGCGGTCAGATTGGCGATACCGCCGAGGTTCAGCGCGGCGCACACCCCCGGCCGTCCGTGCAGCCACAGCGCGTCCACCAGGCTCACCAGCGGAGCGCCCTGGCCGCCCGCCGCGATGTCCCGGGAGCGCAGATCGGAGACGACCGGTACGCCGGTGGCCTCGGCGATCCAGGCGGGCTGCCCCAGTTGCAGGGTGCCGTGCACCCGGCCGTCCTCGGTCCAGTGGTACCCGGTCTGGCCATGGGAGGCGATGAGATCGGCGCGGCCGCCGCACAGCTCCCGGTCGGCCCGTACGGCGAGCGCGGCGAACGCCTGGCCGATCCGGGTGTCGAGCGCGCACACCTCCTTCAGAGTGGTCGCCGACGGTGGCAGCGCGGCCCGCAGCGCGCCGCGCAGCGCGTCCGGATAGGCGTCGCTGACCAGTCCCAGCGGGGCCAGGATCAGGGTGTCGCCGTCGAGGACCAGATCGGCGGCCGCGGCGTCGATCGCGTCGTGGGAGGTCCCCGACATCAGTCCGATCACCCGCATGACGTCTCCTTCGGTGTCCTTGGTGTCCCGGGCACGGGCGGTGTTCCGGTGGTTTCGCGCAGCGCGCCGCGGTGGTGGCCGCCGCGCAGGGTGAGCAGGGCGAGCAGACTGACGGCGCAGGTGACCGTCACGTAGTACGCGGGGATGTCCGCGTCGCCGGTTCTCTTGATGGCCTCGGTGATGACGAGCCCGGCGCATCCGGAGAACACGGCGTTCGACAGCGCGTACGCCAGCCCCAGCCCGGTGCAGCGGACCCGGGTCGGGAACATCTCGGCGAGCATCGCCGGACCGGGCCCCGCCATCAGCCCGACGAGGGCCCCCGCCACGAACACGGCCACCCCCTGGACCAGGGCCGAACTGCCGGGATCCTGCACCAGGTTGAGCAGCGGAAAGGCGAGCACGGCCACCAGGGCCGCCCCGGTGAGCATCACCGGCCGCCGTCCGATCCGGTCGCTGAGCAGACCCGCCGGGAGGATGGAGAGGGCGAACCCCAGATTGGCCACCACGGTGGCGATCAGCGCCTGCCGGAAGGAGGCGTCCAGGGTGCTCTGGAGATACGACGGCAGGACGACCAGGAAGGTGTAACCGGCCGCGGCCCAGCCCATGATGCGCCCGGCCCCCAGCACCACCGCACGTGCCACCTCACCCCGGCCGGCCGTTTCCGCCGCCCGTGCCACCGGCGGGGCGGCGCGGAAGGCCGGCGTCTCCTCCAGCCGCAGCCGCAGCCACAGCGCGGCCAGCCCGAGCGGCAGGG
Source organism: Streptomyces sp. NA02950 (assembly GCF_013364155.1). Classification (NCBI taxonomy): domain Bacteria; kingdom Bacillati; phylum Actinomycetota; class Actinomycetes; order Kitasatosporales; family Streptomycetaceae; genus Streptomyces; species Streptomyces sp. NA02950. Next base: position 881,333 of record NZ_CP054916.1, on the reverse strand, counting down.
TGAGCAGGAACGGCACCCGCCACCCCCAGTCGTGCAGCGCCCGCTCGCTCAGCGCGGTGGCGAGCACCGCCGCCGCCCCGGCGCCCGCGAGCAGCCCCAGCGCCACCGTGAACGACTGCCACGCCCCGTACAGTCCGCGGCGGCCCGGCGGCGCGAACTCCGTCATCAGCGACACCGCACCGCCGAACTCCCCGCCCGCGGACAGGCCCTGGAGCACCCGCAGCAGCGTCAGCAGCCACGGCGCGGCGGCCCCCACCGTGGCGTACGTGGGCAGCAGACCGATCAGTGTGGTGGCGCCGGTCATCAGCAGCAGCACCAGGATCAGCGTGGGGCGGCGGCCGATCCGGTCGCCGACCCGCCCGAAGACGGCGGCGCCGATGGGACGGAAGAAGAAGGCGAGCCCGAACGAGGCATAGGTCTTGACCAGGCCCTCGAGCTCGCTTGCGCCGTCCGGGGTGAAGAAGTTGGCGGCGATGACGGTCGCGAAGAAGCCGTAGACGCCGAACTCGTACCACTCGATGAAGTTGCCGACCGAACTGGCGACCAGGGCACGGCGCGGAGCGGGTGCGGGGGCGGGCCGGGGAGGCACGGCCCGGTGGGGGAGGGAGTCGGCCGGGTCGGGGAGGGGACTGGTCACATCGGGCCCTTTCAGCCGTACGCCGCCTGGAGGGGGAACGTGAAGTGCGTACCCCGCGGCGGCGGTGGTTACGGCTCGGGCCTGTCCAGCGGCTGTTCCGCCCAGACGGTCTTGCGGTCCCCGGCGTACCGGGTGCCCCACCGCCTGGTGAGCTGGGCGATGAGGAACAGACCACGTCCGTCCTCGTCCATCCGGCCGGCCCGGCGCAGATGCGGGGAGGCCGCGCTGCTGTCGGAGACCTCGCAGATCAGCGCCTCGTTCCTGACCAGCCGTAGCTGGATCGGGCCGCCGGCGTGCAGGATCGCGTTGGTCACCAGTTCGCTGACCACCAGCTGGGTGGTGGCCACCAGATGGCCCAGCTCCCACCGGGACAGCTGCCGCGCCACGTAGGAGCGGGCCCGGGAGACGACGGCGGGCCGCGGGGGCAGCTCCCAGGAGGCACAGCGGTCGTCGTCCAGCGCCCGGGTACGGGCCACCAGCAGGGCCACATCGTCGGGCGGGTGCTCCGGGAGCAGGTCCTGGACCACCAGGTCGCACACCGAGTCGACCGAGAGCTCGTGGCAGCCGTCGTCCAGGGCGCGGCGCAGCCGCTCCAGACCGGCGTCGATGTCATGGTCCCGGGACTCCACCAGACCGTCGGTGTAGAGCACGAGCATGCTGCGGTCGGGCAGTTCGACCTCCGACTTCTCGAACGGCAGCCCGCCCACTCCCAGCGGTGGGCCTCCGGCGGAGTCGAGGAACCGGGTCCCGCCGTCCGGCATGACCACGGCGGGCGGCGGATGCCCGGCGCGGGCGAACGTACAGCGCCGGGTGATCGGGTCGTAGACCGCGTAGATACAGGTGGCCCCGAACGCCCAGGTGTCGATGGCCGGTTCGGCGGGCGGCTGTCCCGATTCGGCGAAGTCGCGGTGCTCATCGGCCTGTTCGGCGATCAGCCGCCGCACATGGGCGTCGACATGGGCGAGCAGATCGTCCGGCGGGAGATCGAGGTCGGCCAGGGTACGGACGGCGGTGCGCAGCCGCCCCATGGTGACGGCCGCCTTCATCCCGTGTCCCACCACATCCCCCACGACCAGCGCCACCCGGGCCCCGGACAGCGAGATCACATCGAACCAGTCGCCGCCCACCCCCGTCCGGCCGCTCGCGGGCAGATAGCGCGAAGCCGCCTCCACCGCCGCCTGGTCGGGCAGCCGCTGGGGGAGCAGACTGCGCTGGAGGGCGAGGGCCGTACCGCGCTCCCGGGTGTAGCGGCGGGCGTTGTCGATGCACACCGCGGCCCGTGCCACGATCTCGTCGGCCAGCAGCAGATCGTCCTTCTCGAACGGCTCGGGGCGCTGACGGCGCAGGAACACCGCCACCCCGAGCGTGCTGCCGCGGGCCCGCACCGGCACCACCATCCAGGAGTGGATGCCCCACACCCGGATCCCCTCGGACCGCGCCGGGTCGTCGGCCAGCCAGGCGGGGACCGGACCCGGGCCGTTGGCCGACTCCAGCACCGGCCGACCGGTGGCGAGGGCGCGGGCGAAGGGGGAGTTGGGCGCGGACGCGTGGACGTCCACGTCCTCCACATCGGCCACCGCCTCCGGGGAGCCGGGCACGATGGAGCGGTGTGCGGCGCGGCGGAAGGCGGTCTCGCGGGCCACCGGGCCGGACGGCGGCTCCTCGCCCTCGAAGACCGAGTCGATCAGATCCACACAGGCGAAGTCGGCGAGCCGGGGAACGGCCACGTCCGCCAGCTCCTGCGCGGTGAGCAGCAGGTCCAGGGTGCTGCCGATACGGGCGCTGGCGTCGTTGAGCACCGCCAGCCGCTCCCGGGCGCGGTGCTGCGGGGTCACATCGAGCACCGCGTGGCAGACGGCGAAGATCTCCCCGGAGCGGTCCTTCAGCGGGAAGACCGAGTTGCACCAGGCGTGCTCCCGGCCGGGGTCGGCCGGTACCCGGCCGTGCACCTCCACGTCCCCCACCGGGCTGCCGCCCCCGAGCACCCGCTGCTGGAGCGCCTCCATCTCCGTGACCTCCAGCTCCGGCAGCGACTCCCGGAGGGTGCGCCCCATGCGCTCCTCGTCGGTGAGGCCGCTCAGCCGGCGCAGCGCGGCGTTCTGCATCAGACAGCGGCGGTCGGTGTCATAGACGCTGATGGCGACCGGCGCCTCCGAGCCCAGACTGTCCAGCAGCGCCCGCCCGACGTCCTGCCGCCGCACCGCCTCCTCGCGGGTCGCCTGCACCAGCCAGTGGCGGCCCCCGTCCCCGGGGGCCCACGGCTGGGCCCACAGCACGACGGATATCTCGCCGCCGTCCCGGTGGCGCAGTACGGCCGGTCTTCCCCCGGGGGCCGTGTACGCCGCGATCCCGTGCGGCGGCTCGGCGCCGTCCGCGAACAGTCCGGCCGCGGGCTGTCCTACGGCCTTTTCCGCGGGAATCCCGAGCAGCCGGTGCGCCCCGAGGCTCCAGCCGGTGAGAACACCCCGTTCATCGACCACGGCGACGGCCTCGGAGACCAGATCGGGGAGGTGGTGCGGCCACCCACGGAAGGTGCTGTCGCCCATGAGATCCGCTTTCGCTCTGCCTCCAGCACGTGAAGCGCAATGTTACTCCGCATCTGCCACGCTAAGCAGAAATAAGGAGATATGCCGGATATATATGCTGCCGATCCGCGGATGCCGCTGGACGCGGGGTCTTGGCGGCCGCTATTAATTCATATTTAATCTGGTGGATGGCTTCCTTCCCGTCCGCCGGGGACCCCGGCCCGGCACAGCGCTGCGTCGTCGTCACCGGAGCCGCCGGAGGCATCGGTGCGGCCACCGCCCGGCGGCTGGCCGCCGACGGCGCGGGGGTGCTGATCGCCGATGTGCGGACCGAGGCCGGGGAGGGCATCGCGCAGGAGATCCGCGCGGCGGGCGGCGCCGCCGTCTTCCAGCACTGCGACGTGTCCGACGAAGCCGCCTGGGCCGGCGCGGTCCGCGTCGCCACCGACGCCTTCGGTCCGGTCACCGGACTGGTCAGCAACGCCGCCGTGGCCCACGTGGCGCCCGCGCACCGCACCGGCCTGGCCGCCTGGGACCGGCAGCTTTCCGTCGGGCTCACCGCCGCCTTCCTCGGCTTCCGCGCCTGCCTTCCCGGTCTGCGGCGGACCGGGGGCGCCGCCGTGCTCGTCTCGTCCGTCCACGCGCTCGCCGGCCTTCCCGGCCGCCCCGCCTACGCGGCGGCCAAGGCCGGGCTGACCGGGCTGACCCGGCAGCTCGCGGTGGAGTACGGCCCCCGGGTGCGGGTGAACGCCGTACTGCCCGGCCCGGTCCTCACCGCCGCCTGGGACGGCATCGGCGAGGAGGAGCGGCGGATCAGCGCCGGGCAGACCGCCGCGGGCCGCCTCGGCCGCCCCGACGAGGTGGCCGGGGCGATCGCCTTCCTGCTGGGCGGGGACGCCTCGTTCATCACCGGCGCCTCGCTCGTCGTCGACGGCGGCTGGAGCGTCGCCAAGTCCGGCGCCTGAGCCGCGGGCTCAGCCCCGCACCACGGCGTTGCACTCCCGCTGCAACGCCATGTCCCGCCACATCGGATGGTGCGGCGCCGCGTTGGAGCACACCACCGAACCCCACGCCCCCACCCGCGCGGACTCGGCGGCCGCGCGACGGCAGAACGCCGCTCCCACCGGCCCCTCCTCGAAGGTCCCGTACAGCGGGGTGTAGCCGATCCAGCCCTCCCCGAAGACCAGCGGCACCCCGCGGCCCGCCGCCCAGTCCGCCGCCGCCTCGATCCAGGTGACCAGGCGCTGCTCCATCGCCGGCCGGTGCAGCGCGTAGCGGCCGTACAGCCAGGCGTCCCACCGGTCCGGATCGCACCAGTCGTGCACATAGACCTCGCGCGGGCCCACCGTGGTGGCCTCCAGCCGCCATCGATCACCGGACGGCGGCGCCCAGTCGGCCAGATCGGGCGCGCCCGGGCGCAGCAGCTCCCGCCGCACCCGCTCCTGGGGGAACGGACGGGTGCGGTCCCGGACCGCGAAGGTCTCCAGCAGATCGTCGAGGACCCCGTAGACATAGGGGTGGAAGACCGCGACATCGACGCCGTCGGGAATGCCGCGCAGCGAACCGACCGGTACCTTGGCGTAGTTGACGGTGACCGGCCGCCGCGGCTGACGCTCCTTGAAGCGGGCGATGCCCCGCTCCAGCCGCGGACGCAGGGCCACCACCCGGTCCCCGTCCGGCAGCCCCTCGGTCAACCGGCTGCCCTGCACCTCGTTGTGGAGCTCGGTGAAGGCGATCCGGTCGTCCAGACCGAGCGCCACCAGGAAGTCGACAAGATCCGCCAGCGCCTCCGCCAGGACCTCCGCACGCCGCTCCGGCTCGACGGCCGTCAGCGCGTCCAGCCACGCACGGTCCGCGGCGAACGACGGACTCTGCTGGTACTCCCAGCTGGAGAGGATGACAAAGCACTCATGGCGGCGGGCCGCCTCGAACAGCGTGCGCAGCCGCTCCCGGCCGTCGATCTCGGTGCCGCCTCCCACGTCGTACCAGCGGGTCCGTCGGCCGTACCCGCCGCCCAGCGGGCCCAGCCGCAGTGCGCGGGTGTCGAGCCCGGAGCCGAAGAGCAGAAACGGCATGGCGCACACGCGCACCGTGTTGTAGCCGCGCGCCACGGCCTCCTCGAAGGCGCGGTCGAGATCGGCGAACGGCTCGCCCGGCCCGCCGCGGGTGTACCAGCTGAAGTCCCACAGAGTGATCGTCAGAGTGTCCGGCAGATGCGGCGACAGCGTCACTGGGGGCTCCCCGCGGTCGGCGGCTCGACGGCTCGGCGATGAGGCTCGGTTCATCGTTCGGGGCCCGCCGCGAAGGTGTCAAGATGTATTCATAAATAATGCCGCGCTACGGGAACGTGCCATGCGGGAACGTGCCGTACGGGGGCGGACAGGAGGAGCACATCGATGACGTCCTACGCGGGACGGGGTGTCCACGGCCAGGTGGTCCAGCGCCTCGGCGCCCGGATCGTCGCCGGGGACCTCGCCGAGGGCGACATCCTGGACGTCCGCGCCCTCGGCGAGGAACTGGACGTCAGCCTCACCGTGATGCGCGAATCCCTGAAGGTCCTGGCCGGTAAGGGGCTCATCGACGCACGCCAGAAGCGCGGCACCTTCATCCGCCCGCGCTGCGCCTGGAACCTCCTGGACGCCGATGTGATCCGCTGGCGGATGGCCGGGGGAGACGGCGAGCGGCTGATGCGCGATCTCACCGACATCCGCGCCGTCGTGGAACCGGCCGCCGCCCACCGCGCCGCGCTGCGCCGCACCGACGCCGACCTCGCCGCGCTGGACGCGGCGCTGGCCGCCATGGAGCGCGCCCGCGGCGATCTCGAAGCGGAGGCCGAGGCCGACGCCGCCTTCCACCGTGCCCTGCTCGCCGCCACCGGCAATGAACTGCTCGCCCGGCTCGATCTGGTCCTGGAGCCCGGCCTGCGCGAGCGCGACCGGCTGGTGCACGGCCGCGGCGACGCCGGCGACCCGGTGCCCAGCCACCGCCGGGTGCTGGAGGCCGTACGCGACCGGGACGCGCCCCGCGCCGAACGCGCGATGCTCGATCTGCTCGCCAAGGCCGCCGAGGACCTCGGGACGGCCGTGGCCGGGACGCCCCGAGTGGCCGGGACGCCCTGAGCCGTCAGGCGATCCAGCCGTATCCCGGGCGCGGCCGCGGCGGGGCCGGGGGCGCGCCCACGTGCTCGATGTCGTGCTCCGCGGCGCGCAGCAGCTGCTCCCCGAGGTCGTGCAGCGCCCGGCCCGCGGCCAGCTCGTCACCGATCGCCGGTACGTCCTCGTCGTCGGGGTTGCAGCGCGCCAGGCCCCGCCCGGTGAGCGCCGACTTCCCGGTGTCCAGTTCCACCCGTGCCTTGGTCCTGCCCTCGTCCTCGAAGAGGAAGAGGTGGACTCTCCACTCCACTGTGTGCGACATGATCCGCTCCTCACCTTCCGCGTACCGCGCGGACACCGGCCGGGCCAGGGGCCGGACCGCGCCCCGGATCGGGCCGGGACCCGGATCAGCGACGTTCCCTGCCGGACCACGCGGGTTCCACCACCTTCCACTCTGCCTCCCATCGCGCGTACCGGCCGCGGTCCAGCACCTGCCGGGCCCGGGCCCGGGCCGCATACGCCACGGTGACCACCGCCGCCGCGGTCAGACAGCCGGCGAACCAGCCCACCGTCCGCGCGGTCGAGGGGGAGGCCGGTGGCCGCACCAGCGCCCCGGAGCGGTCCACCCACACCCGCACCGCGTCCCCCGCCTCCGTACCGCCCGTCACCGTGGCCGTGCCGGAGTGGTGCCCGCCGTCCGCGCCGGTCCAGCGGACCCGCGCCTGCCAGGGCGACTGCCTGTCCACGCGGTGCGGCCCGCCCGGTGGGGTCTCCGCCAGCCGTGCGGTGATCGCGTGGCGCGAGGCCTCCTCGGCGCGCACCACCCGCATCTGCGAGCCGTACGCCGCGTGGGCGGCGCTCAGCGCCGCGGCCGGGAGCCCGCACACCAGCGTCAGCAGGAACAGCACGGTGCACCAGGACTGGATCCGGTCCGACCTGCGCCGCAGTGGATTCGGTCCCCGGTCCGGACCCCGCAGCCGGGGCTGATGCGTCCCGAAGAGACGTCGCGGTCCATGGGTGTTCATGGTCTGGCCTCCAGCGGGTGCCGGGCGACGGCGCGCCCCCGCGCCGCGCCCCGGACGGTCGGATGCGCGGGGCCGGGGGCACCGCGCCGCACGGCTGGGTCCGGTCCTGTCGGTCTTCGTGGATCAGGCCGCGGCGTCTGGTGCGGGGGCACCACCCAGCGGTAGCCGGGGGAGGATCGCACGGCGGAGGGTCGTCCTCGTACCGGGCGTACTCGGATGACCCCGACAACGTGGCGAGGCGCGGTGCCAGGCGTCGCGGCCCCGCGAAGATCGGCGGGACAGGGCCCAGGTGCCTGGCCGCCGTTTCACGGGCAGCGGGGGCGCCCGTCATCGGTGGACTCCGTTCGTGGCGACGAACGGTTCGGCGCTGCCGTCCAGCCAGGTCTGCCAGTCGGCGGCGCGCAGCGCCGGGCCCGCACGCAGCGGACGCCCCAGCCACGCGGTGACCGGGCGGATCCCGTGCAGGGCGTTGACCAGCCACACCTCCCGGCCGTCCAGCTCGTGCGGGGCGCATCTGCGGTGCTCCAGCCGGATGCCCAGCTCCGCCGCGTGCTCCCCGATCAGCGCCGAGGTGACACCCGTGAGCAGCGGCAGCTCCGGGTCCGGCAGACACAGCACGTCGTCCTCCCACCACAGGACATTCGCGCTGGTGCCCTCCAGCACCAGCCCCGTCTCCGTGGTGAGCAGCAACTCCTGCGCACCGCGCGCTGCCGCCCGCTCGCGCAGATGCGCCAGCAGGGAGAGATCGGGCCCCTTGCGCCGAGGCACCGACCGCGGATCGAACTCCTCGGTCAGACACACCGTCACATTGGCCGTACGGGGCGGCGCCGGACGGATCCGCAGGAACAGCCGGGCCGGTTCCGGGCCCGCCAGCTCCACCCGGGGGTACCAGCGGTCCGTCCGCGGCACCATCGCCATCGCGTCCCGCCAGAAGCTCTCGATCCGCGCGGGCGAATCGCCGGTGGCCTCGGTGCACGCGGCGACGAACCGGCGGCGGTGGCGCTCCAGCGCCCGCACCCGCCCGTCGTCCACCAGCCACGAGTCGGCGGCCAGCACCGCGCTGTCGGGCACCGCGCGCGAGGGCATCAGCCCGCCGTCCTCGCGCCACATCAGTGTCCACTGCTTCTGCTCGGGCCGGCAGTCCTGGAGTCCGCCGCCCCAGGCGTGCGTCCGTTCACCCATGGGCCGACGCCCCGCTCAGCACGGGCAGTTCACCCGTGGCCAGCAGCCGGGCGATCTCCAGCCGCTTGATCTTCCAGGTGCGGGTGCGGGGCAGATCCTCGAAGCGGCACTGCACGGGCGCCGCCAGCGACGGCAGGTCCCCGGTGGCCCGCAGCCACCGGCCGGTGTCCAGCGGACGGTCCCCGCGGGTGCACACCACCGGCATCGCCTCCCGTCCGGGACCGCGGACGATGATCACCTCACGGAGCTCGGCCAACCGGGACAGCAGCTCGTCCTCGACCTCCAGATCGCCTTCGGCCGGGGAGACCCGGTCCGCCCCGGGGTCGAGCAGGTACAGCGCACCCCACCAGTCCCGGTAGCCGGTGTCGCCCATCCGCCACCACCCGTGGTCCACCTGCCGGGCGTACTGCTCCGGCGCGCCCAGATAGGTGAGGATCCGGCCCCGGGTACGGACCTCGACCGCCCCCGGCGCACCGGGCGGACAGGTGCGGCCGCGCTCGTCGACCACCCGGATCCGGGTGAAGCCGGGGATCCCGGTGCCCACTCGGCGCTCGTGCGCCCGCTCCAGCCCCCGCCGGGTGTACCAGCCGAAGGCGATCGGGCCCGTCTCGCCCTGTCCGTAGAGCTGCATCAGCCGGGGGTCCCGGCGCCGGGACGCGTCCAGCAGCCGCTTCACGGTGCGCGGATGGAGGGTGTCGAAGGGGCTGCCGTACGACCGGACGCGGGACAGCGGCCCGCCGGGCGCGTCCGCCAGCTCCTCCCACAGCGCGAAGGTGTGCGGATCCGTCTCGACGATGCCGGGCCGGTGCGTCGTCAGCAGCGGGCCCGCCTGCGCCGGATCGGGGTCGGTGAGCAGCAGCAGCGGACTGCCGAAGTGCAGCAGTACGCCCAGCAGTTGGTGGATCCGGGAGGAGGCGAACGGCAGGTGCAGCGCGGCCGGTTCACCGCGGGTGGCCCGGCCCAGCGCCTGCTGCGGCACCAGCCGGTTCCACAGTGTGTGCGGGGAGTGCACCTCCAGCCGGGGGATCCCCGCGGCCCCCGGGCCGTGGGTGATCAGGGAGGGTTCATGGGGATGCAGCCGGATCGCCGGACGGCGCGGCACACCGGCGAGACCCGCCAGCGCCAGGGTCTTCCCCGGCGCCTCGTCCACCGTCAGCACACCACGGGCGAGCGTGGTGTCCACCCCGCTCAGGGTGGACATCAGCGCCTCCCGGTCGGTGATCAGCCAGGGCGCGTGCAGCCGGTCCAGCAGCACCGCCACCACGCCGCCTTCGAGCGTGGGCGACAGCAGCGCCGGAACCGCCCCGATCCGGGAGACGGCACAGGTCAATAAGACGACGTCAGCGTTGTCGCGCTTGAGGATCGCCACATGCTCGCTCGGCCGGACCCCCGCCGACCACAGCCGACCGGCCATGTCGTCGATCAGGTCCGCCAGTTCGGGATACGCGAAGTCGTCACCGGCCTCGGGCGCGATGTCCAGGGGACGGTCGAGGGTGACCCGGACCCGGCCGTGGCGGGCCGCGGCCTCCTGGAACATCAGCCCCGGATAGAACCCGCGCTCGGGAAGCAGCCGTTGCCACATGTCCGGGCCCTCACCGTTCGAAGTCGGTCGCGGAGGTGGACGCGCTCCCCACGAGCAGGCCCTCGTGGGTCCCGGCGGACCGTGGCGGCAGGCTCTGGTACGTCCCGGCGGACCGTGGCCGCGGGCCGTCGTGGGCCCCGGCGGGCCGTGCCCGCACGGCGTCGTGGGCGCGCATCGTCGCCGCGGTCTTGAGCAGCATCTCCTCGTACTCCTCGGCCGGATCGGAGCCGAGGACGACGGAGCCGCCCGCGCCGATGTGCATCCGGCCGCCGGTGAACACGGCCGTGCGGATGACGACGTTGAGATCGGCGGCACCGTTGCAGCTGAGGAAGCCGATGGCCCCGGAGTAGACCCCGCGGGCCTCGGTCTCCAGCGTGTCGATGATCTCCAGGGTGCGCGCCTTGGGGGCGCCGGTCATGGAACCGGCCGGGAAGCAGGAGCGTACGCAGTCGACGGCGGAGATGCCCCGGCGCAGCCGTCCGCGCACCGTGGAGACCAGGTGGTGCACGGTGGAGTAGGTCTCGGTGTTCATCAGCCGCGGCACATACACACTGCCCGGCCGGCTGACCCTGCCGAGGTCGCTGCGGAGCAGGTCGACGATCATCAGGTTCTCGGCGCGGGGCTTGGGGCTGGTGCCCAGGGCGGCCAGGGCCCGCGCGTCCTGTTCGGTGTCCCGGCCGCGGCCGATGGTGCCCTTGACCGGCTTGGCCTCGGCGAGCCCGTCGGGCGTGACGCGCAGAAAGCGCTCGGGGGAGGCACAGGCCACATCCGTGCCGCCGAACCGCAGATAGGCGGCGTACGGCGCCGGATCGGACCGGCGCAGGGCCCGGTAGAAGGTGTAGGAATCGCTGGGCGCGGGCAGCCAGGCGGAGTTGGTGAGGCAGATCTCGTAGCTCACTCCGGCGCGCAGTTCGCGCAGCGCGGCGGCGACCGCGGCGGCGTGGCTCTCCCGGTCCCGGACCAGCCAGGGTTCCACGGCGCTGGTGCTGGTGAGCGGTGGCGGCGGGGGGACCGGTCCGGCGGGCGCGGGCACGCCGGTGAGCACGGTGACGGTCGCGTCCAGCCACTCCTTCGCCCCACGGTGGCCGTCGGGGGTGTCCTCGGCGAGCGCGCACACATAGGTGACGCCCTCCTGGTGGTCGACCGCGACGAACCGGTCGGCGAACAGCCAGCAGGCGTCCGGGGTGCTGGCCCGGTGGCGGTTGGGGGAACCGCAGTCGGCCTTGAGCTCGTAGCCGAAGTACCCGACGTAGCCGCCGGTGAAGTCGAAGGGGAGGTCGGGGGCGCTGACCTGACGGCGGGCCAGTTCCCGGTCCAGGTAGTCGAAGACACTGCCCTCGAACCGGGCGCCGGGCCGCCCCGTCCGCTCGATCTCGCAGACGCCCCGGCTGACGTCGTAGCGGACGAACTCGGCCAGCGGGCCCCGGCTGTCGCCGAGGAAGGAGAAGCGTGCCTCACCGGACTCGGTGCGGGCGCTGTCCAGCCAGAACGCGCCCGGGGCGTCCGCGTACAGCCGGGTGAAGGCCGCCTCGGTGTCGGTGGCGTCGGCCAGCCACCGGGCGTGCAGCCGGTAGTGGTGCTCCGGGACCGGCTCCTGCTCCGGTCGGCGGGCGGGCGCCGGGTCCTTGCGGGCGGGCGCGCTCGCCGCCGGCGGGGTCCGGTCCGGTGCGGGTTCGGGGGCCGGTACGCCCGCCGGGCGGGCGCGGCGGGGGTCGGTGATGGAGGTGACCGATTCACCGTTGGCGTGTTCGACGGTCAGATCGCGGAAATTGACGAATATGCGGTAGCCGAATCCGGTGAGCACCGACTCCGGATGGAACTGGACGCCCCACAGCGGGCGGGCCCGGTGCCGCAGCCCCATCAGAACGCCGTCCTCGGACCAGGCGATGCCCTGGAGGCCCAGCGGCAACGGCTCGGCCACGCACAGCGAATGCGAGCGGACGGCCGTGAAATCCGATGGCAGGCCGCGGAACAGACCGCGGCCTCCGTGGCTGATGCGCGACAGATGTCCGTGCCGGGGCTCCGCAGCGCGCACCACCCGCGCCTGCGCGCCGAGCGCGATCCCCTGGTGGCCCAGGCCGATCCCCAGCACCGGGACGGGGGAGCGGTCGACCAGCCGGGCGGCGGCACCGAAGTCCCGGCCGTCGGCCGGATGACCCGGGCCGGGGGACACAACGATGTTGTCGAACTCCGAAAGGTCGATGTCCGCGCATTCCGGTGCGTCATTGAGAAGCACCTCCGGTTCCTCGCCGTTGACCTCGGTCAGCAGATGAAAGAGGTTGTACGTGTACGAGTCATAATTATCGATGAGGAGCGTCCTCAGCGATTCCATCCGGATTGCCTCCTTGCATTCCAGCTGCCCGGGCGTCGCTCTCCCCGGACAGTCGCCCCAACGACCACTCGCGTGAAGCCGAGGGCGGGGACCTCTCCACCGCGTTCGACCCGCGAGGGCTTCCGGCTTTCCAGCAGGTCGGCCGGTGAAGACGAAAAGAAGTGTTCCACAACGGATGGTTGGCATAGCTGGAATGCTCAACAACGTACATAAATTCTCGGACGGGTGGCCGTGACCTGGGCGTTATCTTAGGTTCCGGTTGCCCGTCCGGAGGTGCGGAAAAAAATTCCGCCGGAAGGTGAACACAACGAAGCGCCGGGCCGTATAGGACTTAATGCGGCCCGGCGCTTGTGCGGTGTCGGTCGGTCAGCCTCGTTCGGCTCCCGTCCTGGGTCGGCTCCGGCCGGTCAGCCGAGCACCTTCTCCAGGGCGGCGAGCGAGGACTCGAGCTCCTCACGGGTGATGGTCAGCGGCGGAGCCAGCCGGATCGTCGAACCATGGGTGTCCTTGACCAGGATCCCCTCGCCCATGAGGCGCTCGCTCACCTCGCGGCCGGTGCCCAGCGCGGGGTCCACATCGACGCCCGCCCACAGCCCGCGGCAACGGTAGCCCAGCACACCCTTGCCGGTGAGCGCCGCCAGACCCTCCTGGAGCACCTCGCCCAACTCCGCCGCGCGGCGCTGGAACCCACCGGTGCGCAGCAGGTCGACGACGGCCGTGCCGACCGCCGCGGAGAGCGGATTGCCGCCGAACGTCGAACCGTGCTCACCGGGGCGCAGCACCCCGAGCACCTCACGGTCGGCGACGACAGCGGAGACCGGGACGATACCGCCGCCGAGGGCCTTGCCGAGCGTCAGCACATCGGGCCGCACCGCCTCGTAGTCCACGGCCAGCGTGGTGCCGGTGCGCCCCAGGCCCGACTGGATCTCGTCGGCGATGAACAGCACCCCGGTCCGCTGGGTGAGTTCACGCACCCCGCGCAGATAGCCGTCGTCGGGGATGATGACGCCCGCCTCGCCCTGGATGGGCTCGATCAGCACGGCCGCGGTGGTCTCGTCGATCGCCGCCTCGAGGGCGGCGAGGTCGTTGTAGGGGACGACGCGGAAGCCGGGGGTGAACGGGCCGAACCCCTCGCGGGCGGTGGGGTCGCTGGAGAACCCGACGATCGTGGTCGTCCGGCCGTGGAAGTTGTCGGCCGCCACCACGATCGTGGCCTGGTCCGGGGCCACGCCCTTGACCTCGTACGCCCACTTGCGGGCTACCTTGATGGCGCTTTCCACCGCCTCGGCGCCGGTGTTCATCGGCAGCACCATGCCCAGGCCGGTCAGCTCCGCCAGACCCTCGGCGAACCCGGCCAGCCGGTCGTTGTGGAACGCCCGTGAGGTGAGGGTGAGCTCATCGAGCTGGCGGTGGGCGGCGGCGATCAGCGCCGGGTGGCGGTGGCCGAAGTTGAGGGCCGAGTACCCGGCCAGCATGTCGATGTAGCGACGGCCCTCGACGTCCTCCACCCACACGCCCTCGGCGCGGGCGACGACCACCGGCAGCGGGTGGTAGTTGTGGGCGAGCGCCGACTCCTCGGCGTGGATCAGCTCCCGCGACGACCGTGCGGAACGGGAGCCGTGGTCCGGGGCGGTACGCGTGGGGGCGGTCATCAGCGGATCTCCTGTGTGCAGCACTTGATGCCCCCGCCGGCCTTGTGCAGTTCCGACAGGTCGACGGGGACGGGGACGTAACCGCGCTCGGTGAGCCGGTCGATGAGGCCGGTCGCCTGGGGGGCGACGAAGACATGGCGTCCGTCGGAGACGGAGTTGAGCCCGAAGGCCATGGCGTCCTCCCGGGTGGCGAGCAGCGCGTCCGGGTAGAGCCGCTCGAGCACTTCACGGCTGCCGGGGGAGAACGCCTCCGGGTAGTAGGCGATGTTCTCGTCGTCGAGGGTGAACAGCGCGGTGTCCAGGTGGTAGAAGTACGGGTCCACCAGCAGCAGGCTGATGGTCGGCACCCCGAAGAACTCCTGCACCTCCTGATGGGCCGTCCGCGTGGTGCGGAATCCGGTGCCCGCCAGGATGAACCGGCCCGCGGGCACCAGGTCGCCCTCGCCCTCGCACACCGACTCCGGCGGGTGGACGTCGAATCCGGCCGCCTTGAACCAGGTCTCGTAGGCCAGTTGCTCCGGGCGCCGCTGCGGGGCGTGGAAGCGGGAGCCGAACACCCGGCCCTCCAGGACGAGGGCCGAGTTGGCCGCGAAGACCATGTCCGGCAGCCCGGCCACCGGCTCGATGGTCTCCACCTGATGGCCGTGGTCGCGGTAGACGCGGATCAGCGTCTCCCACTGCGAGCGGGCGAGGTCGGTGTCGACCTCGGCGTCCTCGCGCATCCACGGGTTGATGGCATAGCGCACGTCGAAATATCTGGGAGGACAGGTCAGATAGCGCCGGGGGCGCGGCACGCGCTGTTGGGGCACCGAGGTTTTCCTCTCGCTTCCGCAGGCGACCGGGGATGTTTCAAAGGTAGAAAGCGGAGGAGAGCCGAGACAAGAAAGGAGAGCTGCGTGTAGGCGCAGCGATGCTGCGTTATGGGGCGGGTCGGCGCCGGTTCATTGCGTCGGGGGAGTGGGGGGCGTCGCACCGGCCTCCGGACTGCCCGTGAGCAGGTGGGACAGCACCATGTAACTGATCGTCTTGCGGATGAAGGGCTCGGCCCGGATGCGCTCCAGTACCTCCTCGAAATGCTCCACATCGGTGGCCATGACATGGAGCAGGGCGTCGGCCCCGCCGGTCACCGTCATCGCCGCGATGATCTCGGGATAGTCGCGCACCACCTCCGCGATCCGCCGGGGCGGCGCCGCGCTGTCGCAGTAGACCTCCACATAGGCCTCCGTACGCCAGCCGAGGGCGGCCGGCCGCACGGTGGTGGTGAAACCGGTGATGACGTCGTTGTCCCGCATCCGGTCCACCCGCCGTTTGACCGCCGAGGCGGACAGGCCGATCGCGGCCCCGATCTCCGTGAAGCTCGCCCTGGCGTTCGCGACCAGGGCCGCAATGATCTTGCGATCCAGGTCGTCGAACGGCACGGACTGATTTGCCATGTTCTGTAATCCTTTGCGGTCGATCCTTGGCGGTCGGCTGCCGAAGGTGCCGGGAAGGGAACTCTGCCACGCGCGCAAACCGTCCAATGGTACCCGTGCCGGAAACAACAGGCGATGAACTGCCAAGACGACGTGCCGATGAGATGCCCGCAATGAATGGCGTTTCCGCAGGCGGCTCGGCAAAGACCCGAATTTTTCGGCCTGTTTTCTGTCCGCTTACCGGAAGTTTTCGTAAGAGGGGGCGTGAGGAGAGAGGCAGGCTCCATTGCCCGCCCGGTGGTGTGTGATGGGCGCCGGGCGTGCGAAACAGGGTGCCCTACCGGTCGAATCCGCCTCGGTGATTCGACACCACCTACCGGTAGGCCCTCTTGACGGCGTAGTGTCAGCTATTCCATACATCGTTTCCGAGCGATGATCCGCTCCTGATCCACCGAGGGGCCATCCATGTCTCCACCGGCATATGTCCTCCTCATCGGCGGACCCCCCGGAACCCCCCAGATATGGGCCGCTCCCTCCGTCGAGGAGCGGGAGCGAGTCAAGATCCAGCGGGGCAACGGTTATGAACATTTCGAATCCGCGGACGAGTGCGCCGAATTCGAGGGTGAGCTGATCCCTGTCTACCGGTGGTGCCACCGCACATTCATAGCAGAGTAGGGCCCGCCGCGCAGCGGGGCGTCCGCGGTCTGCTGACGGGAAAGGGATCGTCATGATGAAAGGCGGCGGAAATGCGCGCGACGCAGTGGTCACCGGACTGGGATTCTGTCTGCCCGGCGGTGCGGAACCGGTCTTCACCGCCGGACAGGTATGGGAGATCGCCTCACAGGGCCGCTCCGCACTCGTCCAGCACGACATCTACTACGGCTCGGTGAACCTCACCGCCGAACAGTTCGAGCAGCGCCTCCCCGACATCCCCGAATTCTTCTCCCGCCACTACACGGCCGCCCACCGGCTCGGCCTGGTCTCCCTGGTGGAGGCATGCGCCGACGCCGAACTGGACGTCCGCGCCGGTGATCTGCGGGAATCAGCGATCCTCGTCGGCCGCGGCAGCGTCGACGCCAATGTGGACAGCTATCTCGCGCTGCTGAACGTCGACCCCGACGGCACCTCCACCCTCGACGCCCTGGAGATGTTCGTCGCCGCCGAACAGGCCGTGTCCCCCTCCGATGTCGCCGTCGTCCAGGGCGCCCTCACGCGGACCGTCGGCCCCTGCTACACCGTCTCCTGCGGCTGCTCCTCCGCCGCCGTCCAGATCGGCAACGCCCGCCGGCTGATCGCGACCGGCGAGGCCGACCTCGCCGTCGTCACCGGCGTCGACGTCTTCAACGTCGGCCTGATACAGAAAGGACAGCGGCTGCTGCGCGGCGCCCAGCACGCCTACGACAGCATGGACGCCGCCGGGATGCCCGACCTCCTCCCGTCCTTCGACTCCCTGATGCGCCCCTACGACCGTCGGGCGGACTGCATCAACCACGGCGAGGGCGCCGCCACCGTCATCCTGGAGAGCCGCGAACACGCCGTCCGCCGCGGCGCCCACCTCTACGGCCAGGTGCTCGCCACCGCCATGACCCGCGACGGCCTCGCCAACCCGCTGGCCGCCGACCACACCGGCGCCCAGCTCGCCCACGCCGTCCGCGCCTGCCTCGGCGACCGGTGGCGGATCGACCAGGTGCCCTACGTCAACGGTGCGAGCGACGGCGGCGCCGCCGTCACCGCCATGGAAGCCAGCACGATCCGAGAGCTCTACGGGCCGGACAGCGCCGTCCTGATGTCCTCCCAGGAAGGCTGTTTCGGCCACCACGGCTCACCCGCCGGCTGCCTCGGCGCCGCCCTGACACTGATGATGATGGAACTCGGCGAGGTGTGCCCCACCGCCAACTGCGAACAGCCCTCGGACGGCCTCCCCTTCGACCCCGTCCCCGGCCGGCGCACCCGCCCGCTCGACTTCGACTACGCACTGAGCTTCAACTACCAGATCGGTGGCGTGAAGCACGTGATCCTGCTGGGCAGCCCGGACGCCATCTGAGTCCGGGATCCGGTTCCGTACCGGCCCCACCCCCACCCCCACCCCCTCACGCCACACCCACGGCACCCCCGCTCAGCACCACCCCCCACGGTCCACACGGCCCCACCCCGGCCGAGCCCCACCCCACGGAGACCCCGATGCGTCATGACATATCCGCACCCAGCCGCATAGCGGTGGTCGGCATGGGCTGCCGGCTCCCCGGTGACATCGACTCGCCCGCCGCCCTGTGGCACCTGCTGACCGACGGCCGCGACGCCGTCGGCGAACCCCCCGCCGAGCGGCGGGAACTGTGGCCCGACGACCCGGGCGCCGACTCCGGCCTCCCCACCCACGGCGGCTATCTGCGCGACGTCTCCCGCTTCGACGCCGACTTCTTCGGCGTCTCCGGCCGCGAGGCCGACGTCCTCGACCCCCAGCACCGGCTGCTCCTCGAAGTGGCCTGGGAGGCCCTGGAACACGCCGGAATGCCACCCGACCGGCTCGGCGGCACCGCCACCGGCGTCTTCACCGGCCTCAGCTACAACGACTACATGGACCGCCTC
Organism: Streptomyces sp. NA02950; assembly: GCF_013364155.1. Taxonomy (NCBI): domain Bacteria; kingdom Bacillati; phylum Actinomycetota; class Actinomycetes; order Kitasatosporales; family Streptomycetaceae; genus Streptomyces; species Streptomyces sp. NA02950. The sequence goes on along the minus strand of NZ_CP054916.1, from coordinate 863,308 downwards.
GAGCGGCACCCCCGGGAGAACGAGGGCTCCGCCCTGTCCAACGCCCATTGTGTCGCCGCCGGACGGATCTCCTATCTGCTCGGACTGCACGGGCCCTGCGTGGCCCTCGACACCGCATGCTCCTCCTCCCTGGTCGCCGTGCACCTCGCGGCCCAGGCCCTGCGCGCGGGCGAATGCGACCTCGCCCTCGCCGGCGGTGTCACCCTCATGTTCGAGCCCCGGACCACCCGTTCGTTCGTGCGCATGGGCATGCTCTCGCGCATCGGCCACTGCCACGCCTTCGACGCCGCCGCCGACGGCTTCGTCCGCGGCGAGGGCTGCGGCATCGTCGTCCTCAAACGCCTCGAGGACGCCGAACGGGACCAGGACCGCGTCCTGGCCGTGCTGCGCGGCTCCGCCGTCAACCAGGACGGCCGCTCCGACGGGCTCGCCGCACCCTCCGCCACCGCCCAGCGCGCCCTGTACGAGGAGGCGCTGCGCCGCGCCGGGATCGACGCCGCCGACGTGGGGATGGTCGAGGCCCACGGCACCGGCACCCCGGTCGGCGACCCGGTCGAGTTCACCAGCCTCGCCCAGGTCTACGGCACCGGCCGCGACCGCTGCGCCCTGGCCTCGGTCAAGACCAACCTGGGCCATCTGGAGCCCGCCGCCGGGGTCACCGGCATGATCAAGGCGATCCTCTGCCTGGGCCACGGCCGGATCCCGCCCAATCTGCACTTCACCCGCTGGAACCCGGCCATCGACGCCGACAGCACCCGCTTCTTCATCCCCCGGGAGCTCACCCCCTGGCCGGTGCGGACCGGCCCCCGGCTGGCGGCCGTCTCCTCCTTCGGCTTCTCCGGCACCAACGCCCATGTACTGCTGGAGCAGCCGCCCGCCGCCCCCGCCCCCGGCACCCCACCCCGCCCCCGGCTCACCACCCGCTCCGTCCCGCAGGTCTTCCTCGTCCCGGCCGGCTCCCCGGCCGCGCTGCCCGCCGCGGCCCGTCGCATGGCCGACTGGCTGGAGGGCGACGGAGCCCGGGTGCCGCTGCGCGACATCGCCCACACCCTCGCACTGCGCCGCTCCGGCGGCCGCGGCCGCCTCGGTGTCATCACCGGCACCCGCGGTGAACTCGTCCAGGGCTTAAGGGCGTTCGCCGCCGGACAGGCCCACCCCGATGTGGTGACCGGTTCCGTCGGCGCCGCCGTCGCCCGGCGGCCGGTGTGGGTGTTCTCCGGACAGGGCTCGCAGTGGCCCGGCATGGGACGCGAACTGCTGGAACGGGACCCGGCCTTCGCCGCCGCCCTCACCGAGGCCGACGCGCACATCGCCGCCGAGGCCGGGTTCTCGGTGCTCGACACCGTCCGCGCGGGCGAACCGGTCACCGGCTGCGCCCGGGTGCAGCCCGTGCTGTTCGCCCTCCAGACCGCACTGGCCGCCACCTGGCGCGCCCACGGTGTCGAGCCGGCCGGTGTCATCGGCCACTCCATGGGCGAGGTCGCCGCGGCCGTGGTGGCCGGAGCGCTCTCCCTCGCCGACGGCGCCGCCGTGATCTGCCGCCGCTCCGCGCTGCTCGCCCGGGTCGCCGGACGGGGCGCCATGGCCACCGTCGGCCTGGCCGCCGCCGAGGCACAGGCCGAACTCGAGACCGCGGCGGCCGCCGACGCGGTCACCGTCGCCGTCATGGCCGCACCCGGCTCCACCGTCGTCGCCGGGGACACCGCCACCGTCGAGCGGCTCGTCGCCGACTGGGAGAGCCGCGGGGTCCCCGCCGCCCTCGTCGCCGTCGACGTCGCCTCGCACTCCCCCCAGATGGACCCCCTGCTGCCCGATCTGCGCACGGCGCTGGGCGATCTGAGTCCCCGGCGCCCACAAGTGCCCTTCTACACCACCGTCCTCGACGACCCGCACACCGTCCCCGCCTTCGACGCCGACTACTGGTGCGCCAACCTGCGGCGCCCGGTGCGGTTCTCCGCCGCCGTGGCCGCCGCCGCGGCCGACCGCCACCTGGTCTACACCGAGATCTCCCCGCACCCCGTGGTCACCCACCCCGTCCTCCGCAGCCTGGCCGGCCTCCTCGACGACCCCGTCGTCCTGCCGACCCTGCGGCGCGACACGGACGAGACCGCCACCTTCCGCACCCAGCTCGCCACGCTGCACTGCGCCGGTGTCCCCGTGGACTGGACCCGGCTCTACGCGGGCGCCGCCCTCGCCGACGTACCGCCCATCACCTTCGACCGCACCCACCACTGGGCCGACACCACCCTTCCCGACACCCCCGGCGGGCCCGCGGAACTCCGCCCGGCCGGTGAACTCCCCGGCGTCCACACCGAGATTCCCGGCCGGCCGCCCCGCCACTCCTGGCGCGCCACCACCGGCACCGCGGCACTGCCCTGGCTCGACGACCACCGGGTGCACGGCACCCCCGTCCTCCCCGGCGCCGCCTACTACGCCATCGCCCTCACCACCGCCTGCGAGGTCTTCGACACCACGCCCACCGAGGTCGAGGTCACCGATCTGCGCTTCCGCGAACTGCTGCGGCTCGCCGACCGCACCGACCTCAGTACCACCGTGACCGTGGCCGCCACCGACCGTGCCGAGTGCGAGATCTTCGGACGCGGCGACGACGGCACCTGGGTGCGCCAGGCCACCGCCGTCCTCCGCAGGCTCTCCGTACCGCCGCGTTCCCGCCCCGCCTCCGTCCAGACCCTGGCCCTGCGCCACCCGGTGGCCGTCGAACCCGCCGCCCTGTACCGCGACATGCGCGCCCGCGGGCTGGAACACGGCGCGGCGTTCAGTGGCATCACCGAGGTGCACGCCTCCCGCTACGGCAACAGCTTCTGGGCCCGGGTGGAGCTCCCCGAAGCCTGCCGCACCCCCGGACACGGCCTGCGCATCCACCCCGTGCTGGTCGACCTGTGCGCCCAGCTGCTCGTCGCCGGAATGCTCGAGGACGGCGACGACCCGGGACTGGTGCTGCCGGTACGGGTGCAGAGCGCACGTGTCCTCGGCGACCCCGGGACCGCCGTCCACTGCCACGCGCGGATGGCCGAGGCCACCCCGGAGAGCGTCGTCGGACACATCCGGCTGCTCGACGCGGCGGGCAGACCCGTGCTCGCCCTCGACGGACTGCGGCTGGCCCGCCGGACCGCGCCCCGGACCGCCGCCGCGGTCGACCGGTGGTTCCTCGAGGTCGGCTGGCAGCGCGCCGACCGGCCCGACGTGCCCGCCACCCCGCGGCCCGGGCGGTGGCTGGTCGTCGGCGAGGCCGACGGCAGCGCCCGTACCCTCGCCTACGCGCTGCGCTCGGCCGGAGCCGAGGCCAGGGTCTGGGACACGGCCCTGACCGACGAAAGCCTCGACGCCTTCCGGGACGCCCTCACCGGGCGGCTCGCGGGCCCCGGTGGGCAACTGCGGGGCGTGGTGCTGCTGTGCGCCGCCCCGCCGCCCGGGCAGGACACCCCCGGCCGCGCCGCCGACGGCGCGGTGCCCGGCGCGGACGCGCTGTCCCGCACCCGGCGGCTGCTGGCCGCCGCCCAGGCCCTCACCGCCCGTTCCGCCGAACCGCCCCGGCTGTACGCCGTCACCCGCGGCGCCCGCGCCCTGGCACCCGGCGAACCGGCGGACCCCGGACAGAGCGCCCTGCGCGGTCCGGTGCGCGTCCTCGCCCACGAACACCCCGAACTGCGCGCCACGCTGGTGGACGCCGACCCGGACGCCACCGGCGACCTGGTCGCCGAACTCCTCGCCGACACCGCCGAGGACGAGATCGTCCTGCGCGACGGCGACCGGTACCTCGCCCGGCTGGACTACGCACCGCTCACCGACGCGGAGCGCACCGAGGCCGCCGCCCGCACCGTACGCTGCGGCACCGACGGCTTCCGACTGCGCGCCGGGCGCCTCGGCGACCTGGGCACCCTGGAACTGGCCGCCACCCGGCGGCGCCCGCCGGGGCCGGGCGAGGTCGAACTGCGGGTCCACGCCGCGGGCCTGAACTTCCGTGATGTCCTCACCGCCATGGGGCTGCTCCCCGGCGACACCGACGACATCCGCTACCGGATCGGCTTCGAATGCGCGGGTGAGGTCACCGCCGTCGGCCCCGGTGTGGACCATCTGCGCACCGGCGACCGGGTGCTCGCGGTCGATGTCCGCGGCGGCGCCTTCGGCTCGTTCGCCGTGGTTTCCGCCGACTGCGCCGGGCCGATCCCCGACGGCCTGGACGCGGCCACCGCCGCCGGGCTGCCCATCGCGTTCCTCACCGCCTGGTACGCGCTGCGCCATCTCGGCCGTCTCACCGCGGGGGAGCGGGTGCTGATCCACTCGGCCACCGGCGGCACCGGACTCGCGGCCATCGCCGTCGCCCGGCTGCTCGGCGCCGGGGTGCTCGCCACCGCGGGCAGCGAGGAGAAGCGCCGGTATCTGCACGGCATGGGGATCGCCCACGTCATGGACTCCCGGTCGCTGGACTTCCGGGACGAGGTCAAGGAGGCCACCGGCGGCGAAGGCGTGGACATCGTCCTCAACTCGCTGTCCGGAGCGGCCATCCGCGCCGGACTGGAGTGCCTGCGCCCCTTCGGCCGCTTCCTCGAGCTGGGCGTCCGCGACATCCTTTCCGACGCCCCGCTCGGACTGTCGCCCCTCCAGCACAACATCACCTTCAGCACGGTGGACCTGAGGGAACTGCAGACCGCGCGGCCCGCGGTGCTGGCCACCCTGCTGCGCGAGGTGCTCGCCGAGTTCACCGCCGGACGGCTGAAGCCACTGCGCTGCACGGTGTTCCCGCTCGCGGACGCCACCGATGCACTCCGCCAGATGGCGGGCGCCCGCCACATCGGCAAACTGGTGCTGACCGTCCCTCAGGACGGCGAGATCCGGGCCGTCCTGCCCGACGGGCCGCTCCCGGTCCGGGAGGACGGCACCTACATCGTCACCGGCGGTCTGCGCGGTCTCGGCCTCGCCACCGCGAGCTGGCTGGCCACCCAGGGCGCCCGCCACCTGGTGCTCAACGGCCGTACCGCGCCGACCGCCACCGTCGCACAGACCCTCGCCGAGCTGTCGGCCGCCGGGACCCGGGTGACGGTGATCCTCGGCGACATCGGCCGCCCCGGTACGGCCGACCGGCTGGTGGCGGCCGCCACCGCCGACGACGGCGCCCCGCTGCGGGGCGTCGTCCACTGCGCCATGGTGCTGGACGACGCGGCGGTCACCACCCTCCGCGAGGACCAGTTGCACCGGGTGTGGACACCGAAGGTCACCGGGGCCTGGCGGTTGCACCACGCCACCGCCGGACACGCGCTCGACTGGTTGGCGCTGTTCTCCTCGATGGCCTCCCTGCTCGGCAATCCCGGCCAGGGCGCCTACGCGGCCGCCAACGCCTGGCTGGACGCCTTCGCCGCCTGGCGCTCCGCCCGCGGTGCCCCCACCCTCGCCGTCAACTGGGGCGCGTGGGGTGAGACCGGTGTCGCCACCGGCTTCGCGGAGCGCGGCTACCGGACCATCCCCACCGACGACGGTCTGCGGGCGCTGAGCACCCTGCTGGCCCACCGCCGGGTGCAGACCGGTGTGATCCCCGGTGAGCCGGACAGCTGGATCCTCGCCACCGGGCGCCGCTCGCCGCTGTTCGCCCGGCTCGCCCCCGACGACGAGCACGCCGCGGCCGCCGCGCCCGCCCCCGGGAGTATCGACACCATCCGCGCCCGGCTTACCGGCCTCCCGGCGGGACTCGCCCGCCGGGCGGCGCTGGAGACGTATCTGAGCGAGCACATCCGCGCCGTGCTCCGGCTCAGCAGTTCCACCCTCGACCCCCAGACCCCGCTGAAATCCCTGGGATTCGACTCCCTGCTCGCCATGGAGCTGCGGGTGAGGCTGGAATCGGGGCTGAACATCAAGCTGGCGGGCAACTTCGTCTGGCAGCATCCGACGGTCGCGGCCCTCGCCGTCGGGCTCGCCCGGCACATGGGCCTCGCACTGGACACCGGGCACGAGGCGTCCGATCCGCTCGCGGAGGAAGGCCCGCCACTCGGTGCCACGGGCTGACCGGCGGTCCCGGGCGCCGACCGTTCGGCCCCGGCGCCGGGTGCGCGGGCCCCTGCCCTCACCAGGGGCCCGCGCCCACGGATGCGGCACCCGCGGCCCCGGGGGACAATCGAGGGTGGCCGGTGCACCGGACGGGAGGAGGTGGAGGGCGATGGCCTCTCCCGCCCCGCGGGAGGTGATCCCGCAGCCGGTGCTCACCCCGCTGACCAGCGCGGCCATCTTCCTGGTGGTGACCGTCGACCCGGGCGGCGAACCCGACACACGGGATCTGCTGTCCGATGTCGCCGCACTCCAGCGGGCCGTCGGTTTCCGTGCCCCCAACGGCGAGCTGAGCTGTGTGGTCGGCATCGGCTCCGCCGTCTGGGACCGGCTGTTCGACGGACCGCGCCCGGCCGAACTGCATCCGCTGCGCGAACTGGTGGGCGCCCGCCACCGTGCCGTGTCCACCCCCGGCGATCTGCTCTTCCACATCCGGGCCACCCGGCTCGACCTGTGCTTCGGGCTGGCCACCGAGATCATGGACCGGCTGCGCGGCGCGGTCACGGTCCGCGACGAGACGCACGGCTTCAAGTACTTCGACGTACGCGATCTGCTCGGCTTCGTGGACGGCACCGAGAACCCGGAGGGGCCCGCGGCGAACACGGCGGTCCTCATCGGTGAGGAGGACGCGGAATTCGCGGGCGGCAGCTATGTGATCGTGCAGAAGTACCTGCACGATCTGCGGGCCTGGAACGCCCTGCCGGTCGAGGCCCAGGAGAAGGTGATCGGCCGGACGAAACTGTCCGACATCGAACTGGACGACGCGGTCAAGCCGGACGACTCGCATGTCGCCCTGACCACCATTACCGACCCCGACGGCACCGAGCGGCAGATCCTCCGCGACAACATGCCCTTCGGCAGTGCCGGACAGGGCGAGTTCGGCACCTACTTCATCGGTTACGCCCGTACGCCCTCCGTCACGGAACGGATGCTGGAGAACATGTTCCTGGGCAGCCCGCCGGCCACCCACGACCGGATCCTGGACTTCTCCACGGCCGTGACCGGCACGCTGTTCTTCGTGCCCAGCGCCGACTTCCTCGAGGACCTGCCCGATCCGCCCGCCACCGCGGCCGAGCGCACCGACGGACCCGCCCCCGGCGCGGACGACGCGGCGCCACGGACGCCCGCGATCCGGCTCACCGCACCGACCGGCACACCGGCGCACGACGGTTCCCTGGGGATCGGCGATGTGAAGAGGAGCGCCTCCGATGAAGAACCTGCACCGTGAACTGGCGCCCGTCTCCGACGCGGCATGGGCGGATCTGGAGGAGGAGGCGCGGCGCACCTTCAAGCGCCATGTGGCGGGCCGCCGCATCGTCGATGTGCCCGAACCGGCGGGCCTGGAGCTGGCGTCGGTCGGCACCGGGCATCTGACGGCCATCGATCCGCCGGCCAAGGGCGTGGTCGCGCACACCCGCCGGTCCGAGCCGGTCGTCGAACTGCGGGTCCCCTTCACCGTCGACCGCCGTCAGGTCGACTCCGTGGAACGCGGCGCCAAGGACGCGGACTGGCAGCCGGTCAAGGACGCCGCGCGCAAGATCGCGTTCGCCGAGGACCGGGCGGTGTTCGAGGGATACCCGGCGGCGGGCATCACCGGTATCCGCCGCAGCGGCTCCAACCCCGAGCTGACCCTCCCGGCGGAGGTGCGCGACTATCCCAACGCCATCAGCCAGGCGGTGACCATCCTGCGGCTGGCGGGTGTCGAGGGCGCGTACACCCTCGCGCTCAGCGCGGAGGCGTACACCGCCGTGAACGAGACGTCCGACCACGGCTATCCGATCCACAAGCACATCGACCGGGTGCTGGACGGCGACATCATCTGGGCGCCCGCCATCGACGGCGCCTTCCTGCTGTCCACCCGGGGCGGCGACTTCGAACTCCACATCGGCCAGGACGTGTCCATCGGCTATCTCTCCCACGACGAGAACCGGGTCCGGCTGTACTTCCAGGAGACGCTGACCTTCCTGATGTACACGAGTGAGGCCGCGGTGGCGCTCGCTCCCGCGCCCGGCAGAAGGCGGAAGTGACGGCGGGTCATACCTCTCGACCGGCGGCGGGCGCCATCGGGGGCCGAGTCCATCGCGTCCGGGGTGAGGGTGGAGGGAAGGGCGGGACCGCCGGCGCCACCGGCACCGTGAACACCGGGAAGGCGGGGCGCGGGCCGAGCCACTGCGCGAGCAGCCCCATCAGCCCGGAGCCCACCGGCATCGCCCCCCAGCCGAACAGGGGGTGACCGCGTTGTAGCGGCCGAGCCGCTGGTCGGGGACGAGCCGCTGGCCGCTGGTCCGGGCGTTGACCGCCCACAGGGCGCCGCCCATGCCCCCGGCGAAGGCCGCGCCCGCGACCATGACCGGCCACAGCTCGGTGGTCAGCGCCGGAACGGCCATCATCGCGAAGGTGCCGCCCGGCGGACGGTCCGCCGCCGGTGCGGCAGGCCCCGGCCCGGCTGGCGATCGCCTGGAACGAGCTGGTCACGACCGGCGAGCACGTCCGTTTCAAGCGGTGTGCCGAGCACACCTGCGCGGAGGTGTTCTGGGACGTGTCGAAGAACCCCGGCCGCCGCTGGTGTTCGATGAGCGTGTGCGGCAACCGCCCGAAGGCGCGCCGCCACTCCGCCCGGCAGCGCGACGCGGACGAGGCCTGATCAGCCCGCGACCGCGGCGGCGGTGAGCGGCTTGGCGTAGCAGCGGCTGAGCTCGTGGAAGCGGTAGGGCCCGAACCGGGCACAGGGCTCGTAGCCGCTGGAGACGTAGAGGGAGATCGCTTCCGGCAGGGTGACACCGGTCTCCAGAACCATCCGGATCCGGCCCGCGGCGCGGGCGTTGTCCTCCAGTGCGGCGAGCACCAGCCGGGACAGCCCGCGGCGGCGTGCCTCCGGGATCACATACATGCGCTTGATCTCCGCGTCGCCGTCCACGTATCCCTCGTCGTCGGCCTCCTGGGCGCGCCAGCCGCCACTGGCGACCGGGGTGCCCCGACCGTCGTAGAGGATCAGGAACAGGCCCCGCGGCGGCGCGAACATGGCCGGGTCCAGGGGGGTGATGTCGCCACTGTCCCCATAGCGCTCGGCGTATTCGCGCTGCACCCGGGCGTTGAGCCGGACGGCGTCGGGGTGATCGAACGAGACGGGGTGAATATTCATGCGATGCATCGTACTTTTATGCGTATCGTGTGTCAGGTGGACGGTGTGTCGCCGAAGCCGATGAGCAGTTTGCGCGGCAGCCCGGCCAGTTGGTCGCGTTCGCGCCCGCTGAGCGGCGCGAGCAGGCGTTCCTCGTTCGCGACATGGGTCGAGACCGCGGTGTCCACCAGGCGCAGTCCCTCGTCGGTGAGCGTGATGGGCGCACTGCGCCGGCTGCCGGGGTCGGTCTCCCGGGTGGCCAGCCCGCGGGCGGCCGGCCGGTCGATCCGGTTGGTGATGGCGTCCGAGGTGCCCATCGACGTCTCGACCAGGGCGTCCGCGGTCAGCTGGAAGGGGGTTCCGGAAGCGGCGGAGCGTGGCCAGGATGTCGAACTCCCCGCCGTCACCGGGCCCGTTTCATCGTCGGCTCCTCAAGCGTGAGCGGGGGCGGACCCCGTTCCGGGCGCCCCGGATTCCGGCGGACGGCACCTTGTGCAAGGATGAAGTGTGGATTTGTCCTCCTGTGGGGGCATTCCGTGGTACTGGGCCGTACGGGGCGCACCAGAACCGTCCGGTCGGCATCGCACCCTCACCCTCCGGGGAGGACGATGGGCCATGACCGACATCGATGACGCGCTGCGTGACGTCATGCGGGTCGACGGCGCCCTGGCGGCCTCGCTCGTCGACTACCTGAGCCGGATCACCCTGGGAGCCGTGCGGAGCAGCGTCCAGGGGCCGGACCTGGAGAAGGTGGCGTACGGCGACACCGATGTGCTGCGTGCCAAGCTCTCCACCCTCGAACTGTTCGGCTACAGCCCCGACCGTCTCGAGGACATCGTGGTCACCCTGGACAGCGAGTACCACGTGATCCGACCGCTCAGCCGGCGCGCCCGGCAGGGCGTGTTCATGTACCTGGTGGCCGACCGCGGCCGGGTCGACCTGGCCGCGGCCCGCGCGACGATGTCCGAGGTGGCCTTGCGTCTCGACATCTGACCCCCGCGCACCGGCGCGGAGGCCGGGTCATCCGGACGGCTCGGACGGCGGGGTGGGGAGCGGGGTCAGCACCAGGATCGCCATGTCGTCCTGTCGCTGGCCGCCCGTCCAGGCGGTGACCTCCGCGACGAGCGTGTCCACCAGGTGCGACGCCCCGTGGAAACCGCGGCCGGACAACCCGGTGCGCGGTTCGTAGTACGTGCCCTTCGCGTCCCGGGCCTCGGTGACCCCGTCCGTCACCAGCAGCAGATAGTCGCCACGGCGGAAGGCGAAGGTATCGGTGCCGGGCGGCGCCTCGCCCTCGGGCAGCCCCATCCCCAGCGGCAGCCCCGCCACCGCGGGCTCCAGGGACCGCACCTCACCGTCCCGGATCAGATAGGGCGGGGGATGGCCCCGGTTGCACACGTGCAGGACACCCTCGTCCACGCGGATCTCCACCAGCACCGCGGTGGCGAACCGCTCCAGGGAGTCCGTGGCGTCCCCGGTGTCCGCCGCGAGCCGCATCAGCACGCGGTCCAGGTGGTCCGCCAGCGCCCGCAGCGACGGCATCCGCCCGGCCGCCTCCCGGAAGGCGCTGGTCATCACGGCCATGGCGGACACCGCGGGCAGCCCCTTGCCACGTACGTCCCCGATCAGGGCCCGGACCCCGAACGGCGAGGCCTGCACCGCGTAGAAGTCGCCGCCGATCTGTGCCTCCGCGTACGCGCACTCATAGCGCGTGGCCACCGACAGCGCCCCCACCGTTGGGGGCAGCGGTGGCAGCACCGCACGCTGGGCCACTTCGGCGACCGCCCGCACCGCCGCAAACCGCTTCCCCTGGCGGCGCACCACCCACTTCAGCCACAGCGCGATCGCGCTGATCACCGCCACGTCCAGCAGATCGACCACCAGCGCCAGCACCGGGCGGTGGACCACCAGATCCGTGCCCACCGACACCACACACGCACACACCGCGGTGATCATGGCACCCCGGAACGGCAGCACCATGCACCCCACGAGCGGGGCGGCGGCGAGCAGCGGCAGCCCCGAGTACGGCACCGGGCCGAGCACGTCCGCCAGTACACCGCCGACCAGCAGCAGACCGGGGACCAGGGCGAGCAGTCCCGCCCCCTGGCGCTCCTCCATGAGGCCCTCGGTGGCCCCGGGCCGCACCGCGGCCTCGTGGAGCCGCCGGGACCACCGGTCCCAGGCCGTCACCTCGTGTGCACCCACGCCTCCTGTGTCCGGTGTGCGGCGGGAGCCGAATCCCGTCCCACGACCACCGTCCCCCTCTCCAGCGTGGCTCAGGCCGTCGCGCTCCGCCCCGTGTCGCCCCCGATCGGTGGCGCGGAGCCCGGTCAGCCGCGGGGCAGCCGCCCCTTGCTGCGCATCGCGGCGCGTACCCGCTCCTCGGCCAGTCCGCGGCCCGCGGTGTGCGGGGTGGCGGACCGGCGGCGCGCCTCCTCCAGGACGGTCACCGTGTTGGCCCGCAGCCGCGTCGAGACCGTCTCGAAGATGGCTGCGGTGTCCGGGGGGAAGCCCGAGTAGCGGGCGTCCATGGCGAAGGCGGCGGCCACGACCCCTCCGGCGTTGGCCACGAAGTCGGGGAGCACGGTGATGCCCCGCTCCGCGAGGATGCCCTGTGCCTCCTCCGAGGTGGGCAGATTCGCCCCCTCCACCACCACCTTGGCCTTGATCTGCCGGGCGGTGTCCCGGCTGATGACGTCCTGGAGCGCGGCCGGGACCAGGACGTCGCAGTCCGCCGTGAGCTCGGCGCCGGGCGGCAGCGCGGTGCCCTGGCGGTGGCGGGTGACGAAGTGGTCGCCGTGCTCGTCGCGGGCCGCCAGCAGCTCCGCCACATCGAGCCCGCTGGGGTCGTGCACCGAGCCGTGGGCGGTGGACACCGCCACCACACCGGCGCCCAGCTCGGCGAAGCGGCGCGCGGCGGCGCTGCCCACCGCGCCGAACCCCTGGATCGCCACCCGCGCCCCGGCCAGCGGCAGCCCCAGGCTCCCCACCGCCGCGTCGGCCGCCTCGGCCACTCCGTAGCCGGTGACACCGAGCTTGTCGTACGCCACGCCGCCGAGGTGTTCCGGGGTGCCGACGGCGGCGCCCCGGTCGCCCAGCTCGTCCTGGATGATGGCCGCGTCGCATTCGGTCAGTCCCATGTCCAGACCCATCACATACTCGCGCGGCACCTCGTTGGACAGGGCCCGGGCGAACGCGCGCAGCACGGCCTCCTTGCCGGGGGAGGAGGGATCGGCCACGATGCCCGCCTTGGCACCCCCGTAGAACAGGTCCACGCTCGCCCACTTCCAGGTCATCACCCGGGCCAGGCGCGCCACTTCCCCGACGGTCACCCCGGGGCTCATCCGCGTTCCGCCCTTGCCGATGCCGCGTGCGGTGTTGTCGATGACCAGCACGCCCTTCATACCGGTGCGCCGGTGGGAGACGACCACGACCTTCTCCGGTCCCCAGTCGTCGATGAGCGAGAGTGCGTCAGTCACGGGTGTCTTCCTGTCCGTCGGAGGTGCGGGAGCTGTCGGTGGTGTCGGTTGTGCGGGAGCCGTCGGTGGTGCCGGTGGTGGCGGTGGTGTCCGCGGTGGCGTCGGCGGTCCGCGGGGAGGGCAGGGCCGTCGCGATCAGCTGGGCCAGATGGACTCCGCGCCGGTCGGTGTGCTGGCCGATCTGGGTGCGGCAGCTGAAACCGTCGGCAAGGACGACCGTGTCGGGGGAGGCCGCGCGCACCGCGGGCAGCAGCACCTGTTCCCCGGCGGCCACGGACACCTCGTAGTGGCCGTGCTCGAAGCCGAAGTTGCCCGCCAGCCCGCAGCATCCGGAGTCGAGCGCGGTGTGGTCCACGCCCATCCGGCGCAGCATCGCGCTGTCCGCGCCGAAGCCCGAGGTGGCGTGCTGGTGGCAGTGGGTCTGGCTGATGGCGTGCGCCGCCACCGTCGGGGGCCGCCAGTCGGCAGCGTCCTCGACGAGGAGTTCGGCGAGGGTGACGGTGGCCCGCGCGACGGCGGCCGCGTCCGGGTCGCCGTCCAGTAGCTCCGGAAGATCGCCGCGCAGCGCCGTCGTACAGCTCGGCTCCAGGCCGACCACCGGCACCCCGGCACGGGCCGCCGGACCGAGCGCCCCCGCCGTACGCCCGGCGATCCGCCGCGCCACACCGAGCTGCCCGGTGGTGATCCAGGTCAGCCCGCAGCACTGGGTGCCCTCGGGGACCCGCACCCGGTATCCGGCGCTCTCCAGGACCGCCACGCCCGCGCGCAGCACCTCGGGGGAGAAGTGGTTGTTGAACGAGTCGACCCACAGCACCACCGGACCGCGCCGCCCGTCGCCCCCGGGCGTCCGGTGGCGGAACCAGTCCAGGAAGGTGCGGTCGGCGAAGCGCGGGATCTCCCGCTGAGGGGCGATTCCGCCGAGCCGTTTGAGCAGCGGGGCGAGCCGGGAGGCGGTGAGCGCGTTGACCATCCGTGGCATCCGGGCGGCCACCCGCGACAGCAGCGGCAGCCAGCCCATGGAGTAGTGCGACGCGGGGCGTAGCCGCCCCCGGTAGTGGTGGTACAGGAACTCGGACTTGTAGGTCGCCATGTCCACTCCGACGGGGCAGTCGCTGCTGCACCCCTTGCAGGACAGACACAGATCGAGGGCGTCACGCACCTCGGTGGACCGCCAGCCGTCGGTGATGACCTCGCCCTGGGTCATCTCGTACAGCAGCCGCGCCCGGCCACGGGTGGAGTCCTTCTCGTCCCGTGTCACCCGGTAGCTCGGACACATGACATCCCCGCGCTGGGCGGCCGAGCGGCACTTCCCGACGCCCACACAGCGGCGGGTGGCCTTGGCGAAGTCACCGCCGTCGGCGCGGAAGGGGAAGACGGTGGCCAGCGGCAGCGGGGTGCGGTGGTGGGCGACCCGCAGATTGCCGTCCACCGGCAGCGGCCGGGTGATGATGCCGGGGTTGAGCCCGTGGTCCGGGTCCCAGACGTTCTTGAACTCCTCGAACAGCGCGATGGCGTCGGGCCCGTACATCAGGGGAAGCAGTTCCGAACGTGCCTGGCCGTCGCCGTGCTCACCCGAGAGCGAACCCCCGTGTGCCGCCGTCAGCGCGGCGGCGTCGGTGACGAAGGCGCGGAAGACCGCGGTGCCCTTCTCGGTGCCGAAGTCGAAGTCGATCCGCACATGCAGACAGCCCTCGCCGAAGTGTCCGTACACCGCACCGCGCAACCCGTGCCGGTCCAGCAGCCCGGTGAAGCCGCGCAGATACGAGCCGAGCCGTTCCGGGGGGACGGCGGCGTCCTCCCATCCGGGCCATGCCTCGGACCCGTCCGGCAGCCGGGTCGCCAGCCCCGCACCGTCCTCGCGGATCCGCCACAGCCGCCGGGCGCGCCCGGGGTCGGTGACGACCTCGGCGCCGGTGAACCCGGTGGTGTTCCGGGCCGCGGCGCTCAGGGCCGCGGCCCGGCCGGTCAACTCCTCCGCGGTGCCGCCGAGTTCGGCGAACAGCCAGGCCGAGGAGCCGTCCGGCAGGGAGTCGACGGCCGCCCGGGTCTCGGGCCGGGTGACGATGTCGGTCAGCGCGTGGTCCAGCCCCTCCAGGGCCAGCGGCCGGTGCGCCAGCAGGGCGGGCACCGCGTCCGCCGCCGCGCACGCGTCGCGGAAGCCGAGCACCACCAGGGCCCGCGCCGGGGGAGGGGCGATGAGCCGTACGGTCGCGGAGAGCACCACGGCGAGCGTGCCCTCGCTGCCGACCAGCGCCCGCGCGAGGTTGAACCGGCGCTCGGGCAGCAGATGTTCCAGCGCGTAGCCCGACACCTGGCGGGGAAACCGGCCCAGTTCGGCGCGGAGCAGCTCCAGGTTGCGCCGGGCCAGGGTGTCCAGCGCGCCGATCAGCCGCCCGCGGTCGTCGTCCGCGGCGACCGCCTCGTCGATCTCGGCGCGGGTCATCGGGCCGAGCCGGACCACCGTCCCCCGGTACGTCACCACCTCCAGCTCGACCACGTTGTCGGCGGTGCGGCCCCAGGCCACCGAATGCGATCCGCACGCGTTGTTGCCGATCATCCCGCCCAGGGTGCAGCGGCTGTGGGTGGAGGGATCGGCGCCGAACAGCAGCCCGTGCCCGGCGGCCGCCGTCTGGAGCTCGTCCAGCACGATCCCCGGCTGCACGGTGGCGGTGCGCGCCTCCGGGTCGAGGGAGACCAGCCGGTTGAAGTGGCGGGAGAAGTCGAGCACCACACCGGATCCCACGGCCTGGCCCGAGGTGCTGGTGCCCGCGCCCCGCGCGGTGACCGGCACCCCCAGGCGGCGGCAGGTCTCCAGCGTGCGCAGCACCTGGTCACGGTCGCGCGGAAACACCACCGCCAGCGGTATCCGCCGGTAGTTGGAGGCGTCGGCGGAGTACTGCGCACGCCGTCCGGCGTCCCCGGCCACCTCACCGCAGTCCGCCCGGTCCAGGGCTTCGGCCACCGCCGCCGCCTCGGGAGTCCGGCCGGTTTCCTGCGCTGACGTCGTCACTGTGCTCGCTCCTCCGCAAAAAACGCACCGGACGTGTGCTGTCCGGCCGGGCTCCAACCGATGTCCGGACGGGCCCCCGCCGCCCGACGTCCGGCCGGGTCCCGACCACGATCCGCGCCCGGTCCCGGCCGCCACAAGGGCCAGCAGCGCGACAGAAATGACGCTCGAGCACCAGAGATGCTTATGCTGCGCGGAAGGCGTCTATGCTCGGGTCCCCTGTCGATCAGGAGCGTCCTCAGGAGCCGGAATGCTCAAGCCTCTGCATCTGACCACCCTGAAGGCCGTTGTCCGCAGCGGATCGTTCGCCATCGCCGCCCGCGACCTCGGCTACACCGCGTCCGCCATCTCCCAGCAGATCTCCGCGCTGGAGAAGGAGACCGGCCTGGTGCTGTTCGAGCGCGAGGCCCACGGCATCCGCGCCACCACCGCCGCCCACCGGCTGGTCGACCTCAGCGCCCGGGTCCTGGCCGCCATGGACGACCTGGACCACCAGGTGCGGGAGCTGGCCACCGGCGCCGTGGGCCGACTGCGGCTGGGCACCTTTCCCACCGCCGGTGTCCGGCTGGTGCCCGCAGCCCTGTCGGCCGCGGTCGCCGCCCTGCCCCGCGCGCAGATCCAGCTCGAGGAGGGCGAACCGGACGAGCTCGTCGCCCTGCTGACCCAGGGCGACCTGGACATCGCCCTGGTCTACGAGTACGGGCTCAGTCCACGGCAGTGGCCCGGCGGGCTCACCCCCCACCCGCTGCTGCGCGAGGACCTGGTGCTGCTGCGCGCCCGCGGCAGCGGGCTGAGCGCGGACCTCCCCCATCTGGCCCGCGCCCGCTGGATCACCAGCCGGGAGGGCACCGCGGGGGCGCTGTCGCTGACCCGGCTGTGCGCGGCGGCCGGGTTCGACGCCGATGTGGTCTTCCGCAGCAACAACTACGACGTGGTACGGGAGTTGGTGTCCGGCGGCCTCGGCGTGGCCGTCGTCCCGGCCCTCGGCCACAAGGACAGCGAACACATCGAGGCCACCCGGCTCACCCGGCGCTCGGCCCACCGCACCGTGCTGGCCCTGCACCGTGACGAGAACAGCAACCCGCTGCTCGGCACGGTGCTGGAGGCGCTGCGGCGCGCGGTGCCCCGAGACGAGCGGTATCTGCGGCCCGGCGGCGCCGCGTAGGCCCGTGGGGAGCGGGCCGGGCGGCGCGCCGCCCGGCCCGGCCGTTCCGCTACGACGCCCTCGTATCGCGCGCTATCGCACCGGGGCGGCCGCGGTGCTGTCGCCGTCCTCGGCGCCGTCCTCGGCGCCGTCCGTGTCGGACATCCACTCCAGCGCGTCCAGGTCCACCGACCCGCCCGGCATCACCTGACGGGTACGCCGGTAGCCGTACGAGGCGTAGAGCACCAGACCCACGACGAGCCAGCAGCCCAGCCGCACCCAGGTCTCCCACTGGAGGAAGGACATCAGCCAGACCGAGAACACGATGCCCAGCACCGGGACCACCGGCATCCCCGGACACCGGAAGGAGCGGGTGAGGTGCGGCTTGCGGTAGCGCAGGATCAGCACGGACGCGGACACCACCACGAAGGCCAGCAGCACCCCGATATTGGTCAGTTCGGCCACTGCGTTGATGGGCAGCAGCCCCGCCAGCACGGCGGACACGATGCCGATGAGCCAGGTGGCGCGGTGCGGCACCTTGCGCTTGGGGTGGATGGCGCCGAACCACGCGGGCATCAGCCCGTCCCGGCTGAGCGCGTACCACAGCCGGGAGGCGCCCATCATGAACGAGAACGTCACCGTGACGATGCCGATGACCGCGCCGACCGCGATCACATTGGCCAGTCCGCTCAGCCCGACGCTCTGGAAGGCGCTGGAGATACCGCTGTTCGGATTCAGCTCGCTGTAGTGCTGCATCCCGGTGAGTACGACGCACACCAGCACGTACAGCACCATCGAGACACCCAGCGACAGCATCATCGCCTTCGGCAGCTTGCTGCGGGCCTCCACCGACTCCTCCGCCGCCGTGCTCAGCGCGTCATAGCCGAACACCGCGAAGAACACCGTCGCCGCCCCGGTGAACGCCCCGCCGAGGCCGAAGGGGGCGAACGGATGCAGATTCCCGGAGTCCACCTTGGTGAACCCGACCACGATCACCACCAGCACGATGACGATCTTCACGATGGTCAGCACCGTCTCCACCCGGGCCGAGGTACGGGTGCCACGGGTCAGCAGCCAGGCCACCCCCAGACAGATCACCATCGCCAGGAGGTCGACCCGGTGCCCGGATCCGGTGCCGGGCGCGCCCAGGGCCCAGGTCGGCAGATGGATACCGACCGCGTCCAGCAGGAACCCCAGATAGCCCGACATCCCGATGGCCACCACCGCGACGATGGCCGTGTACTCCAGCAGCAGGTCCCAGCCCACGATCCAGCCCACGATCTCCCCCAGGACCGCGGCGCAGTACGTGTAGGACGAGCCCGCCTTGGGCACCATCCCGGCGAACTCGGCGTAGGCGAACGCCGCGCACAGCGACGCCGCCCCCGCCACCAGGAACGAGATCAGCACGGCCGGACCGGCCACATCACGGGCCACGGCCGCGGCCAGGCTGAAGATCCCGGCCCCGATGATGGCACCGATGCCGATCATCGTCAGCTGGGTGAGGCCCAGGGTGCGCACCATGCGTTCCCCGGCGGGCTGTTCGGAGGGGAGTGTGCGCCGGAAGATGCCCTGCGGTCCGCTTCCCAGCAGCGCGGACCGCGGCGGCTTCGGTGTGTTGGCGGGGGACATGGTTCGCTCCCTGTCAGGCAACGACGGGCACGACGGCCCGGCGTCGTGGCGTGGGTCACCACTGGCTCGGAACCATCGCCCACGACCCGCCGCCCGCAAAAGACGTGGCAGCGCGACACCTTGCGGCCCTGAGGCCAAGGGGTCCTGATGCACCGACCGTACCGGGCGCGGGCGGAAGCGGCCGGAACCGTCCCGGGGGCCGGCCCGCGCCGAACGGGCCCCCGCGCTCAGCGCCGGGCGCCGTCCCGGTCAGCGGCCACCGCCCGCAACACCTCGACCAGCGCCGACACCGTGGGACGCCGCTCGGCCGAGGACCGGAACACCACCACGATGTGGCGCTCGACCCGCTCCCGCAGCTCCACCACATCGAAACGCGAGGCACGCAGCCTGAGCATCAGATCCGTCACCGTGCTCACCCCGATGCCCGCCTCCACCAGGGCGAGGGTGGCCGCGGTGTCCGTCACCACATGGCGCACATCGGGCTCGATCCCCGCCCGGCGGCACGCGGTCCGCACCGCGCGCCCGTAGTAGCTCTCCGCCGACGGCAGGATCCAGCCCAGGTCCCGGGTGTCCGCCAGACCCACCACCGTGCGGCCGGGCATCGTCCCGGTGGGCACCGCCAGCGAGAACCGCTCCCGGTACAGCTGCATCACCCGCAGCGCCGGGTCGCGGGGGATCGGCACATCCGGATAGTCCAGGCCCAGCGCCAGATCCACCCCGCCGGTGGCGACCGCGTCGTACACCTCGTCCACGTCCATGTCGCGGCTGTGCACCGTCAGTTCCGGATGGCTGTGCCGCGCCCGGCGCAGCGCCAGCGGCAGGATCTCGGCCGCCGCCGTGGCGAACAGGCCCACCTCCAGCACCCCGGACACCTCGTTGCGCGAGCGCTCCAGCGCCTCGACCGCCTCCGCCTCGGTGGCCAGGATCCGCGCGGCGTGGCGGGCCAGCGTCACCCCGGCGTCGGTCAGCTCCACCCGCCGCCCGACCCGGTGCAGCAGCTCCATCCCGGTGGCCCGCTCCAGTCCCGCGATCTGCTGGGACACCCCGCCGGGGGTGTACCCCAGCGCCTCTGCGACCGCGGTGATGGTGCCGCGCCTGGTCAGCTCCACCAGCGAGCGCAGCTGGGCACTCGTCCAATCCATATACGGATCCTAAAAGAAAAGCCGCACTCATCGTTCATGGACGTCAACGGTTGGGGTGGGCCACGATGTCGGGCAGACAGCTGATCAGCACCTCGAGCACCGCACCCACAGCCCCTGCCGCGCCCCCGCACGCACACCGTCCCCGGACACCGTCCCCGGACACCGTCCCCGGACACCGTTCACGGAGGCCGTCCCCGGACACCTTCCGCGGGCGCCGGCACCGGCCTTCGAAGGGATCGGCCCTTGTCCATCTCACCCAGCCACGGCACCGTCCCGTCCGCCGCCGACGTCGTGATCATCGGTGGCGGTGTCATGGGCGCTTCCGTCGCCTTCCACCTCGCCGAAGCGGGAGTGCGGCGCATCATCGTCGTCGAACGCGCCGATCTGGCGAGCGGCAGCTCGGGGAAACCGATCGGTGGTGTTCGCGCCCAGTTCTCCGACCCCCTCAACATCGAACTGGGCAGCCGCAGCCTGCGCGCCTACCAGGACTTTCCCCGCCGCCCCGGCGCCGATATCCGGCTCGACACCGTCGGCTATCTCTTCCTGCTCACCGACGAGGGGCAGGTGGCCGACTTCGAGAACAGCGTCGCGATACAGAACGCCCTGGGTGTCCCCAGTCGCATGATCAGCCCCACCGAGGCCCGTCGGCTGTGTCCCTACCTGACCACCGACCGCGTTCTGGCCGCCGTGCACTCGGCGGCCGACGGCCATGCCCGCCCCGGTCTGGTGGTCCACGGCTACGCGACGGCCGCGGCCCGCGCGGGCGTCACCTTCGCCACCCACACCACCGTCACCGGGATGGACACCACCGGGGACCGGGTCACCGCCGTGCGCACCGACCGCGGCACCATCTCCTGCGCCACCGTGGTCTGCGCCGCGGGCGCCTGGTCCGCCGGGATCGGCGACATGATCGGCGTCAGCCTCCCGGTCCGCCCCGTCCGCCGCCAACTCGCCTTCACCGCCCCGCTCACCGCCCCCCGTATCCCGTTCACCATCGACTTCGCCTCCTCGGCCTACTTCCACAACAGCGACGACGGTCTGCTCCTCGGGCTCGCCGACCCCGGCCAGCCCGACGGTTTCGACACCACCTGGACCGCCGAGTGGCTGGAGCTGTTCCGGGCCCGCGCCCGCCTCCTCGCCCCGGAGCTGGCCGCGATGGAGATTGCCGGGGGATGGGCCGGGCTCTACGAGGTCACCCCGGACCACAACGCGCTCATCGGCCGCTCCACCGCCTACGGCAACTTCCTCTACGTCACCGGGTTCTCCGGCCACGGCTTCCTCCAGGCGCCCGCCGTCGGCGAGATCATGCGCGATCTGCACCTGGAGCGGGAACCCTGTGTGGATGTCACCCCGTTCGGCGCCGACCGCTTCACCAGCGGCGCCGAGACCCGCCCCGAAGCCCACGTGGTGTGAACCCCGCGCCACCCCGTACGACACTCGCCGACCGGGACCGACCCCGACCGACCCGACCGAAAGGCAGCCCCGCACATGATCAGCCAGTGGCAGCTGCGAGCCGCGTTCGCGAGGCGGCTCTCGGACATGTACGGACGTGAAGTCCCCGCCTACACCACCCTGGTGGACGTCTCCCACGAGGTGAACGAGGACGTCCTGCGCGCCGAGGGCGCCGGTGCCGAACGCCTCGGCTCCATCAGCCGTGTCACCGCGGAACGCCACGGGGCCATCCGGGTCGGCACCCCGCAGGAGCTGGCACAGGTCGCCAGGATCTTCGGTGCGCTCGGTATGCACCCCGTCGGCTTCTACGATCTGCGCGAAGCCGCCGCCAGCGCCGTCCCCGTCGTCTCCACCGCCTTCCGCCCCATCGACGGCGAGGAGCTGGCGCGGAACCCGTTCCGGGTCTTCACCTCCCTGCTCACCCCCGCCGACCCCCGGTTCTTCGACGCCGATCTGCGGGCCCGGCTGGAGACCTTCCTCGGCTCCCGCACGCTCTTCCCGCCGGAGCTGCTCACCCTCGCCGACCGGGCCGTGGCCGCACACGAGCTGCCCGACGAGGACGCCGAGCGCTTCCTCCAACTCGCCGTCCGGGCCTTTGAGCTGTCACGGGAACCCATCGACCGGAGCTGGTACCGGACCCTGGAGAAGGTCTCCGCCGTCGCCGCCGACATCGGCGGTGTCCGCAGCACCCACATCAACCACCTCACCCCCCGCGTGCTGGACATCGACGAGCTGTACCGGCGGATGACGGACCGCGGCATCGAGATGATCGACACCATCCAGGGACCCCCGCGCTGGAGCGGTCCCGATGTCCTGTTGCGCCAGACCTCCTTCCGGGCCCTGGCCGAACCCCGCGCCCTGCGCGCCCCCGACGGCAGCGTCACCAGCGGCGCCCTGCGGGTCCGGTTCGGCGAGGTCGAAGCCCGCGGTATCGCCCTCACCCGCGAGGGCCGCGCCCGCTACGACACCCTGCTGGCCCGGGTCGACGAACAGGCGGCCCAGCACCCCGCCGCCGACCGCGGTGAGCTGGCCCGCGCCCTGTGGGCCGAGGACTTCCCCGGCAGCGAACGCGAACTGGCCCGGCGCGGCCTGGGCTACTTCACCTACCACGCCGCCGCGGACCGGCCGCCCGGCACCCCGCCCGCCACCCTCGGCGAACTGCTGGACCAGGGCTGGGTGCGCGCCGAACCCATCGTCTACGAGGACTTCCTGCCCCGCTCCGCGGCCGGGATCTTCCAGTCCAACCTCAGCGGCGAAGGCTCCAGGAACACCGACCGCGAGGGCGCCGCCTACGACAGCGCCTGGCTCTCCGACGCCGTGGGACGTGAGGTGCTGGACCCCTTCGCCCTCTACGAGCGGCAGCAGAACCACTCCCTCGACCAGGTCGCCCGGGAGCTGGACCTGCTCGCCGCACCCCGCTGACCACCACCGACCCGCACCTTCGCGACCCCGCACCCCGACCACACCGACACCACCAGGGAGCACCATGACCACCCCCGCCCTTCCCACCACCGAGGCCCTGCGCGACCGCGCTCTCGACAGCCTCCGCCGGGTCGGCGTCACCCCCGAGCGGGGCAGCGACTTCCACGCCCGCACCCCCATCACCGGCGATGACCTCTTCGGCCTCGCCGCCGCCACCGAGGCCGAGACCGAAGAGGCCCTCGAGGCGACCCGCCGCGCCTTCCTCACCTGGCGTTCCACCCCCGCCCCGCGCCGCGGTGAACTCGTCCGCCGCCTCGGTGAGCTGCTGCGCGACCACAAGGGCGACCTGGCCGACCTCATCACCATCGAAGCGGGCAAGATCCGCTCCGAGGCCCTGGGCGAGGTCCAGGAAATGATCGACATCTGTGATTTCGCCGTCGGACTGTCCCGCCAGCTCTACGGCCGCACCATCGCCTCCGAGCGTCCCGGCCACCGGCTCGCCGAGACCTGGCACCCGCTCGGGGTGGTCGGTGTCATCTCCGCGTTCAACTTCCCCGCCGCCGTCTGGTCCTGGAACACCGCCGTCGCCCTGGCCTGCGGCGACACCGTGATCTGGAAGCCCTCCGAGCTCACCCCGCTGATCTCGCTGGCCTGCGACCGGCTGCTGGCCCGGGCCGCCGAGGACACCGGCGCCCCGCGCGATGTGCACCGGCTGCTGCTCGGCGACCGCGCCATCGGCGAGCGGCTGGTCGACGACCCGCGGGTGGCCCTCGTCAGCGCCACCGGCTCGACCCGTATGGGCCGCGAGGTCGGCCCCCGCGTGGCCGCCCGCTTCGGCCGGAGCCTGCTGGAGCTCGGTGGCAACAACGCGGCCGTGGTCGCGCCCTCCGCCGACCTCGACCTCGCCGTGCAGGGCATCGTCTTCGCCGCCGCGGGCACCGCCGGACAGCGCTGCACCACCCTGCGGCGGCTCATCGTGCACCGCGACATCGCGGACACCCTCGTCGACCGGCTGATCACCGCCTACCGCAAGCTGCCCATCGGCGACCCCTTCGACGAGAGCACCCTCGTCGGCCCGCTGATCTCCACACAGGCCCTCGACACCATGCGGGACGCCCTGGACCGCGTCCGGGCCGAAGGCGGCACCCTCCTCGTCGGCGGCGACCGGCGGCTGGCGGATACCGCCCCCGGGGCCGGTTACGCCGAGCCCGCGATCGTCCGCGTCGACACACAGACCCCCGTCGTCCGCGAGGAGACCTTCGCGCCCATCCTCTACGTCCTGACCTACGACACCCTGGAGCAAGCCCTCGCCCTCCACAACGACGTCCCCCAGGGCCTGTCCTCCAGCATCTTCACCCGCGACCAGCAGGAGGCCGAGTACTTCCTGTCCGCGGAGGGCTCCGACTGCGGTATCGCCAACGTCAACATCGGCACCTCCGGAGCCGAGATCGGCGGTGCCTTCGGCGGTGAGAAGGAGACCGGCGGCGGCCGCGAGTCCGGCTCCGACGCCTGGCGCGCCTATATGCGTCCGGCCACCAACACCATCAACTACTCCAGCACAGACAGCCGGCTGGCCCTCGCCCAGAACGTCAGCTTCCTCTGACAACCGCCCCCGGTGTCGGTGTCGGTGTCGGTGTCCGCGTGGCGCGGTGGCATTCTCGCGCCGCGTCACCGCGGGAACACCCGGCGTCCACGGGCCGGTCCGCGGCCCGGTGGACGCACACCCACCGCACGGGGACGAACGCACCGTGTGAAAGGGAGGTCTCGCTGACCGGCCCCCTGTGATCCGGCTCCCCGAACCGCTCACCTCCCGGTGGCGGAAGTGTTAGGAATAGGGGGTGATCGGATTTTTCGGTCGATCGAGGCGTTCCGCGCACGTCCCCTCCCGGTGGCGCCTCCGCTCCCTGCTGGGCATGCGCAGCATCGCCGGGCAGGTCTTCGCCGTACAGGTGGTGCTCGTCGTCGTGCTCATCGTCGTCGCGACGATGGCGCTGGTCTTCCAGGCGCGCAACGACAGCGAGCAGGAAGCCATCAACCGGTCCACCGCCGTCGCCCACACCTTCGCCGGCTCGCCCGGCACCGCGGCGGCCATGAGCTCCAGCAACCCCACCAAAGTGCTCCAGCCCCGGGCCGAGATGGCCCGCAAACGGGCGGGCCTGGACTTCGTCGTGGTGACGAACACCCACGGCATCCGTTACACCCACCCCCTGCCGCAGTACATCGGCAAGGAGGTCGTCGCCAACTGGCGGCCCGCCGTCCGGGGCAAGGTGGTCACCGAGACCGTGAACGGCCCGCTCGGCAAGGAGGTGCAGGCCACCCTTCCGATCCGAGCCGCCGACGGACGGGTCATCGGTCTGGTGTGCGCCGGGATGACCGCCGAGGACGTCACCGGCCGGGTCAAGCACCAGCTGCCCCTGGTGTTCGGCACCGCCGCCGGTGCCCTGGCCCTCGCCACCGGAGGCACCGCGCTGGTGGGCGGGCGGCTGCGGCGCCAGACCCGCGGTCTGGGCCCGGCCCAGATGATGCGGATGTACGAGCACCACGACGCGGTGCTCCACTCCGTGCGCGAAGGCGTGCTCATCGTCGACGACCAGGGCCGTCTGGTCCTGGCCAACGACGAGGCCCGGCGGCTGCTCGACCTCCCCCCGGACGCCGAGGGCCGCCATGTCTCCGAGCTGGCCCTGGATGCCCGCACCGAGGAGCTGCTCACCTCCGGCCGGCTGGCCACCGACGAGGTGCACCTGGCCGGGGACCGGCTGCTGGCCGTCAACCAGCGGCCCACCGGCTGGGAGGGCGGCCGGCCCGGCAGTGTCACCACCGTGCGCGACACCACCGAACTGCGCGACCTCTCGGGCAAGGCCGAGGTGGCCGAGAAGCGGCTGCGGCTGCTGTACGACTCCGGCGCGAAGATCGGCAGCACCCTCGACATCGTCCGGACCGCCGAGGAGCTCACCGAATTCGCGGTCCCGTGGTTCGCCGACTACGCCACGGTCGACCTGGTGGAACCCGTGATGCGCGGCAATGAACCCGCGGGCAGCGCCATGCGCCGCACCGCCACCACCGGTATCCGGCCCGACCACCCGCTGTGGCGCATCGGCAAGCTGATCACCTATGTCAGCGCCGCCCCGCAGGCGTTCGGCTTCGGCGCCGGGCGGCCGGTGCTCGAGGCGGATCTGCGCGCCTTCGGTGGCTGGCAGGTGCAGGACCCGGAGCAGGCCACGCGAATCGTGAACTACGGCATCCACTCGATGATCACCGTTCCGCTGCGGGCCCGGGACGTCACCCTGGGCCTGGCCACCTTCTGGCGCTCCGAGAAGCCCGAGCCCTTCGACGAGGAGGACGTGGCCCTCACCGAGGAGCTCGTCGCACGCGCCGCCGTGGCCATCGACAACGCCCGCCGCTATACGCGCGAGCACGCCATGGCCGTCACCCTCCAGCGCAGCATGCTGCCCCAGGGCCTGCCCGAGCAGGACGCCCTGGAGGTGGCCCACCGCTATCTGCCCGCCCAGGCCGGGGTGGGCGGCGACTGGTTCGACGTCATCCCGCTGCCCGGCGCCCGGGTCGCCCTCGTCGTCGGCGATGTGGTCGGACACGGCCTGCACGCCGCAGCCACCATGGGGCGGCTGCGGACCGCCGTCCACAACTTCTCCGCCCTCGACCTGCCGCCGGACGAGCTGCTCGGCCACCTCGACGAGCTGGTGACCCGCTTCGACCAGGACCAGGCCGCGGAGGACCACGACGCCCCGGCCATCACCGGAGCCACCTGCCTCTACGCCATCTACGATCCGGTCAGCGGAGGCTGCACCATGGCCAGGGCGGGCCACCCCGGCCCGGCCGTGGCCCACCCCGACGGCACGGTGACCTTCCCCGAGGTGCCCCTCGCGCCGCCGCTCGGCCTGGGCGGCGAGCCCGTCGAGACCGCCGAGCTGCGGCTGTCCGAGGCCACCCGGCTGGTGCTCTACACCGACGGCCTCATCGAGGACCGCGGCCGGGACCTCGACGCCGGGATCGACATGCTGAAGGCCACCCTTGCCGGACACCCCGAACGGAGCCCCGAGCGGACCTGCCGGGCGGTGTTCGAGACCATGGCGTCCCCGCACCCGAGTGACGACATCGCCCTGCTCGTCGCCCGCACCCGGCTGCTGGACCCCGACGCGGTGGCCGAGTGGGACATCCCCTCCGACCCCGCCGCCGTCGCCCGCATCCGCACCGAGGCCGACCGGCGGCTGGCCGGATGGGGGCTGGAGGAGGTCGGGTTCACCACCGAACTCATCCTCAGCGAACTGGTCACCAACGCCATCCGCTACGGCTCCGACCCCATCCGGATCCGCCTGCTGCGCGGCCGCAGCCTCATCATCGAGGTGTCCGACAGCAGCAGCACCTCGCCCCATCTGCGCCGCGCGGCCACCACCGACGAGGGCGGGCGCGGTCTGTTCCTGGTGGCCCAGTTCGCCCAGCGCTGGGGCACCCGCTACACCCCCAACGGCAAGATCATCTGGGCTGAGCTGCCGCTGACCGGAGTCACGTCCCCTCCCCTGGGATCCGAGGCCGAGGACCTGCTCGACCAGTGGGACGACGTCCCGGGCTGACGCGGGCCCGGACACTCTCGGCCGGTGCCGGGCAAGGGGCCCGGGCCGGGCGGTCCGCGGCCGGTCAGGAGCGGCGGCCCGGCGCCACCAGCTCACCGGCGAGCAGATCCAGCAGCAGTCCGTCGTGCAGGCTGCCGTCCGGGCGCCGCTGGTACTGCCGCATGATGCCCACCGGACGGAAACCGAGCCGCCGGTAGAGCCGGATCGCCCCCTCGTTGGCCGCCGCCGGGTCGATGGTCAGCCGGTGGTGTCCTGCCCCCTCGAACAGATGGCGGGCGAGCGTGTGGAGCGCGTCGCCGCCGATGCCCCGCCCCTGCCAGTCCGCGTGGACCGCGATGTCCAGGCCCGCGCTGCGGTACTCGGGGGTGGTCTCCTCGCAGGACTGGACGAGTCCGACGACCGTGCCCTCGCACTCGATGGCGTACGTGCGGATGTCCTCCGGCGGATCACACGCCTTCGCCGCCTCGTGGTCGGCGTCCCCCCACCAGCGGGCCACCGCCGGGTGGCCGAGAATCTCCCGGAACCGCTCCGCGTCGCCCCGCAACGCGCGGCGCAGCCGGACGGAGCGCCCCTCGAGCACCTCCCGCGCACCGTCCGCCGCCGGGTCCGCGTCCGCGGCCTTCCCGGGAACGGCGTCGAAGGTGACGTCAACGGCCCGCGCCACGATGTCGATCTCGTCACCCAGCGCCCATTCGGCCGCCCGCGACGCCAGCGCGGCCGGGACCGCCTCGTCGATGCCCTCCGCCGCCGGAACGTCGTAGGTGGCGTGGGCATCGTGCGGCAGGACCACCCGGTAGTCCAGCTCCAGCGCGGTGCGCGCCGTCGCGCTCACACACATCTCGGACATCACCCCGCACACCGCGAGCGCCCGCACCCCCGCCCCGGTCAGCAGCTCCGCCAGCGGTGTCCCGTGGAAACCGTCGTCCTCCGTCTTGCGGACCACCACCTCCCGCGGCCCCTCCACCACCGGCAGGAACAGCTCCCAACCCGGTGTCCCCGGCTCGTCCGACTCGCCCTCCCGCCCGTCGTTCTGAAGGTGCACCACCAGCGCACCGGCCGTACGGGCCCGGTCCAGCAGGTCCTTGGTGTGCTCGAGCACCTTCGGCGCGTCAGGCACTGCCTCCGGACCGGCGACGAAGGCGGTCTGCATATCGACAACCAGCAGGGCATGAACGGGGGAGACGCGGTCACTCATGCACTGATTGTCCTGTGTCTCCGCCGTATCCTCGCGTCGTTTTTCCGGTGTGCGCGGGACGTGCTGTGCGCCGGACGAACGCCATGAGGGCGCCGGAAGTTCGATCCGCGCTACGCTCACCACGGCGGTGGTCGTGATCATCGCGATCAGCGCGCAGAAGGTTCCTCATGTCCGAGTTGTTCGCCTCCCAGGCCCGGACGAAGCCGCGGACGCGGTCGACCCCGAGGCCCTGCGGATCCTGGCCGAACTGCTGGCCCGCCTGGTCGCCGTACCCGCTCCCGAGGGCCTGCGGGGGCTCTCCGGTGTCGCCACCGCCATGCTCGAACAGGCGCCACGGGCGATCCCGGCCCTGCGCGACCCCGCCGGACAGCGGCTGGTGCGCAGCTGCGCGTCCGCCATGGCCGAGCTGACCGGTGAGCCCGGCGACCGGCTGCTGCACGGGGATCTGCACTACGACAACGTGCTCGCGGGGGAGCGGGAACCCTGACCGGCCATCGATCCCGAACCGCTCGCCGGGTACCCCGGATTCGAGCTGCTGCCCGCGCTGGACCACCGATGGGACGAGGGGGGTGGCGACCGGTGGTGTGCCGCGCACGGTGCTCCGCCGCTTCGACCTCATGACCGAGGCCGTCGGCGTCGACCGGCGGCGGGCGGTCGGCTGGACACTCGGCCGGGTGCTCCAGAACGCCCTGTGGGACATCGAGGACGGCAGGACCGCCCTCGACCCCATTCAAGTGGCCATCGCCACGGCCCTGTTGACACGTCCGGCGTAACGCCGCCGCGTCCCGTGATCCGCCCCTGACGGTGGCGGTCTCACGGCGACAACGGGTCCCGGGGGACCGCCACCGGCAGCAGCTCCGGGCGCTTGGCGACGCGGTTGTCGCCCGAGGAGCGGCCCCGCAGCCGCCGGCCGAGCCAGGGGCCGAGGAACGATCCGGCCCAGCGCAGTTCGGTGCCCAAGGCGCGCCACCCCACCGCCACCGGTGTGTCCGGAGGGGGCAGCGGAAGCGCCCAGGAGTCGTCGCTCCCCGGCAGTCGGAGGGCTTCGGCCACGGCGGCGGCGATCCGTTCGTGGCCGAGCGGCGCGGCGTGCAGACGGTCCGGACTCCACAGCCGCTGATCGGTGACGACCCGGTGGTGCGCGGTCTCGGCGACCACCACGCCGTACCGGTCGGCCGCGGCGCGGATACGCCGGTTGAGGGCGTCCACGCGGCGGCTCAGCGGGCGGGCGAGCGGGGTGATCCGCGCGACGTCGGGGAAGGTGAGCGTGGCCACGCGGGCGCCCGCGGCGGTGAGTCCGGCGAACATCGCCTCCAGGTGGCCCGCCGTCTCGTCCGCGTCGAACCGGGGCCGCAGCAGGTCGTTCATCCCGGCGACCACGGTGGCCAGATCGGGGCGCAGACCGAGCGCGGGGCGGAGCTGCCCGGCATGCACCTCGGCGGCGACACGACCCCGCACCGCGAGGTTGGCGTACCGCAGACCGGGGTGGTGGACCGCGAGCCGCTCAGCGAGCCGGTCGGCCCACCCCCGCAGTCCGGTGGTGTCGTCGCCGTCGCCGAGCCCTTCGGTCTGGCTGTCGCCGAGGGCGACGTAGCGCACGTACTCACCCCCGGGCACGGGCCGCCCGCCTCTCCTCGAGCGCCGCCGCACCGCGCAGACACCAGTCCCGGTTGCCCTCCTCGAAGGTCAGCCCGCACAGACAGGTCAGATACGGTCCGATCCGGTCACCGTGGCGTAGGAACTCCTCCTCGTCGCGGTCACCGCGCATGGTCCGCAGCAGTGAACCGAACAGCTCGATCTTGGCCTCGGCGAAGGCGGCCCGCTCCCGCAGCTGCGCGATCACCGCATCGGCGTTCACATGGTCGACCGCATGGACCTTGACCAGCAGATCGTCCCGGATGAACGAGGGTTTGGCGGTGGCCGCCGTGAACCGCTCCAGCTCGGCCAGACCGGCCCCGGTGACCGTGAACAGCCGCTTGTTGGGTCGGGTGTCCTGCACCACCTCCCGCCCGGTGACCAGCCCCTCCGTCTCCAGCCGGGTCAACTCGGCGTAGAGCTGCTGCGGCAGGGCGTGCCAGAAGTTCGCCACCCCCGTGTCGAACGCCTTGGCCAGCTGATAGCCGCTCAGCTCCTCGTGCAGCAGCGCCGCCAGCACGGCATGACGCAAAGCCATCGGGCCGTTCTCCTCCCTCGCCGTTCCCGCTCTTCCCCGTCCCGCTCTGTTCGCCGGACCGTGCGCCATGATACTCAAGGAATTGACTAATCACCTTCATGAGTAGAAGGAGATACGCCATGACCACCGCAGACCGCTTCCGTACCGCCATCGAGAACGGTGACCGGGCCGCTCTCGAGGACCTGTTCACCGAGGACGTCCGCTTCTACAGCCCGGTGAAGTTCACCCCGTTCGAGGGCAGGCCCATGGTGCTCGGCCTCTTCGGCGTCCTGCTGCGCACCTTCGAGGACTTCCGCTACGTCGGGCACTTCGACGGCACGGCGCAGACCAGCTCCGACGGCACCGCGCTCCCGTCGGCCGTGCTGCTCTTCCGCGCCACGGTGAACGGCAAGGAGATCCACGGCATCGACCTCCTCCAGTTCGACGAGGCGGACAGGATCCGGGAGTTCACCGTGATGGTCCGCCCGCAGTCGGCGGTGCACACGCTGGGCGAGGCGGTGCACGCCGGGCTGGTGGCCGACGGCCTCGTCCCCGTCCCGGAGGCGGAGGAACGGACCGGAGCACCGGGCTGAGGGGACCGCGCACCGGACCGCACCGGACCGCGCACCGCACCGGAACGCGCACCGCACCGGCGCGTCGGCCCGCGCACCGGCCCGCCGGTTCCGGTACGCCGCCCGGAAACGCGTGTCGCCGCGGAGGGGAACGTCCCTCCGCGGCGACGGGGCCGGACCGGGGCGGCCGGTCAGGCGCGGGCGCCCGCCGGGTCCATCTCGGGTGACAGGCGCCGGTGTATCAGCGTGGCGGCCGCGACGGTGGCGAGCACCCCGCCGAGCGCCCAGGCGACGAGCACCGCCAGGTTCGCGGCGATGCCGTGCCCGGAGAAGTACACGAGGTGGCGTACGGCGTGGGTGGCCGCGCCGTTGGGCAGCGCGGAGCCGATCGTGCGCCAGAACGGGGGCAGCAGATCGGAGCCGTACGCGCCGCCCGCGCTGGGGTTGCCCAGCACCACGAACAGCAGCACCGTCACCCCGATCCCCAGCACACCGAAGAGGACCTGGAAGGCGACCGTGACGGCCGCCGCGCCGAAGACCACCAGCGCGCCCAGTGCCGACAGGGCGAGGAAGTGGTCATTGAGGGCGCCGAGCACCGGGCCCACGATCGCCGCACTGCCCAGACCGGAGACCACCGCGTACGGAACCGCCGCCAGCAGGCGCGCCCCGGCGCGCCGGACCGAGGAGGGACGGGCGCCCTTGGACACGCCCAGCAGCGCGGCGAAGAGATAGCCGCCCACGGTCCACCCCACCACGAGGTAGAAGCTGCTCAGTCCCCGGGCGTCCCCCGGCTGCGCCGGAACCGCGTCGTCCACCGAGACCGTGCGCTTCTGGCTCTGCTCGGCCTGTGTGATCGCCGATTCCACCGCGGTCGCGGTGGACGCGCCCCCGGCACCGGCCACCAGCAGCCGGTCGTTGCGCGACTGGGGATTCACGATCAGGGCACCACTGGTCTCCCCGTCGCGCAGCAGGGCACGGGCCGCCCGCTCGTCGGCGGCGGCGGTCGCCTTCAGGGGGTGCCCCGGTATCGCGTTGATCTGCTGCACCACTCGCTGGGCCGTCTGCTGTGGTGCGACGACCGTGATCGGGACCCGGTGCGGCTGGGGGTGGTGGAACGCGCCCACGTAGGACAGCACAAAGCCCAGCTGCAACAGCAGCGCCCCCGCGATCATCGCCGTCATCCGCGGGGTGACCGCGGCGCGCAGCTCGGCCCAGAACCCGTCCGGCGCCGTGGCGCCGGGGCGCGGCTCCTCGGCCTGCTCCTCCTCGGCCTGCGGCTCCGAGGTCTCCCCGCGCTCTTCCTGGTCCCCGCGCTCTTCCTGGTCCCCGTGCTCGTGATCCTCGCGGTCCGTGTCCGCCTGACTCACTCGACTGCACTTCCTCACTGCGTCCGAAGGTCATCCCCGTTTCGATACATGAGTGTATCGGATGTGTCTATGTATCGAACGTTAGGATGGGCCCATGGCTGACGTCAGTAACAGCGCACTCGACCGCCGGGCGCTGCGTACCGGCCTCCGGGCGGACGGCACACCCGCGCGCGTCACCCGGCGGCGCGCCGAAACCCGTGAGCGCCTGCTCGCCGCGGCGCTCTCGGTCTTCGCCGAGCGCGGCTTCGGCCGTGCGGGGATCGAGGAGATCTGCGAGGCGGCCGGATACACCCGGGGTGCCTTCTACTCCAACTTCGACAGCCTCGACGAGCTGTTCTTCGCCCTCTACGAGCAGCAGGCCGCGGACACCATGACCCAGGTGCACGCCGCGCTGGCCGGGGCCACCGCCGGCGAGGGGCTGCCGTCCCTGCTGGACCGGGTCAGCAACGCCCTGCTCATCGACCGGACCTGGGTCCTGGTGCGCACGGACTTCCTGCTCCACGCCGCCCGCAACCCCGAGACCGCGGCCGCCCTCACCCGGCACCGCGACGCCATCCGCGAGACCCTGCAACCGGTCGTCGTGGGAGCGGTGGACCTGGCCGCCATGCCGCCCGCCCTGCGTGACCCCGAGGCCCTCACCAGCGCGGTCATCACCATCCATGACGGGGCGGCGACCAGGCTGCTGCTCGATCCGGACCTCGCCACCCTGCGCCCCTGGCTGCGGGACATGCTCACGGCGCTGCTCAGCCCCCGCGCGTAGGTACGGGGCCCGCCGGAGCCGGTGGGAGAAGTCCGCCGAAGCCCTTCCATGGGCTATGTCATCCCATATAGTTACCGACTGGTAGGGCTGGTGTGGCGGACCGGCGTCCGCAGCGGGAAGGTGGTGCCCCGGGTATGAGTCCGCGCAGATCCAAGACCCGTGAGCGGATGATCGCCAGCGCTGTCGCCCTGCTGCGGGAATACGGCGCCAGCGCCACCAGCATCGACCGGGTGCTGGCCCACAGCGGCGCTCCCCGAGGTTCGGTGTACCACCACTTCCCGCGGGGGCGGGCGCAACTCATCGACGAGGCCGTGGCGTTCGCCGGGGATGTGATCTCCGGGATGATCGAAGCGGCCGCCGAGGCCGATGACCCCCTGGAGGCGATCGACGCCTTCTTCGGCCTGTGGCGCGACCGGCTGCTCGACAGCGAGTTCCGGGCGGGGTGTCCCATCGTGGCGGTCGCGGTGGAGACCAACCAGGACGCACCGCAGCTCGC
This sequence comes from Streptomyces sp. NA02950, assembly GCF_013364155.1. NCBI lineage: Bacteria > Bacillati > Actinomycetota > Actinomycetes > Kitasatosporales > Streptomycetaceae > Streptomyces > Streptomyces sp. NA02950. The sequence continues at coordinate 829,724 of NZ_CP054916.1, read as the reverse complement.
CCGGTCCGCGGCCGCGGTCTTCGGCCGCTGGAAGGGCGCGCTCGCCGAGCTGTTCATCCGGAACGGACTGCCCGCGGAACGCGCCCGGCGGCTGGCCGCCTTCATCATCGCCGCCGTCGAAGGCTCGGTGATCATGTGCCGGGCGGAGGAGAGCATCGCACCGCTCGAGGCCGCGGCCGAGGAGATCCACGATCTCCTGAGCCGCGCCCTGGGACCGTGACCGACGCGGCTCGCCGCGCGCCCCGTCCCGCCCACTTCCCCGGTGTCCGTGCCCCGTTCCTTCCCCCCGCCATTCCCCATCCGGTTGATCTCTGCCCGAAGGAGCTGTCATGTCTACGCTGGAGCGCCAGGACGAGGTGTTCGTCCTCGACCTCGGGGACACCGAGAACCGCTTCCACCCCGACTGGCTCGCGTCGGTCGGGGCACTGCCGGACGACGCGCTCGCCGCCGCGATCGTCGACCGCACGGCGGACGAACAGGGTGTCCGCGAGGCCGCCATCGACATCGCTGGTCCCCTCGCCGCCAAAGCCGGGCCCACCCTCGGTCGGATCAAGACCCGGAGGTACGGCCCGGCCATCGAGGCGCTGCGGCAGAAGGACATCCCACTGGGCCGAGGCGACGGGTGAACGGGCGGGCGGGGAAGGCCGTTCGCTTACATCGTCGCCACCGATATGATCCTCCTCCCAGGAGACGTGGCGCGTACCGCGGCGTGGAGGTGAGGGCCGATATGTTCACCGACCGGTTGCTCGAGTTCGCCGCGATGTCACTGCTGGTGATCGTGATCCCGGGCCCCAGTGTGCTCTTCATGATCGGCAGGGCGCTGGCCCACGGCCGCCGCACCGTCATGGCGACCGTCCTGGGGAACACGCTCGGCTCCTACGTCCTCGTCGTCGCCGTCGCGTTCGGCCTCGGCTCGCTGGTCGAACGGTCCGCGGCCGTCTTCATGGCCGTGAAGCTGGCCGGTGCGGCCTATCTGATCTACCTCGGGGTGCAGGCGTTCCGGCACCGCACGGACATGAAGCTGGTCACGGTCGACGCCGCCGCCCGCTCCGACCGGCCCGTACACGGCGATCTGCGTACGGTCGCCGACGGCTTCATGGTGGGCGTCACCAACCCCAAGGGCATCGTCTTCTTCGCCGCCACCCTCCCGCAGTTCGTGGACCACTCGGCCGGTGCGCTGCCCACCCAGATGATGATCCTCGGCCTGGTGCCGATCGGCATCGGCCTGGTCACGGACACCCTCTGGGGGCTGACGGCGTCGGCGGCCCGCACCTGGTTCGGCCGCTCCGAGCGACGGCTGTCGATGATCGGGGGAGCGGGTGGCTTCGCGATGGTCGGTCTCGGTGTGACGGTGGCGGCCACCGGCCGCCCGGACTGAGCACCTACCGTCCAGCGGCCCCCGCCCTCCGGCACCCTCGGCAGCCGCACCCGGCAGCGCGCTCAGGCGTTGCGCGTCCAGGAACCCAGCACCATCAGCGTCTTGGTGCCGGTGACCTGCCCGGCACGGCGCAGACCGTCGATGATCTGCTGAAGGTGCTCGATGTCCCGTACGCGCACATGCACCAGCGCGTCCGGGTCACCGGCGATGGTGAACACCGCCTGCACCTCGGGAACCTCGTACGCGGTGCGGACGATCTCCCCGACCGGTGTGGTGCCCGTGTACGACAGCTCCACGAACGCCTCGATGCCCCAGCCCAGCTTGGTGTGGTCGATCTGCACGGTGAACCCGGTGACCACCCCGCTCTCCCGCAGCCGGTCCACCCGCCGCTTGACCGCGGCCACCGACAGCCCCACCGCGGGCGCCATTTCGGAGAACGTACGGCGGCCGTCCTCCCGGAGCATGCGCAGCAGTTGGCGGTCCACCTGGTCTATCTCGGTCATCGGCACACCCTCTCCGGCCCCTGTTGGATGCAATAAATTATACTCGGGGTGCCCTGTTCGAGGAATCGTTTGCGTCTCTCGCCCAATCTCTCGCAACCTTCTTGTGCCCCTGGCCAGGTGTTGCTGTCCTGAACACTCGAACCCCACGACGACGAGGAGGCCCGGGTGAGCACCGTCCCCGCCGCGGTATCGCTGCACGACAAGTACACGGCCCGCGGTGGCCGGGTGCTGATCTCGGGCATTCAGGCACTGGTCCGGCTGACGCTGGAACAGCGCCGCCTCGACGAGGAGCGCGGACTGAACACCCGCGCGTTCGTCAGTGGCTACCAGGGTTCGCCGCTCGGTGGCGTCGACCTGGAGATGGGCCGCGCTCACCGCTTCCTCGACCCCGCCGGTGTGGTGTTCCAGGCGGGCCTGAACGAGGAGCTGGCCGCGACGGCGGTGGCGGGCACCCAGCTGCTGGACCAGGTCCCCGGAAGCCGCCACGACGGTGTCACCGGATTCTGGTACGGCAAGAACCCCGGTCTGGACCGGGCGGCCGACGCCATCCGCCACGCCACGCTGGCCGGTACGGCCCCGCTCGGCGGCGCCGTGGCCTGGATCGGCGACGACCCTGCCAGCAAGTCGTCCACCGTGCCCAGCTCCTGCGAGCCGATGTGCCAGAGTCTGGCCATGCCACTGCTCGCCCCCGGCTCCGTCGCCGAGATCATCGAGTTCGGGCTGCACGCGGTGGCCCTGTCCCGCGCCACCGGGCTGTGGACCGGGCTGAAGATCGTCGCCGATATCGCGGACGCCTCGGCCACCGTCGACCTCGACACCCTCCTGCCGGAGATCCCCGCCCCGCGCCGTACCCCGCGCGGCACCCTCCCCACCCTCGTCGGCCCCGCGTCCCTGGACGCCGAACACGACATGCTCACCCGCCGGCTGAACCTCGCCCGCGCCTACGCCCGCGAGACCGGTCTGAACCGGATCACCTACAGCGCCCCCCGCGCCACCCTCGGCGTGGTGGCCTCCGGCACCTCCTACGCCGTGGTGCAGCGTGCCCTGGCCGACCTCGGTATCGACGAGGCCGCCATGGAGACGCTCGGACTCCGGCTGATCCGGCTGGCGATGCCGTACCCGCTGTGTGCCGAGGACCTGGTCGCCATGACCGGTGACCTCGACGAGGTCCTCGTCGTCGAGGACAAGGTGCCCTTCCTCGAAGGACATCTGAAGGAGGCCCTCTACGGCACCAAGGACGCCCCGGTCGTGGTGGGCCGCCACCGGGAGGACGGCCGCCCGCTGCTCACCGCGCGCGGCACCCTGGAGGCCGAGGACATCGCCCGGGCCCTGGCCGACCGGATCGGGACCGAGCGGCTGCCGCACACCGCCGCCGCCCACCTGGCCTCCCTCGCCCCCAAGGCCCCCGCCCGGATCGCCCTGCCGACCGTCTCGGCCCGCACCCCGTACTTCTGTTCCGGCTGCCCGCACTCCACCTCGACCCGGACCGACAGCGACACCCTCGTCGGTGTGGGCATCGGCTGCCACGTGATGATCGCCCTGGACGGCACCAACCGCGGCCACCAGATCGGTCTGACCCAGATGGGCGGCGAAGGCGCCCAGTGGATCGGACTGGCCCCCTTCACCGACGACCGCCACTTCGTCCAGAACCTCGGCGACGGCACCTTCCACCACTCCGGATCCCTCGCCGTCCGGGCCGCGGTGGCCGCGGGCGTCACCATGACCTACAAGCTGCTGTACAACGACGCCGTGGCGATGACCGGCGGGCAGCGCGCCGAAGGCCGCCTGGACGTACCCGCCCTGACCCGCTGGCTCGCCCTCGAAGGGGTGCGCAAGGTCGTCGTGACCACCGCACAGCCCGAGGACTACCGCGGCATACGCCTGGACCCGATCGCCACCGTGCGCCACCGCGACGACCTGCCCGAGGCCGAGAAGGCCCTCGCCGCCACCGAAGGCGTCACGGTCCTCATCCACGACGACCGGTGCGCGGCCGAGGAGCGCAGGCTCCGCAAGCGCGGCCAACTGCCCACCCCCGCCGAGAAGGTGGTCATCAACGAGCGGGTCTGCGAGGGCTGCGGTGACTGCGGCGATGTGTCGACCTGTCTGTCGGTGCACCCCGTGGAGACCGAGTTCGGCCGCAAGACCCGTATCCACCAGGCGTCCTGCAACTCCGACTTCAGCTGTCTGAAGGGTGACTGTCCGTCCTTCCTCCTGGTCGAGCCCAAGGCCGGGGCCACCGAACGGGCCACCGGGCGGCGCACCGTACCGCCGCTGCCGGTGGAGCTGACCGACCCCGTCCCCGCGATCACCGGGGACAGCACCCTGGTGCGGATGCCCGGCATCGGCGGCACCGGCGTGGTGACCGTCTCCCAGATCCTCCAGATGGCCGCCCACCTCGACGGCCGCTACGCCGCCGGGCTCGACCAGACCGGACTGGCCCAGAAGGGCGGGCCCGTCGTCAGCGACGTACGGATCTCCACCGCACCGGTGACCGGCGCGCTGCGCGCCTCTCGCGCCACCGCCGACGTCCTGCTCGGCTTCGACCTGCTCGGCGTCGCCGCCGACAGCAATCTGCGGGTCGCCCGCCCCGGACACACCATCGCGATCGTCAACACCGCCCTCGTGCCCACCGCCGCCATGGTGACCAACCGCGTTGTGGCCCCCGGCTCCCCGGACGACTCGCTCGAGCGCATCGCCTCCGCCACCCGCCCCGAGGCCAACGTCCACCTCGACGCCCAGGGCCTGGCCGAGGCGGTCTTCGGCGACCACATGCCGACCAACACCCTGCTGATCGGAGCCGCCTTCCAGAGCGGCTGTCTGCCGCTGTCCGCGCGCGCCATCGAGGACGCCATCCGGCTCAACGGCGCCGCCGTGGACACCAATCTGGCGGCCTTCGCCTGGGGACGCGCCGCCGTCATCGACCCCGAGGCCGTCCGGCGCGCCACCACCACCCCCGAGCGGCCCGTCGTGCACATCACCCCCGTCGCCCGCACCCTCGCCACCGCCGTGGCCGCGGGTGGCAGGCTCCAGGACACGGTCGCGCTGCGCGGCGCCGACCTGATCGCCTATCAGAACGAGGCGTACGCCCGGCAGTACAGCACCGACGTACGGGAGGTGGCCACCCTCGCCCGGGAGCGTGCGGGCGAGGAGAACGGGGAGCGCGTCGCGCTGGCCTACGCCCAGGGCCTGTACAAGCTCATGGCCTACAAGGACGAGTACGACGTGGCCCGGCTGCATCTGGACACCGTCGAACGCGCCAGGGTCACCGAGGAGTTCGGCCCGGGCGCCTCGGTCTCCGTCATGCTCCACCCGCCCCTGCTGCGCGCCATGGGCATGAAGCGCAAGATGCGGCTGCGGCGCTCCGCCCCCGCCGTGTTCCGCACCCTGTACGCCCTGCGGGGGCTGCGCGGCACCCGGCTGGACATCTTCGGCTACGCGCGGCTCCGCCGCGAGGAGCGCGCCCTGATCGAGGAGTACCGGAACCTGGTCCGGACCGCACTGACCCATCTGACTCCGGAGAACACCGATGAGGTGGAGGAGCTGGTGCGGCTCGCCGAGGGCATCCGTGGCTACGAGGACATCAAGCTGGCCCGTATCGCGGAGTTCCGCGACCGGGCGCGCGGCGCACTCGCCGAACTCAGTGCCCCCACGGCCGTTTCCGCCTGATCCGCCAGCACCAGTCCAGGAGCCGCCATGCCCGTCGACCGTCTGCTGCCCACCGGGGAAGCCGAGGATCTGATCGACCTCGTCCGGGACATCGCCGACAAGGAACTCACCCCGCGCGTGGAGGAGCACGAACGCGCCGAACGCTATCCCGAGGGGCTGTTCCGCCTGCTCGGCGAGGCCGGACTGCTGAGCCTGCCCTGTCCCGAGGAGTACGGCGGAGGGGACCAGCCCTACGAGGTCTACCTCCAGGTGCTGGAGGAGCTGGCGGCGCGCTGGGCGGCCATCGCCGTCGCGGTCAGCGTCCACACCCTCGCCTCCTTCCCGCTGCTCACCTTCGGCACCGACGCGCAGCGCGAGACATGGGCCGGCGACGTCTTGGCGGGCCTTCTCGTCGGCGGCTACAGCCTCTCCGAGCCCCAGGCCGGATCCGACGCGGCCGCCCTGACCTGCCGTGCCGACAAGGACCCGGACGGATACCGGATCAACGGCGCCAAGGCGTGGATCACCCACGGCGGGAGGGCCGACTTCTACGCCCTCTTCGCCCGCACCGGCCCTGGCAGCGACGGCATCTCCTGCTTCTTCGCCCCCGGACAGACCGACGGCCTCACCTTCGGCCGCCCCGAGGAGAAGATGGGGCTGCACGCCATCCCCACCACGGCCGCCTTCTGGGACGGCGCCCTCCTCGGACCCGAACGGCTCATCGGCGGCGAGGGCCAGGGGCTGCACATCGCCCTGAGCGCCCTGGACTCCGGCCGGCTGGGCATCGCCGCGTGCGCCACCGGACTGGCCCAGGCCGCCCTGGACGCCGCGGTCGACTACGCCCATGAACGCACCACCTTCGGCCGCAAGATCATCGACCATCAGGGGCTCGGCTTCCTGCTGGCCGACATGGCCGCCGCCGTCGACTCCGCCCGCGCCGCCTACCTCGACGCCGCGCGCCGCCGGGACCGGGGACGCCCGTACGGCCGCCAGGCCAGCGTGGCCAAACTGATCGCCACCGACGCCGCGATGAAGGTCACCACCGACGCGGTGCAGGTCTTCGGCGGCTACGGCTACACCCGTGACTACCCCGTCGAGCGCTATATGCGCGAGGCGAAGATCATGCAGATCTTCGAGGGGACCAACCAGATCCAGCGGCTGGTCATCAGCCGTCATCTCGCCCGCTGAACCCGCTGAACCCCCACCCCCCGCCTGGTGACAGGCCCGAGCGCTGACGAGGACGAAGCGTGACACCACCTCACCTCACCTTCGAGCGGCACCCCCACCCCTCACCCCGCCCCGCCGCGGAGCGGGACGCGATCCTGGCCGCGCCCGGTTTCGGCCGCCACTTCACCGACCACATGGTGACCATCGCCTGGACCGTGGACCGCGGCTGGCACAACGCCCGGCTGGAACCGTACGCGCCGATCCCGATGGACCCGTCGAACATGACCCTGCACTACGGCCAGGCGATCTTCGAAGGGCTCAAGGCGTACGCCCAGCCGGACAAGACCACGGCCCTGTTCCGCCCCGAGGCCAACGCCCGCCGCTTCCAGCACAGCGCCCGCAGGCTGGCCATGCCCGAACTGCCGGTGGACACCTTCGTCGAGGCATGCGAACTGCTGGTCCACGAGGACGCGGCATGGGTCCCCCAGGAGCCCGAACACACCCTGTATCTGCGGCCGTTCATGATCGCCTCGGAGAACTCCCTGGGTGTCCGGCCCGCCGCCCGCTACCTCTTCGTGGTCATCGCCACCCCCGCCGGTGCTTACTTCCCCGGTGGGGTCGAGCCGGTCTCCGTGTGGGTGTCCCAGAGTTACGTCCGCGCCGCCCCCGGTGGCACCGGCGCCGCCAAATGCGCCGGAAACTACGCCGCTTCGCTCATCGCCCAGGCCGAGGCGGCGGAGCAGGGCTGCGACCAGGTGGTCTGGCTCGACGCACTGGAGCGCCGGTGGATCGAGGAAGTGGGCGTGATGAACCTCTGCTTCGTGTACGGCACCGGATCCGACGCCACCATCGTCACCCCGCGACTGACCGACACCCTGCTCGCCGGTGTCACCCGCGACTCCCTCCTGTCCCTCGCCCGTGAACTGGGCTACACCACCCGCGAGACCAGGATCAGCGTCGAGGAGTGGCGGACCGGCTGCGCCGACGGCTCCATCAGCGAGGTCTTCGCCTGCGGCATCGCGGCCGTCATCACCCCGGTCGGACAGGTCAAGACCGCGGACACCACCTGGACGATCGCCGCCGGACGGCCAGGACCGGTCTCCATGCGGCTGCGCGAGGCGCTGCTCCGGCGGCAGACCGGCGTGGACACCGATCCGCATGGCTGGCTGCACCCCTGCGCCTGACCGGGGCGGGCCCGGTGCGCGGACAGCTACGGAGGGGGTGCCCGGCCGTCCCCGGCATCCCCCTCACCCGCGTCGTTCTCCTCCTTCTCCTCCTCCTTCTCCTCCTTCTCCTCCTTCTCTTCGTTCTCTTCGTTCTCTTCGTTCTCTTCGTTCGTGTCGACCGTGCGGATCACACTGTTCGGGCAGAGCCGTTCGGCGAGGCGGGCCCGGTCGTGGAGCGCGGGCGGCGGCCGGTCGTCGAGCACGACGACCAGGCCGTCGTCCTCGGACTGGTCGAACAGCTCCGGCGCGTTCAGGGCGCACTGACCGGCCCCGCGGCACCGGCCGCGGTCCACCCGGATCCGCATCGCGCTCACCGGCCCCAGGTGACCGGGAGCCGGTGGACCCCGTAGACGAGCATGTCGTGCCGCAGCGGCACCTGGTCGGGCGGCACCGCCGGCCGGAGGGTGGGGAAGCGCCGGAGCAGGGCCGGAAAGGCCGTTCTCATCTCCATCCGGGCCAGGTGCTGGCCCAGACACTGGTGCATCCCGTGGCCGAAGGCGAGATGCTGCCCGGCGTCGCGGGTGACGTCCAGCTCGTCGGGGAGGGGGAAGTACGAGGGGTCCCGGTTGGCCGCGGCGAGCGACCCGACCACCGTCTCACCGGCACGCACCCGCACCCCGGCGATCTCGACGTCCTCCCGGGCGGTCCGGATGGTGCCGAACTGGGCGATGGTCAGATAGCGCAGCAGCTCCTCGACCGCGTGGTCGGCCAGCTCCGGCCGCTCGCGCACCAGCGCGGCCTGCTCGGGGTGGCTCAGCAGGGCGTAGGTGCCCAGGCCCAGCATGTTCGCCGTCGTCTCGTGTCCCGCGACGAGCAGCAGCAGACCCACACCGGTCAGCTCCTCGTCGGTCAGCGGGTCCTCCCCGTCCGCGGCCGTGTCCGTGCCGTGCGCCAGCCCGGACAGCAACGCCTCATCGGGCTGCCGCCGCTTGACCGCCACCAGATCCCGCATGTAGTCCCACAGCGCGTCCCGGGCGGCGAAGAGCTCCGCCTCCTCCCGGTCGATCCCGAACAGGGTGAACGTCCACCGCTGGAAGTCGGCCCGGTCCTCGTACGGCACCCCCAGCAACCGGCAGATCACCAGCGAGGGGATCGGGCGGGCGAACGCCGCCACCAGATCGGTGGGCGGACCGGTGCGCTCCATCGCGTCCAGGTGGCCGGTGACGATCTCCTCGATGTCCGGCAGCAGTCCGCGCATCCGCCGGACCGTGAACCACCGGGCCAGCAGCCGCCGGTAGCGCGTGTGCTCGGGCGGATCCATCCCGATGAACGATCCCACCCGCCGGGAGTCGTTCTCCCGGACGGGGAGCGCGCGGACGGGGGAGGAGGCCCGCTCCCGGTCCGAGCTGAACCGGTCGTCGGCGAGCAGTGCCCGGACGTCCTCGTAGCGGGTGAGCAGCCAGCCGATCCTGCCGTCGGGGAAGGCCAGTCTGCTGGCCCGCCCCTCCTCGCGCAGTTCTCCGTACGCGTCGGGCGGATCGAACGGACAGCTGCGATGGCGGGGCAGCGACACCGGGGACGATCTGGACGATGTGACCGACACGGGAGCGCCTCCCTTCCGGGTGACCGGATCCTCCTTTTCGAGCGTAGTGCGGGTGCCCGGTCATCGCTTTCGCTATCGCTCTGCACCTGCGATGACGCAGAAATAGTGTGCCAAGCGACTCGATCGGGGAGGCGGCGGAGAAACGTGCCGTGGGCCGGGTGCGGGGAGGGCCGACGTTGCGGTATCGCAAGGTGGCTGCAAAAATGCCCGGCTCTCGCCGTTGACCGGCCTGCCCGCTGCTGCAAAACTCTCGAGGCGGTCCGGTGGTTTAGACCACTTGCGGTGCTGTGCGTCCCGGCCTTGCCGCCGCCCCGGCCCGCACGGCCCCGGCCGGACCTCCCGGCGTGACCATTGGAGACCCCGTGAGAAGACGCCTGACCGGGCTCGGCGCCCCGCTCGCCGCCTTCACCGCCATCGCCGCCATTGCCGTCACCGGACTGAGCGCGTCGCTCCCGTCCTCCGCGCCCGAGCCGTCCTCCGCGCCAGAGTCCGCCACTGCGGCGCTGCCCGCCGTCTCACCCACCCCCCAGACGCTCGTCCGCGGCGGCGCGGACGTGTCCGTCCCCCCTCGGGTCGTCCTGGTCTCCGATCAGCACACGGACACCGCGGCCAGGAACCGCCTCATCGCGCTCCTCAAGGACCATGGCGTGGACCGTGTCGAGGTCACCGGTCCGGACGACCCGCCCCCGGCCTCCGGGCGCGGCCTCACCGTGCTGCTCGGCCCCGACTCCCGGCCGGACATCGCCGAGGCCCTGGGCGACACGCCCGCCCCCGGACGTGCGGAAGGCTATGCGCTCCGCGTCGGCCGGCACCGCGACGCGCCCTCCGTGGTGGCGCTCGGCGGCCACGACGCCGCCGGGCAGTTCTACGCCGTTCAGACCCTGCGCCAGCTCTTCCGCGCAACGGGTGGTGACCGCTGGTCGGTGTACGGCGTCCGGGTCAGCGACCACCCCTCGATGGCCCTGCGCGGCACGATCGAGGGTTTCTACGGTCAGCCGTGGACCCATCAGGAACGCCTGGACCAGATGGACTTCTACGGGGATGTGAAGGCCAACAGCTACATCTACGCGCCCAAGGACGACCCCTACCACCGCGGCAAGTGGCGGGATCCCTACCCGGCCGACAAACTCGAGGAGCTCGGCGCGCTCGTCCGCCGCGCGACCGCCAACCATGTCCGCTTCACCTTCGCGGTCTCTCCCGGCGAGTCCATCTGCTACTCCGACGCCGCGGACCGCCGCGCCCTCGAGGCCAAGCTCCAGGCCCTGTACGACCAGGGCACCCGGGCCTTCTCCATCCCGCTGGACGACATCAGCTACACCAAGTGGAACTGCGACGGCGACCGTGCGGCCTACGGCGACCCAGGACGTGCCGCGGCCGCCGCGGCCCAGGTCGATCTGCTCAATGACATCCAGAAGAACTTCATCGCCACCCACGAGGGTGCCCGGCCCCTCCAGATGGTGCCCACCGAGTACGGAAATCTGACCGACACCGCGTACAAGCAGAAGCTCCGGAGCTCACTCGATCCGGCGGTCGAGGTGATGTGGACGGGCCCGGACGTCGTTCCGCCCAGCATCACCACCGCCCAGGCCGCCGCGGCAGCCAAGCTCTTCGGGCGCAAGGTCTTCGTCTGGGACAACTATCCGGTCAACGACTTCGGGAACACCAGCGGCCGACTGCTGCTCGCCCCGTACGACAAGCGCGAGGCCGGTCTGTCCGAGCACCTCAGCGGGCTGGTGGCCAACCCGATGAACCAGCCCTACGCCAGCAAGGTCGCGGTGTTCGGCGCCGCCGACTTCGGCTGGAACGACCGCGCCTACCGGGCCGGGGCCAACGGGCGGCGTGCCCTGTCGTACCTCGCCGATGGCGATCGCCGGGCCACCGCCGCCCTGCGGGTCTTCGGTGACCTCGAGCATCTGGCCCCCACCTCCGGTGACACCCCCTGGCAGAGCCAGGCCCCCGTGCTGGCCGGCCGGATCTCCGCGTTCTGGACCGCCTGGGACGGTGGTGGCGACCGCGACACGGCGGTGCGGGAACTGCGTACGTATCTGCGGAGCATCCGGGAGGCACCCGCCACCATCCGTGGCGGTGCGGTGCAGAAGGGCTTCACCACCGACGCCGCCCCCTGGCTGGACGCCACCGAACTGTGGGGCGCGGCGGCGGTGAAGACGGCCGACGCGCTCGCCGCGTGGCAGCACGGCGACCGGGACCGGGCCGGTGAACTCGTCGCGGCCTCCCGTGCCCTCCGGGACCGGGCCGAGGCGGTACGCACCACCCCGGCCCGCAACCGCTGGGGTGAGGTGCGGCCCAAGGTGGGCGACGGGGTGCTGGACACCTTCCTGTCCCAGGCAGCCGCCCGTATCGACTAGTGCCGGCGTCAGTCTCGGTTTGCCCGGTGGCGAGGCGTCCTGGTGCGTGCGATCGCAAGGCGGCCGGAAGCCCTCGCAGTTGGCCTGCTCGGGCTTTCGGCCGACGCAGCGAGCGTGCGTGCCAGGGCGGCGAGCGGGGTGAACCTTGGTGACGCGGCACTAGTCATCGACGGGGACGGCGGGGCGGCCCCGGTGCGCCACGTCCGGGGACATGGCGCACCGGGGCCGCGTGGGTGCCGGCTCATCCGGGCTCAGCGGCGGTGGTGCCAGTGGCCTTGGCGGCCCCAGGACTTGGCGTCCACCACACGATTGTGGTCGTTGCGCAGGATCGCGGTGTCCCCGTCGTTGTTCCAGATGTAGGTGCGCGAGTTCTGGTACACGTCGCGCTCGGTGTCGTCGCCGGAGCCGGTCCGGACTCGCACGGATTCGTAGCCGCGCAGCGTCAGGTCCTCGAAGAGGTAGACGTGGCCGGCGGTGTCGGCGAGGGTCCAGCCGTCGAGGTCGACGCGCTGGCGGCCGGTGTTGGTGATGGTGACCCACTCCGCGCGGAGGCTCCGACGAGAGTAGTCGTCGCTACCCGGGCTGTTGTATTGGACCTCTCCGATGACCACACGCGAGTGGTACGTCCCGGGGTGGGCGTCGGCCGGAAGCGCGGCGGCGCCGAGCAGAGCGGTGGCGGCGAGGCTGCCTGCGGCAAGGCGGGTGAGTCGAGTCATGGTGACCCCTAGGTGTGCGGGGACGGCCGTGCGCCGTCTCGTTTGATCGAGTCCCGGCGGTGGCCGGGGGATCACTGTGCCGTGCCGTATGCCACCGAGACGCCACGAAACACCGCGTGTTACGCAATACGGACAAATTTGCCTTGCTATAGCAAGGAAGGACTTTCCGATGGTGTGGTGGGCGAGCCGGCGGCCCGGCCGCGGGCGCCGGGGCGGGCGCCGACATCCGGTGGTACGCGTCGCCGGGCCCCTGCACACTCCCTCTCATGCGGACAACACCTCCCACCGGCCCGCTGTGCACCCGCGATTCGCTGGCCTCCGAGCTGCGCGACCTCGGACTGCGCCCGGGGGAAACCCTCCTGGTCCACTCCTCCCCCAGCGCGCTCGGCTGGGTCTGCGGTGGCGCGGTCGTTCGGGCCTTGCTCGATGTCCTCGGCCCGGAGGGAACGCTGGTGGTGCCGACGCACTCCGGCGACAACTCGGACCCGGCCGACTGGGCCAATCCGCCGGTGCCCGAGTCCTGGTGGGCCGAGATCCGTGCCTCGATGCCGGGCTATGACCCGCGCATCACGCCCACGTACGGTGTCGGCCGGATCCCTGAGACCCTTCGCACCTGGCCCGGCGCCCTGCGCAGCGCGCATCCGCAGACCTCCTTCGCGGCCATCGGGGAGCGGGCGTCCGCGATCGTGGACGGCCATGCCCTGGACTGCCGGCTGGGCGAACGCAGTCCGCTCGCCCGGCTGGAGGAAGCGGGGGCGCGGATCCTGCTGCTGGGCGCGGGCTTCGGTTCCTGCACCGCCTTCCACCTCGCCGAGTACCGGATCCCCGCCCCACGGGTCGAGACCTCCTTCGCCGTCATGACGCCGCACGGCCGTCGCCGGCACACCGTCAGGGACACCTCGATCACCGAGGAGCGCTTCGCGGAGCTGGGCACGGACTTCGAGAGCGAACGCCCGGTGATACGCGGCAGGGTGGGCGCGGCCGCTGCCCGGCTGTTCGCACTGCCCGACGCGGTCGCCTGCGCCGAAACCTGGCTGGCCGAACACCGCCCGCGCCCCGTCTGAGGCGGCCGGGGGCGTTCCTCCAGAGGCGCTGACTCACCGCCGCTCACCGCGCGTGCCGGAGGGCGGCGGTGAGGTCGTCCAGATGGCGCGAGACCGGCCCCAGGGTCAGCAGACCACTGCCCGCCCCCGCCAACTCGGCCGCCGCCGGGGAGAGCGCACGGTGCGCCCGCTCCATCGTCTCCCGGTCGCCGATACCGACGGCCGCCTGCGCGAGAAGACACCACAGGGCCTCGAACAGCAGGTCGTACGGCGGATCCGGGGCCTCGCGCAGTGCCACGGCGGCCTCGTCGCGGCGGTCTTGGGCCAGCAGCACCAGCGGGCGGGTCCACGGTGCGTAGGGGCCCCAGTCGATCTGCTCGTCGACCGGGGTGGGACATGCCCGGCGCAGCCGCACGGACAGCAGGGCGAGCGGCAGCAGGCCCCGCTCCAGACCGGGCATGCCCGCGCCGTCCAGAGCGGCGGCGGCGTCGCGATAGGCCGACTCCGCCTCGTCGTCCGGTGCGCTGCCGGTCGCGGCGAGCCGCAGCGCCCGGTACCACCGGGTGAACACGCCCACCAGCGGCAGCTCATGGCGTTCGGCCAGCCGGTCAGCGGCGGACGCGTGGCCGTCGGCCCCGGGGAAGTCGCCGAGCGCACCGCGCGCCTGGAGGCGGATGAGATGGCCGAGCACCTCGAAGGTGGTCAGACCGTGCCGGGCGGACAGGGCCACCAGCTCTGCGCCGATCCCGTCCCGGTGGGGCGCCAGGCCCGCGCGGTAACAGCTCTGCATGAAGGCGCCGTTGAGGGCGAACGCCAGCAGGGTGGGATCGTCCAGCTCGCGGGCGATCCGCTCCGCCTGCCCGGCGGCCTCGGGACCGCGCGCCGAGCGGGTGCCCCGCGACTCCAGGGCGATCGTGGCCAGCAACCGGGCCCGCGCGGACGGATGTCCGTCGGACGGCAGGGCGGTCAGCGTACGCTCGGCCGCCGCGACCACCCACGCCGCCTGCCGCGGGTCGTCCGACCGCGTCCAGATCGCCGGGACGTCGTATGCGCCGATCACCCGGGCGGTCAGTTCCGGGTCGCCCAGTTCCCCGGCCGCCGCGATGGCCGCCACCCGGTGTTCACGAGCGGCCTCCAGACCACCGCCCCCGGTCACCGCGAGATGGCGCAGCAGACCGACCGCCGACTCCAGCCGGGTCCGTGCACCGGATGCCACGGTGCGGTCGTACGCGGCGGTGGCCCGGGCCCACACCCGCTCGGCCGCCGCACCGGCCCGGTCGGTGGACGTGGGGTGTGATGCGGTCTCGAGGTGGCCGGCGTGCTCGAGGATGTCCGCCTCCAGACGGCGCAGTCCCGGCCCCGGGTCCACCCCCAACTGCTCGACCAGCAGGGTCCGCGCCCGCCGCAGTACCGCCAGCGCGTCGCCCTGCCGCCCGGTGCGGTACAGCGCCAGGGCCAGTAGCCGCCAGGCGTCCTCGCGCCACGGATGCTCAGTGACATGTGCGTCCAGATCCGGCACCACCTGCCCGGCGCGCCCCAGGGCGAGGCGGGCCCCGGCCCGGCGTTCGACGGCGTGCAGCCGCAGCTCCGCGAGACGCGAACGCTCCGTACGGGCCCAGAACTCATCGGCGAACTCCGCGTACGCGGGCCCGCGCCACCGCCCCAGCCCGGAGTCCAGCCGCGTGAGCGCATCCTCCGGCGGCAGTGTCGCGGCGGCGGCCACCTCGTCTTCGAAGCACCAGGCGTCCACCGCGCCCGGTTCCGCGCGCAGCGCGTACCCCGGGCCCTCGGTCACCAGCAGCCGGGCCGGGGCGCGGGGCGGGCGCTGCGGTTCCAGCGCACGGCGCAGCGCGGCCACGAAGGTGCGCACCGCGCCCACCGCACCGGCGGGCGGATCCAGCCACAGGTCCTCCGCCAGGCGGCTCACGGGTACGACGTGCCCGCGGGCCACGATCAGCCGGGCCAGTACGGCGCGGTGCCGTGGCCCCTTCAGCGCGATCGTGTGCCCGGCGCCGTCCCAGGCCGTCACCGGCCCCAGTACGCCGAAGACGACGCGCACCTCCGGCCACCTCCTTCTCCCCCCCCGTCACCCCGGGACACTCCAGGTCACCGGCGGCGGTGCCCACGCTAGCGTGCTCATCGCCCGCTCATCCGGGCCCGGCAGGCTGAGGGCACCTGGTCAGCAACGGAAAGAGAACGACCATCATGACCTTCGCCATCGCCGGATTCGAGTATCAGCGTGTTCCCGTCGCCGACGGGGTGTCCCTGAACGTGGCCGTCGCGGGCTCCGGCCCCGCGATCGTGCTCCTGCACGGCTTTCCCCAGACCCATGTGATGTGGCGGCACATCGCCGCCGACCTGGTGGCCGACCACACCGTCATCTGCCCTGACCTGCGCGGATACGGTGCCAGCGACAAACCGGAGGCCACCGACGACACCACCTATGCCAAGCGGACCATGGCCGCCGACATCGTCGCCACGGCCCGCGCCCTGGGGCATGAGCGCTTCGCCCTGGCCGGACACGACCGCGGTGCGCTGGTGGCCTTCCGCGCCGGACTCGATCACCCGGCGGCCATCACCCACCTGGCCTGCCTCGATGTGCTGCCGACACTGGACATGTGGGAGGTGTTGCACGGGACGGCCGCCGCCGTCGGCTTCCATCTGTATCTGATGGCCCAGCCCCCGGGGCTGCCCGAGCGGTTGATCGGTGGCTGCCCGGACGCCTTCTTCGGCCACTTCCTCGATATCTGGACGCGCGATCCGCGGGCCGTCCCCGCCGATGTGCGCGCCGCCTACCTGGACGCCTGCCGCTCGGCCGTGCCCTCGATCGTGGCCGACTACCGTGCCTCCGCGGGCATCGACGTCGAGCACGACGAGGCGGACCGTGCGGCCGGTCACCGGCTGCGGATGCCGGTGACCGTACTCCAGCAGGACTGGGGCGCCGCCCTCGGTTTCGACGCGGGAGCGCTGTGGCGGGCCTGGGCGCCCGATCTTCTCCACACCACGGTCACCAGCGGTCACTTCATGGCCGAGGAGGCACCCGCCGGTGTCACCCGGGCCCTGAGAGATCTACTGGCTCGCTGAACGGCACCGGGGGCGACGGCTCACACCACGTAACGGATCAGCCACTCGTCGTCGTTGTAGGCGTTCCTCGCCGGGTCCGGTGCCACGGCCGGGCGCTCTTCCACCATCTCCTCGGGGCGGACACGCTCCGGCAGGGCGCCGAAGCGGGCACGCCGCCGTTCCCCGGCGGTGTCCCGGACCTTCTTCTGATCGTTCTCCGCGTGTGTCATCGTCGCCTCCTTCGACCGGAGAACGCCAGGGGCGGGGGAGTTGTTCCCCTTGACCGCATCCGGCGCACGGCCGCGATCAGCAGCGGAGGCAGCACCACGCACTGCACGGCGACCGCGCCCCAGAACAGCCCGGCGTGACCGGACCGTTCGGCCACCTCGTATCCACCGCCTCCGACGGCTCCGCTGACGAACGCGCCGATGCCGGCCGCGAGCCGCTGACGGCCGAAGACCACGGCGGGGGAGCGGGCGGAGCGCGCCAGTGCCTCGAGGTCGTTCTTCAGGAACAGGACGATCTCGGCGCAGCAGATGAGCAGGGATCCGGCGAGGATGGCGAGATGGCCGCCGAGGGCGAGGACGGCCATGCCGATGGCCATCGCGGCGAAGCCGAACCGCAGGACATGGCCGTAGGGCAGCCGGGCCACCAGGTCGGACACCAGCGGCTGGGCCACCACCAGGAGCAGCGCGTAGAGGGCGAGCACCAGGCTGTAGTACGCCGTCGAGGTGCGGGGTACGGCGTACAGCGCCAGATAGTGCTGGAAGAACATGAACACGTACAGGCTCAGCACGGTGATCGCGAAGGGGAGGGCGCCGGGACCCAGGAGCCCGGCGCCCGGCCCTTCCGCCACCGGCGCCGTGGTGTCCCCCGCGGTGGCGGGCCGCTCCGGTTCCGGGGGGCCGGGCGCCGTCGCGGGCGATTCCGCGGGCAGCAGGGCGTGGCCCGCCGTGATGGCCGCGAACAGGCCCGTGACCGCGGCGAAGAGCCCGGCCGAGGAGCTGAGCACGAAGGGCGCCGCGGCCAGCGGGCCCAGGGCGATTCCGGCGTTGAGCGCCGAACCGCTCGTGGACAGCAGCAGCGGACGCCGTGACGGGTCGGCCGTGTGCACCAGATACGCCTTGTTCGCCGGGAGGTAGAGCGCCGCGCCGCAGGAGACGAGGAAGAGCGCGGCCACCGCCACGTACGTGTGTTTCAGCCCGGGCAGGAACGCCGCGAATCCCGCCGTACGGATCGTCAGCGCCAGCACCATGGTGCGCCGCAGTCCGATGCGGTCCGCTACGGCGCCGCCCGCCACCCCGCCGGAGAACTGCACCAGGGAGGCGGTGGCGAGGACCATGCCCACGGCGTCGAGACCCATGCCCAGCCGCTCGTGGAGCAGGATGGACATGAAGGGCAGGACGGCGTAGCTGCCCAGCGGGATGAGGAAGGAGCCCGCGAGCAGAAACCGCTGTGGACCGGTCAGTTCGGCCAGTCCGGAGCGCAGGCTCACCCCGTGCCGTCGGTGGCGACCACGGGACGTACGCTGCCCGCCGCGCTCAGCGCCCGGTGCAGCGCCAGCTCCGCCGTCGCGGCCTCGGCCAGTACGATCCCGGTGCAGCCGCGCTGGTCTGTCAGGTGTTCCACCCGGTCCCCGGGGGTGGCGGTGGGATACCACTCGGGAGCGCCGGGGAAGTCCGCCAGCCGCTCCAGACCGGTCCAACCGGTGAGGGTGCCCGGCCGGTCGGGGTAGAGGAGGACAAAGCCGGTGGCGGGACCGTCGCCCTGGTGGTCGTGGGCGTCCAGCAGGGCGGGGCGACGGCCGAGCGCGGTGTCGACCATCGCGTCGTACACATTGGTGTCCAGGGCGCGGCACAGCGATTCGCCGACGAGCGCTCCGCCGATCCGCCGGTTGATCTCCACCAGCTCCGGCCCGTTACGGGTGAGGACGAACTCCACATGGGCGAAGCCGCTGTCGTGGCCCGCCGTCTTGAGGACCCGGGCCACCCAGTCCTGGATGGTGTGGTGTTCCGGGCCGGGGAGGGCGACGGGGAAGGCGGCGGCCTCCTCGCGGACGGCGGGTGCGGGGGAGAGCTGTCGGCTGAGGACGCCGAGCAGCCGGGTGCTCCCCGCCCAGCTGAGGGTTTCCGCGCTGTACACGGGCCCGGCGAGGTACGGTTCGGCGAACAGCCGCCCCGTGAAGGGCTGTTGGGCGGCTTCGGCGAGCGTTGTGTGGAGTTCGTGTTCCTCGCGGACCAGCCACACGTTGCGCGAGGAGGTGCCGGAGGAGTCCTTGAGGACCGCGGGCAGACCCACCTCGCGCAGGACCTCGGCCGCCGCGGCCCCGGTGTCCGGGGCCTCCGGGACGAGGGCGAGGGCACGGCCGCGGCTCAGGCCGTGCTCGTGGAGGACATTGCGTACGCGGTGTTTGTCGCGCAGCAGGCGCACCGAGGCCGGGTCGGGGCCGGGCAGGCCGAGGCGCGCGGCGAGGTCGGCCCCCATGACACTCCAGGTGTCGGTGGAGTTGATCAGGCCGCGCAGCTCGGGCAGGGCGGCCAGCGCGTCGGCGGTGGCGGTCTCGTCAGTGGTGTCGACATCGACGATGTCCACCGCGCCGGGCGGCAGTTGGGCCAGTTCATGGCGGTAGACGGCGCGGTCCCGGGTGAGCAGGCTCAGCCGGTGGCCGGCGGAGCGGGCCGCTTCCGCCAGCCGTCCCAGTCCGAAGGTGAGGGCTTCCAGGGCGGCGATGGTCATGGGGTGTGGTCCTCCTGGGCGGTGGCCGGGGCGCTGGTCTGGACGGTGGCCTGGGAGGTGGCGGACGGGGAGCGGGCCGTGACGGGCTCGGGAGCCGGTGCCACATCGTGGTGCCGCCGTCCCCAGTCCATCGTCGACCAGGGCATGGCCAGTTCATCGAGGCTGGTGATCCGGCGGGGCGTCAGCGTCCGGGGGTCGGGGGCCTCGTGGTGGCGGGCGAAGACCCGCTCGGTGTAGCGGTGTCCGGTGTCCGCGCCGATGGCCAGGTGCATCCGCTCGGGGCGGCGCTCGGCCTCCCACGCGGTGACGAGGTGGGCGGCGCCGGTGGACAGTCCGGCGAACACCGCGTGGTCGCGCAGCAGGCCGACCGCGCCCGCCATGGCGTGGCGGAAATCGACCCAGTGCAGGGTGTCGTACAGCTCGTGGCGGACGTTGTCGAAGGGGATCGAGCTGCCGATTCCGGCGATGATGGCCTCGGGGTCCTGGAACCCCTCGCTGCCGAAGGTGACACTGCCGAAGGGCTGTACGCCCAGCAGCGTGACCGCCCGGCCGCGCTCCCGCAGCGGCCGCACCAGTCCACCGGTGGAGGCACCGGTGCCCACGGCACCGACCACCGTCAGCGGAACACCGGGGAGCGCGTCGTCCACCAGATCGGCGAACGCGCGGTATCCGGCGTAGTGGACGGCGTCGTGGTACTGGCGCATCCAGTGGGTGCCGGGCCGCTCCGCGATCAGCTGCCGGACCCGGCGCACCCTGCGCTCCTGGTCCAGCCGTAGATCCTGGGCGGGCGGCATCTGGTCCACGGTGGCGCCCAGGATCTCCAGTTGGGCGCGCATGGTGGCGTCGACGGTGGTGGAGGCGACGATGTGGCAGCGCAGTCCGTAGCGGTGGCAGGCCATCGCCAGGGCCAGGGCGTAGATACCGCTGGAGCTGTCCACGAGGGTCTGGCCGGGCCTGATGGTTCCGCGGTCGAGCAGGGTGCGCACCGCGCCGAGCGCGGCGTAGACCTTCATCGTCTCGAAGCGGGCGAGGACCACGTTGTCGGCCAGCCGGACCAGATCGGGGGTCTTCATGGCGTCGGTGATGTGCTCGTGGACCAGGGCGGCGGGCGCGGTCCCGGTGCGCTGGGAAGCCGGCGGGGAGGTCATCTGTGCGGTCACCGTCCCACCGACCTGAGGTAGCGGCCGAGGTCTTCGGCACCCTTGACGTTGCGCGGCCCGCTCACGGCGTCGCCGTAGGAGATGACATGGAAGCGGTTGTTCCGCACGGCGGGCACCGACTTGATCGCGGGCAGCGACTTCAGATACTTGATCTTCTGCTCGGCTGACTGGCCCGCGTAGTCGACGACCACGATGACCTCGGGTTTCGCCGTGGCCACCGGCTCCCAGCCGACCGTCGTCCAGCCCTTGTCGAGGTCATCGAGCACATTTCTGCCGCCCGCGGCGGCGATGATGTCGTTCGGTGCGGCGTGGCGCCCGGCGGTGAACGGCTGGTCGGTGCCGGAGTCATAGACGAACACCCGGGCCGGATCGCCGTTCTTCGGCCAGGTCTTCTTCAGCGCGGCGACGCGGCGCTTCAGATCCGCCACCAGCCGGTCGGCCCTCGGTGTCACCCCGAAGATCCGGCCGATGGCGCGCAGATCGGTGTAGAGCGCCTGGAGCGGTGGCACATCCGTGGTCTTGTCGCCGTAGTCCCAGCAGGTCTCGGTGTGCACATAGCTGGCGATGCCCACCTTCTTCAGCAGGGCCGGGGTGATGCCGCGGTCCTCGCCGAAGCCGGAGTTCCAGCCCGCCAGGACCCAGTCGGCCTTGGCGTCCACGACGATCTCCCGGGTGATGCGTTCGCTGCCCAGCCGGTCGGTCTTCTTGTAGTCGGCGCGCCAGGGGGATCCGGCGATGGACGGGTCGCCCAGCTTGTTCATCACATAGCCGCGCATCCGGTCGCCCAGCCCGAGGGCGAACATCTTCTCCGCCCCGCTGACGTCGTAGGCCACCGCCCGTTTCGGGCGGGTGTAGGTGATGTTCTTGCCGCAGTTGGACACGGTGACCGTCGCGGGCTTGCCGCTCTTGTCCGCCGTATCCACCTCGGCTCCGCAGCCGGTGACCGGCAGCACCGCGGCTGCCAGCCCCGCGATCCAGATGGTGCGGGCGCGGACCGCGCGACGAGGGGGCAGGTGGGGTCGGGTCATCAGCGCATTCCTTCCGGGGCCGCCCCGGCGGACGGTGAGGATGTCTCAGCGTTCATATCGGTGCGGTCGTTGGGGGCGTTGTTGGCGTCGAGTCCGTCGAAGTCGTATTCGTCGAAGTCGTAGAGCAGTTGGGGGACCCCGGTGCGCGGATGGCGTACGACGGTGGCGTGGACGCCGAACACCTCGCGCACCAGGGCGGCCGTCAGCACCTCGGCCGGATCACCGGAGGCGACCAGGGAGCCGTGGTTGAGCACGGCGATGCGGTGGCAGACGGCGGCGGCCAGGTTCAGATCGTGCAGCGCGGTGACGACGGTCAGCTCCGCACCGCGCAGGAACGACAGCAACCGCACCTGGTGGCGCACATCCAGATGGTTGGTGGGTTCATCGAGCACCAGCACCCGGGGCTCCTGGACCAGCGCACGCGCCACCAGGACCCGCTGGCGCTCCCCGCCCGAGAGCGTCAGCACACTGCGGTCCGCCAGATGTGCCACATCCAGCCGCTCCATCGCCGCCCGGCACAGCTCGCGCTCCCGGTCCGTCAGCGGGCCGTTGCCGCGGGTGTGCGGGGTGCGGCCCAGCGCCACCACCTCCGCCACCGTGAAGTCCAGTTCGGTGTGGCTCTCCTGGGTCAGCGCGGCGATGGAACGCGCGCTGTCGCGCAGCGGCACCGACGCCAGATCGGTGCCGTCCAGCAGCACCGCGCCGGAGGTCGGCCGCAGTGCCCGGTACACACAGCGCAGTGCCGTGGACTTGCCACTGCCGTTCGGGCCGACCAGCCCCACGACCCGACCGGCGGCCACGTCCAGGGTGAGCCGGTCGACCAGGGTGCGGCCCGCCGCCTCCACCGACAGTTCGCTCACACGCAGTGTCATCTAGCGGCCTCCGAACAGATAGCCGCGGCGGCGCATCAGCGAGATGAAGACGGGCACCCCGATCAGCGCCGTGATCACCCCGAGCGGCAGTTCCTCGGGCGCGAAGGCGGTACGGGCCACCAGATCGACCCACACCATGAAGCACGCCCCGGCGAGCGGGGCGACCGCCAGCACCCGGCGGTGGGTGGAACCGACCAGGATGCGCACCACATGGGGCAGCACCAGACCCACGAACCCGATCGCACCGCTCACCGCGACGATCAGGCCGGTGACACCGGAGGTGAGTACGAACAGCCGGCGCCGCAGCAGCCGCGCGTCCACGCCCATGCTCGCCGCGGTCTCGTCCCCCAGCGACAGCACGTCCAGCGCCCGGCTCTGCCGCAGCAGCGCCGCCACCGCCACCGCCACCGCCACCGTCACCAGCGGCAGCGACTCCCAGGACGCGGAGCCCAGGGAGCCCAGCAGCCAGAACAGCACCGTGCGCGCCGCCTGGCCGTTCGGCGAGACGAACACCAGGACGCTCATCAGCGCCTGGAACCCGTACGCGAGCGCCACCCCGGTCAGCACCAGCCGCAGCGGGGTCAGCCCCATCGGCCCCCGCGCGGCCAGATACACCAGCAGGGTGGCGCCGAGCGCGCCGAGGAAGGCCGCCGCCGACAACGCGTACACCCCCAGGGACGCGAACAGCCCGAACACCACCACGGCGGTCGCGCCGACCGAGGCACCGGAGGAGATCCCCAGCACGAAGGGATCGGCCAGAGCGTTGCGCACCAGCGCCTGGACGGCGACACCGACCACGGACAGCCCCGCGCCGACCACCGCGGCGAGCAGGACCCGCGGGGTGCGTATCTCCCACACCACCGCGTAGTCCGTCACCTCGTCCGCCCCGATCCGGCCCCCCGAGACGGCGGCGAAGAGGTAGCGCAGCACAGCGCCGAACGGGACGACGGTGGGGCCGAGCGCCACCCCGGCGACCACCGAGATCGCCAGGAACGCCGAGAGCAGCACGAGGATCGTCCTCGTTCGCCGGCGGACTGCCGCCCGGCCGCTCGTCACCGGTGCCTTGGTCATGCGGTCCTTTCCACGCGGGTCCTGGGGGTACGGCGTGTCCCCCCGCAGGTAGTCGGACGACGGGGCGTCAGAGTTCCCGAGTCCCGCGCACGATGAGCCGCCGGGCGTGCTGGTCGTACGGGGCGCCGTCGAAGTCGCCGAAGCACTCCACCTTGGTGAAGCCCACCCGCTCGAACAGCGTGCGCAGCTCCGACCCGCTGTAGAGGAAGGAGGTGATGGAGGCTTCCCGGGCCGTCCCGCCGCGCACCAGCGTCCAGTCCGTCCGCAGCCGGGACCAGTCGTCCAGGACGGTGTCGCGCTGCACCACGTACGCGTCGTCCAGCTCCACCACCTGGGGCCGGCCGATCCAGCCCGCGAGCACCTCCTTGCCCATCACATCGATCAGCAGCCGTCCGCCGGGGACCAGCGAGTCGTGGGCGTTGCGCAGCACCTGGACGTTGTCACCGGGATCGTCGAAGTAGCCGAAGGAGGTGAACACGTTCAGTACGACGTCGTAGGAGCGCGGTTCGACATGGCTGAGCATGTCCGCGCGCACCAGGCGCACCCCCACGCCCGCGTCCGCACACGCGGCCCGGGCCCGCTCCAGCATCACCGGGCTCAGATCGACCCCGGTCACGACGCAGCCGCGCTGGGCCAGCGGCACCAGATACAGTCCCGGTCCGCAAGCCAGGTCCAGCACCCGGGAGCCCGTGGGGAAGTCCAGCAGCGGTGAATCCGCGATCAGTTCCCGGGTCCGCTCCCGTCGGTGTTCGGAGAACATCGTCCCGGAGAAGTCCGACCAGAAGCCGTCGTCCTCGTACCAGTGCATGACGCCCTCCCGTGAAGCACCCATTGGCGGTGTGCCGGTGATCAGGTAGTCGTCCGTTCCGGCGGACGGGTTCCCGGCGACTTCCGGTCGGGTGGTGTCAACGGCGGCCGGCCGAAGCCGGACGGGCGGTGTGTGGCGGCGCAGGGTCGGGCGGCCGAGGCCCAGGGCCATCTCCAGGCGGCGGAGGCCACGTTCACCGCGCTGGGTGCCGCTCCGTTCCGGGCCGCGTGCCGCGCCGACCTCGCGGCGCTGGGGACCCGTGAGGGCCTGGGGGAGCTGGAGGCTCTGCTGACCCCGCGGGAGCGCGAAGTGGCCGGTCTGGGCGGGCTGGGCCACACCAACCGGGAGATGGGGGGCCACTCAAGGGCGAATGCGGTGTTGACAACGCACAGATGTTTTAAAATGAAATGATTTACGTGGCTGCACTTCTCGCTCATGCGTTTCATCGCCGTTCCCGTACTGGCGAGTTAGGAAAGTTTCTTGCCAGCAGGTGAAAAGAAAGGCGTGCGACGCATAAGATGCACATGTTCCGGACGACCACGCAACCCGCAGAACTCCCATGACTGGACCGCCTGTTGGCTGTCTCAGCCGTCGTCCTCCGCGCCGCGCTCACATCGGAGTGAGGCGGCCGACATCAAGCCGGAAGCCATGTGTCGAAGTTGAACGCCAATGACCACCCGACTCGCGCGTGGACACCAGCGAAATCGTGACAGGCGGGCACTGCGAAGAACTACACCATCGGGGTTGGACCATGCCATTGCTCGCCTGGAAAGCCTTCAAAGACACCCTTGTGCGACGGGTTCGGTCACGGGCGCCCGTGGCTCACACCGCCACCGGCCCCGCCCTCCGGCGACAGCCCGCCTTGCCGACCTCCTGTTCCTCCTCAGTGAAGTGCGCGTTAGGGGGCCGTGCCCCACTCCCGTCGGCCGGCGACGGTACCGGCTCCGTTCCGGCCGTGGGGGGTCCGAGGGGTGGCGGCCGATGAACCGGTCGTGCATGACGTCGCTGGTCCGTGAGCAGGCGGACGGCGACATGGCGGCGCTCCGGGCGGTACGGGAGGGCCGTACCTCGCTGTTCCGGGAGGTGTACGACCGCCATCAGCCGGCGGTCCGGGCTTACGCGCTGACCTGCACCACATCACCGGGGCTCGCTTCGAAGCTGGTGTCGGTGGCGTTCACCAAGCTGGGGGAGCGGGTGACCTCACCGCATCCGCTGGACCGCGGCCGCCATGCCGGATGTGTGCGGTTGCAGTTGCTGGAGTCCACCCGGCTGGCCGCGGTGGCCGACGCGCTGAAGCATCCGCACGCCTTCTCGGCCGGGTTCATGGCTTGGATCGCCAGTGGCTCGGTGTGGCCGATGCACGATGACGGCCAGTTGCAGGTGGCGTACGAGGGGCTGACACCGGTGGAACAGTGCCTGTTGTGGCACACCCTGGTCGAGCAGGACGACTTGACGGCCGTCGCCGACATCACCGGTCTCATGGGCCGCGATCTGCGGGCGCGTCTCACGACGGCGGACCGCGGGCTGCGGCGCTCGCGGATGGAGCTGTACCTCGAGCGGGTCGACAGCGAGGACTGCATCAAGATTCTCGGCGGCAGCCGCGGTCTTCCCTACAGCCCGCCGGGGCCGGAGGTCTCGGAGCATCTGGCCGCCTGTGCCCGGTGCCGTGCCCTGTACGACGAACTGGTGCGGTTCGACGCCCGTGCGGCACGGCATCTGCCGTTGCGGTTGCTGGGGTGGTGGCGCGCCGAGGACTACCGGCGGAACAAGGAGGCCACCGCCGGTAGGCCACCGCGGGGCCGGCCGGCCCGCGGCGCGCCGGCCGCCCGCCCCGCGGGTACGGGCCGCCGCCGGCGCCGCGCTGCCGGGCCGGTGCGCAAGGCGCGGACATGGCTGCTCGGAACACGTCGGAGGGCGACGGTCCTCCTGGCGGTGAGCGCCACCGTGGCCACGGCGCTCACCTGCACCCTGGCGCTGCGGTGGATGGAGTCGTCCGAGCCGGCCGGCTGCGGACCGGACGGCCATGACCCCGGTGTGACGGAGCCTCCGGGCCCCAGCCCCTCCCTGTCCGCACGGCTGCGCGTGAACGCCGACGAATACACCGCTCAGGAGGGCACCGAGGCGTCGGACTTGGGCTTTCGGCACGCGCGCAGCCTGAGCGACGGGGACCAGCTTCGCTACGCCCGGGTCGACTTCGGCCGGGAGGGGGACGGCCGTCTGGTCACCCGGGTGTCCAACGGCAGCGAGGGCGGCGCGCGGCTGGAGCTCCGGCTCGACTGCCCGGACAGTCAGCCGTGGGCCACCATCACCGTCCCGGCGGACGGGGAGCAGGAGGACGTCACCGCAGAGGTCCAGGCCGTCCAGGGCGGGCACATGGTGTACATCACCGCGGTCTGTGACACCCGCCGGCCCTGCGGCGATCTCCACTGGTTCGGCACGGTGGCCTACTGAGGCCGGATGATCGGCCGCCGGATCCCGGCGGCCACCCCGCGGCTGCCCGGGGCCGACGAGCCGAGTTCGGCGAGCCGGCCCCCGGTGGTCTTCGCGCGCGTTCTCCATGCGGCCGACCGCCGGACATTCCGCCGTCGGGTATTCCCGGCAGGCCGGTGCGGATGCGGATATACGCACAGCCGTTCGGATGTCACCGAGGTGCGGACAGCCTATGCCGCATGATTCCGGATTGGGCCCCGGCAGAGGACTAGGGGAATTCCCCCGTGCCTCCCCCTCGAATTCCTGAAAAGATCCGCGCAAGCGGAGAAAGCCACCCTCGGGTACCGGTGCGCGCGCAGGCGGTGGCCACCGAAGAAGGCCACCCCATCGGCACCGGCAATTCCCGCGTCGACATCGAACCGAACGCCACCGCGTGCATCCTGGAGCCACCGGCCGCGGCTGTCGATCGCGGGTGCCGACTGGCCCAACACCTCCGCCCCGCCACAGCCGTTGACACTGACCGTCGACGTGGCCGGGAGCGGGCTGACCCCGCCGGTCACCGCCGGCCCGGTCCGTGCCCCCCCGCCGGTTTTCCTCGAGGTGACCGCCGGGGCCCTGCCCGATGGCAATGGGGTGACCTGGACCGTCGAACGCGATGTGCTGGCCCGTGGCACCACCTGCTTCGTCGACGACGCCGACGCCTGGACACCCACGGCGGCACCGTGTGCGAAGCACGGAACACCGGCCGGGGTCACCGTCGACGAACGCACCCACCACCAGACCCTGGTGGCCCGCTGCGCGTACACGGTGGGCTGGCCGGAGGCCGGGTGACCACCCTCGCCGACCTCTGTCCGACCGTCCACGGCGAGGCGTACGAGGTGGACATCACCGTCCGGGCCAGCGAGGATGACCAGCAGGTCTTCGAAGGCACCTGGCAGCGGTACCTGCCGCGCGACCTCGCCTGAGACCACACCCCCGCCCCCCGGCGCCCCGACCGCCGACGTTCCCTGTCGTTCGCGGCCACGTCCCCCTTCCACGGCCGGGTCTGGCGTGAGGGCCCGCCCGGTCAGCCGGGTGTACATAGCGTCGTCGCGGGCGCGGCGGACGATCCGTGCGCTGCCGTGCGAGCTGCCGTGGTGGTGGCCCGCATCGAACCGAGCCAGGAGCAGCACCGACAGCCCGCGGCGGCTCCCGCCCACGCGGTGGCGGCCCCATCAACTCGCCGCCGATCACGTCAGTTCAACGCGCTCCGGCATGGCTGCCTCCAGCAGGGCTCGGACTGGCCGGGGTGGTGCCGGGGCCGAAGCGGGCGTCAATGGCGGCGATCTTGTCCGCGACGACCCCGAGCGCGGCGTCGCGGGGGGTGATGCCGAACCGCCGGGCGCTGGTGAGCATGTCCGTGGTGATCCGGCGCGAGGACTGCCGGACCTTGTGGTGGGCCTGGGCCGCGTCGGCGCCGATGTCACCAAAGAGCGTCCACCACCACCAGGCGTTCGTGGCCGAGTTGGCGACGAAGTCCGGAATGACCTGGACACCGCGCGCGTGCAGCGCGGCCTCCGCCTCGGGAAGGGTGGGCATGTTGGCGGCCTCGGCGATGATCCGGGCCGTGATCCGGGTCTGGTTGACCGCGTCGATGCAGTAGGAGACCGCAGCGGGCACCAGGACGTCGCATGCGATATCGAGCCAGGTGTCACCGTCGGCTTCCCGGTCCCCGGGCCGCAGTTGTCCGCGGTCGATCCCGCCGAGCGGGTCACGGGTGCGCAGCAGGTGTTCGACGTCCAGACCGTCCGGGTTGGCGATGACACCGTACGCGTCGGCCACCGCGACCACCGTGACACCCGCCCGGGCCAGATAGCGGGCGGTCGCACCGCCCATCGAGCCGAACCCCTGGACGACGGCGCGCGCCGACCCGTGGGGGAGGGCGATCAGATCGAGGGCGGTGAGGGCCGATTCGGCCACCCCCAGACCGCCGACCAGCTCGGGCAGCGGCACCCCGTCGACGTCGATGGCGAACCCGTCCGCCAGTCGCTGCCGCGCCTGGGCGGCGTCGTCCAGCAGGGGATAGATGGCCTGGATGGAACTGGCCAGCCCGACCTCGCCGATGACGTCGTCGATGGTGTCCTGGCGCAGCCCGAGGTCCTCACCGGTGGCCCAGTGGTGTTCCAGGACGCAGCGCATGGCAGCCAGGAAGCGGGAGAGGACCGCGCGGGCCTGCGGGTCGTGCGGACTGCAGTCGATACCGCCCTTGGCGCCGCCGAGCGGGATGTAGCGGTTGCCCGGCTCGTAGTGGAGTGCTTCCTTGCGGGTCATCCCGGCCGCCAGGCCGCGCACCTCCTCCACGGTGCAGCCCTCGCGCATGCGCAGTCCGCCGCTGGCCACGCCGCGGATCAGACGGTCGATGACCACGAAGCCGCGCCGCCCGGTGACCGGGTCGGTCCAGATCAGCTGGAGATGCGGCTGGGGGGCACCGGTGAGGGGTGGTGTGCTCAGGGGGGTCGCTGTCATGGCTTCCTCCAGTGCGGGCACTCGTCACTGAATGCGCGTTCAGTCGTGGTGGGGTGAGGGGTGGATGCCGGGGATTCGGCGGCCCGGTGGGGGCCGGGGCCGTCACCACCCGGGCCGGATCCACCGGCCGGAAGGAGCTGACCTGCTCCTCCAGCACGGTCAGCGGGATCTCGTGGCCGAACGGGGCCAGGAGCGTGTTGGCCCAGGCGTCGGTGCACAGCACCGCCTTTCCGGCGGAGCACCGGCCGGGGTGTCCACCTCGACCCCGTGCGCGCCGTGCCGTACGGCGGTCACCGGGGTGTGGTCGCGCGGTTGCGCACCGGCCGCGGTCGCCAGCCGCCGCATGGCGGCGGTGGACCGCGCCGCGGGCACGATGGAGGTGCGCTCCTGGTACATGGCGGTGGTGCCCTCGGGCACGGACATCTGCGGCCACCGGCGCCGCACTTCGGCGGCATCCAGCAGCTCGTACGGAATGCCCTCGGCGTCCAGGCTCCGCCAGCAGTCCGTCAGGGGGATCGAGGAGTCGCGCGGACACAGGTCCACACCGCCCGTGGTGGTGACGAACCGCTCGTCGGCGGCGCACTCCAGAAGGGCCCAGTCGTCGTAGGCGTGCCGGGTGAGACGGACGTAGTCGGGCCGGTGACAGCTGTGGCGCAGGATGCGCGAGGTGTCGTGGGACGCTCCGCGTTCATGGCCGAACGCGAACTGTTCCAGGCCGAGAACCCGGCGGCCGGAGGCGGCCAGGTGCCACGCGGCGGCGGTGCCCGGACCGCCCAGGCCGACCACGATGACGTCGAACGACTCGGTCCCGTGGTGCGCGTTCATGGATTGACCTCTCGACGCGGAGCTCGTGCCACCCGTGTCCCGGTGTGTGGGGAGGGGAAGCCGCGGTGGCGGGCGGAGAGCTCGGGAACTGCTCGTGGTGAGGAGCGAAGCCCCGGTGGCCGGCGCGCGGGATGATCCTGCCGCGCGGCCCGCGGACCTGTCTGTTACTGAACGACGATGTAGTACGTGTTCCGCGCTTGTCAATACCGCCGGATCGGGCGCCGTGCCCCCGCGCCGGGGAAGGCGAGCTCGCGCGTCAGGGAGGGCCGTCCTCGCGCACCGGGGGAACCGGGGTCGCGGCGAGGAAATGGGAGCCCGCGCGCCGGGGTGCGGCCGCTCAGCCGCGCCCCAGGTCGGTGCACTTGAGGCCCAGCTCACGGGCGACGATCTGACGCGACCAGTCGGCCGCCTGCTTCCGGTCCTGGGTGCCGCGGTGGACGATGGTCTGCACGGCCACTCCGTCCAGCAGGGCGGTGATCCGCCACACCGCACCCCGCGGGTCGTCGGTGGTGAACTCCCCGCTGTCCACGCCGTCCTGGATGATCGCGGTCAGCGCCTCTTTCCAGCGCAGATCCAGTTCCCGTCCGACCTTGCGCAGGGTCGGCTCCCGCAGTGCTCCCGCCCAGCCCTCGATCCACAGCGTCCAGCCCTTGGCCTGTCCGGTCGGCGCATACCAGTCCAGGGCGGTGCGCAGCCGCTCCAGCGCGGTGGTCAGTCCGGCGCTGAGGTGGTCCAGGTGGTCCAGCTCGCGCTGCACGGCCCAGGCGAAGGCTTCGGCGATCAGCGTTTCCTTGTTCTGGAAGTGGTAGATCACCAGGGCCGGGCTCACCGACAGTTCATGTGCCACGTCGGAGATGCGCAGGGGGTGGATGCCCTGCTTCTTGATCTGGGAGACGGTGGCGCGAAGGATCTCCCCCCGGCGCAGACTCGGGTCCTTACGGCTGCGTGTCACGCCACGAGGATAGGACATGCCCCGCTCCCGCCCCAGTCGCCAGGGGTTCGCGGTCTTGAACGGGTGCTGAGTGAGCGGCCAGGGAAGTGGGCCGCACTCATTGACAAAGTGCGTGGAAGAAACCACGATACTGAGGACATAACTGTACGGCTAGTCAGTAAAGCTTGGCGCCGACGACCCCGGAGCCCGGACGGACCGGGCAGGGCACACCAGGGCCGCCCGCAGTCCCGGCCCCGGCCGCCTGGCCGCGCGGCGCCACCGTCACCGCCCCTCCGCCGAGAGGAGCCGCGGGACCCATGCCCACCACCTCGCCGCAGGCCGGTACCCGGCGCACCGGACTCGCCGCCTTCCGCGATCCGGCATCCGTGGCCGTCCGCCACTTCGCCCGTCACGAGATCCGCCCGCGCGCCCGCGAGCTGGACGAGGCCGATGGGGTCACCCCGGTCGACATCTGGCAGCGGGCCGCACAGGTCGGCATCACCGATGTCATGCTGCCCACCGAGGTAGGCGGCGGGGGATTCACCGATGTGTTCACCCAGTGTCTGGTTCAGGAGGAGCTGTGCTTCGACGACCCCGGCATCGGCAATCTGCTGTGGCCCAACGGCTTCCTCGCCGACCCCGTCCGCGAACTGGGCGCCGAGGAGCGGAAGAAGCGCTGGCTCGGCCCGCTGGTGGGCCCCAGGGCCCCGATAACGGCGCTGGCCACCACCGAGCCCGGCTCCGGCTCCCACGTCGCGTCGATCAGGACCACCGCCCGACCCCAGCCGGCGATCCAGGGGTGTTTCCGCCTTCCTCCTGGACGCCGGCACCCCCGGACTCCGCGTCGGTGGGCCGATGCGGAAGATGGGCCGGCGCGCCATCGTCTGCCGCGAAGTGCTCTTCTCCGATGTCGAGGTCCCCGAGGAGAACCGGCCCGGCGCCCCTTGCGGGCCGTCCGGGCCGGGTCCGGGCATCGCCCGACGGACCACACCGCGTAGGCGCCCGCCAGCGGACCGTGGTGTGCGCGGGTGTCGCCGAGCGGCCGACCGGCGGAATTGCGCGGCCGGGCGGCCGACGGGATGCTGGAGGTGTCAGCCCTGCGGCGTGCGCTTGCCCGTCGGGCCGCTGACGGGTGCCTGGGCGCCGGCGCACAACCAGGAGATCGCCATGGACGCCGGAACTCTGGAAACCATGCGGACCACGTTGCGCGGGCCGGTGATCGGTCCGCGGGACACCGAATACGACCGGACCCGCCAGGTGTACAACGCCATGATCGACCGGCATCCCGCCGCCTTCGTGCCCTGCGCGGACGCCGCCGATGTCATGGCCGCCGTCAACTTCATCCGCGACAGCGGACTGGAACTCGCCGTCCGGGGCGGCGGTCACAGCGGGCCCGGCCTCTGCCTGGTGGACGAGGGCGTCACCATCGATCTGTCGCCGATGACGGGGGTACGTGTCGATCCCGTCGCCAGGACCGCCGAGGTCGGTGGCGGCTGTCATCTCGGCGACCTGGACCACGCCACCCACGCCTTCGGACTGGCCACCCCCACCGGCATCATCTCCATGACCGGTGTCGGCGGTCTGACCCTGGGCGGTGGCCACGGCTACCTCACCCGCAAGTACGGCCTCACCGCGGACAACCTGCTCTCCGCGGACGTCGTGCTGGCCGACGGCAGCTTCGTCACCGCCAACGAGACCGAACACCCGGACCTGTTCTGGGCGCTGCGCGGTGGCGGCGGCAACTTCGGCATCGTGACCTCGTTCACCTACCGGCTCCACCCCGTGGACACGGTCGGGGTGGCCATCACCGTCTGGCCGGTCGACCGCACCCACGACGTACTCACCTGGTACCGCGAATTCCTGCCGCGGGCGCCGGAGGACGTGTACGGCTTCTTCGCGATCCTCGCCATCCCGCCCGGCCCGCCGTTCCCCGAGGAGCTGCACGGGCGGAAGATGTGCGGTGTGGTGTGGTGTCACACCGGCGACCTGGACCACTTCGAGGAGGCGCTCACCTCGGTGCGGGAGCCCGGCCCCCCGGCCTTCCACTTCACCTCGCCGATGCCCTACCCCGCGTTGCAGAGCATGCTCGATCGCGTGATTCCCAGTGGATACCAGTGGTACTGGCGCGGCGACTTCTTCGACAGCATCCCGGACGCCGCCATCGAGGTGCACCAGAAATACGGTGAGAACCTCCCCACCCCGCTCTCCCTGATGCACCTCTACCCGGTGGACGCGGCGGCCCACCGGCCGGGCCCGGACGACACGGCCTGGAGCTACCGCGACGCCGTCTGGTCCGGTGTGTTCGCCGGTGTCGATCCCGATCCGGCCAACGCCGGGGCCATCAGGCAGTGGTGCGTGGACTACTGGGAGGAGACGCACCCGTACTCCATGGGCGGTTCGTATGTGAACTTCATGGGTGCGGGGGAGGGCCAGGAACGGGTCCGCGCCACCTACCGCGACCACTACGACCGCCTCGCCCGGATCAAGCGCGCCTACGACCCCGACAACCTCTTCCACGCCAACCAGAACATCAGGCCGGCCGCGATGGCCTGACACCCGGCGATGTGGACCGCCGGGGGCGCCTTCCGGCCAACGAAGGCCCACCGCAGTCACGTTGGGATGTCGATCAGTGGCACTGGGTAGCGTCACCTCGCTCGGGGTGCACGGGTCACCCCGGGTCGAGCCGTGCCGGGGAGGGCCGCCCGCGCGCGGGGCGTACCATCCGCGTCCGGCCCGGGAGCCGTATGTCCGAGAGCACCACGATCCATGTCGCAACCGCGTACGGCACGGTGTCCGGCCTCGTCGAGAACGGGATCGCCCGTTTCCTCGGCATCCCGTACGCCGCCGCGCCGCGGGGCATCAAGCGGTTCGCGGCACCCGATCCGCCCGTGTCGTGGACCGGCGTACGTGCCGCTCACACCTTCGGCGCCACCCCGCCGCAGCTGCCGATGAAGGGCAAGCTGGGTGAACTCTTCCTCAACCCGGTCGTCGAGGGCGAGGAGTATCTGAACCTGAACGTGTGGACGCCGGACCCCGGCGCGACCGGCGCGCCGGTGCTGGTGTGGATCCACGGCGGCGGTTTCACCACCGGCTCCAACGCCGTGACCGCTTACAACGGCGCCACCTTCGCCCGCGACGGCGTGGTCTGCGTGAGCGTCAACTACCGCCTCGGCGTGGAGGGTTTCGGCTATGTCGCGGACGCGCCCGTTCCCGCCAACCGCGGTCTGCTCGATCAGATCGCCGCTCTGGAGTGGGTGCGGGACAACATCGCGCACTTCGGCGGGGACCCCGGCAACGTCACCGTCGCGGGCGAGTCCGCCGGTGCCATGAGCGTGCTCACCCTGCTCTCCCTGGGCACCGGCCTGTTCCACAAGGCCATCGCCGAAAGCGGCTCCGCCCAGATCGTCCAGACCCGTGAGGACGCCGCCCTGGTCACCGCCGAGGTCGCCGAGCGGCTGCGGATCGAGCCCACTGCCGAGGCCCTGGCCGCCTTGCCGGTCCACGACCTCCTCCTCGTCCAGGAGGCCGTGAGCGAGGACATCGCGGCCACCGCCGACCCGGAGCGGTTCGGCGCGTCCACCATCGCCTCCTGCGGGCTGGTCCTGATGCCCGTCATCGACGGCGAACTCCTCCACCGCGCACCGCTCGACGCGCTCGCCGAGGGCGCCGGACAGGACACTCCGCTGCTCATGGGGACCACCACCGAAGAGTTCCGCATCCTCGTCGTGCCCACCTCGCTGGTGGGCTGCCCCGATGAGAAGCCCTTCCGCGACCGCCTGGCGGCGTACGGTGTCCCGGCCGACTTCTACGACCGCTACGCCGAGCACGACATCCCGCCCTACACCCGCAACATGCCCTCGGGCATCGCCTGCGCGGTGCTCACCGACCGGATGTTCCGCATCCCCACGATCCGGGCCGCCGAAGCCCGCGCGGACGCCACCGCCGCCACCTACCTCTTCGAATTCGGCTGGCGCACCGACACCGCGCCCAATCCGCTCGGCGTCAAGCTGGGCGCCTGCCACAGCCTGCCACTGCCGTTCGCCTGGGACACGCTCGACAACCCCGACAGCGCCATGTTCACCGGCGACAGCCCGCCCCAGGAGCTGGCCGATGCCCTGCACGGCCGTTGGGTGGAGTTCGCGCGTACCGGCCGGCCGGCCGGCTGGGCGCCGTACGACACCATCCGACGGCCCGTCATGGTCTTCCGACGCGACAACGAGCCGTCGAACGAAACCGTCGACGATCCGCGCGGCACCGAGCGCGAGCTGTGGAAGGACCACCTTCACCCGAGCTCCGGCGGCCAGGACTGAGCGGTCCGGTCAGTGGGCGCGGACCCAGAACTCCACGGACAGCGGCGGCACGGTCAGCGTGGGCTCCGGCCCGCTCCAGGGGGGGCGATGGTCGCGTGGTGCGTGGCCGGTCCGAAGCGGTGGCCCTGGAAGGAGGAGGCGGTCTGGGTGTCGACGGTGGAGGTGAAGGATCCGGTGGTGGAACGGTTGGTGACGGCAAAGACCGGTTTGCCCTCCTGTGAACGGTTGGCCGAAGCGGCGTTCTGCCGACATGGCGTCAGCCCCCAGGAGGATTGGGTGCCCTACCGGGTGGCCCCGCTCGGTTCACATGCCGTGGAGCTGCCGGTCAAGCGGGAGATCAACCGGTTTCTCGCGGAGGAGGACCCCTACGGGACCTTCGCCTTGTGCGGTTCGGCATCGAACGGGGCGAGGTCCGCGGCGACATCGCCATCGACATGATCGTCGCTATGGCCGACTGGCTGGTGGAGTGGATCCAGGACGCGCTGGTGGCCGAAGAGCTCAACCCCGGTCTGTTCCATCACCCCGGCCGCGCGGGCGGGACCACGGCGGCCAGGATGGACCAGTTCGCGGATAACGGCACAGGTTCTCGGAGACCGGGCCGAGCTCGAGGGAGCCCGCCGCCGCGGGTCCACGCGACACACCGCGCCATGCGTGGCGGGACGGACGGGATCGCTGAGCTCACCGCACCGGCACTCCTGGTGCGCGCCGTTCAGGGGCGGCGGTTGTGGGTGCCGGGGGTGTAGCCGAAGGAACGGCGGAATACATCGATGAACGCGCTGGTCGACGACCATCCGCAGCGGTGGGCCACGGTGGTGACGGGCGCGTCGTCGGCCAGCATGCGCAGCGCGTGGTAGAGCCGCGACTGGGTGCGCCACTGGGGAAACGTCATACCGAGCTCGGAGCGGAACAGGCGGCTGAGGGTGCGCTCGCCGACACCGGTCGCCGCGCCCAGCGCGGCCAGGGTGCGCGGGTCGTCCGGGTGGCCGTGGACAAGGGCGCAGACGGCCGCCAGCCGGGGATCGCTCGGCGTCGGCAGGTGTACGGGCCGCTGGGGCGAGGCGCGCAACTGGTCGCGCAGCACGGCCCGCAGACGGCGGCGTTCGGCACTGGTGTCGTCGGGGGAGCGGGTGTAGGCGAGGATCAGCTCACGGAGCAGCGGGCTGACGCTGAGCGCGGTCGGGGCGTCCAGATGGAGTGGGTTGTCATCGGCGGGCATACCCACCAGGTGCAGATCGAGGGTGCCGTGGGCGCGGTGGGCGTGGACGGTGCCCGCCGGAACCCAGAGGGCGCGGGTGCCGGGCGCGAACCAGGTGCCCGCGTCGGTGGTGACCGCCACCACGCCGGAGCCCGCGTAGATGATCTGGTGCTCGTCGTGGCGGTGCGCGTCGATGCCTTCCCCGGGAGCCAGCGTCCGGGCGCGGGTCGGGGCCTTCGGTGTGTGGCGGATATCCGGCATCGATTGGCACTTTATCGGAAGCGGGACACCCCGCCACCGGCACACGATCGGAGGGTGTCAACAACCAGGATCCCGCCACGTCACCGGCCCATCACGCTGATGTCCGTCGGACACGCCTGCGTGGACATCTACCAGGGAGCGGTGGCCGCGCTGGTGCCGTTCTTCGTCTCCGAGCGGGCGTACACCTATGCCGCGGCCTCCGGCGTCGTGCTCGCCGCCACCCTGCTGTCGTCCGTGGTCCAGCCGCTGTTCGGCGCGCTCACCGACCGCTGGGCCATGCCGTGGCTGCTGCCGGTGAGCACCCTGGCGGCCGGGGCGGGCGTCGCCCTGAGCGGTCTCGGCGGCTCCTACGCCCTCACCCTCCTCGCCGTCGCGGTGACCGGTATCGGTGTCGCCGCGTACCACCCCGAGGCGGCCCGGGTCGCCCGTGACGTCAGCCGCGGCAGCCACACCGCGATGAGCTGGTTCTCCCTCGGCGGCAACATCGGCTTCGCCCTCGCCCCGCTGATGGTCTCCGCCGTCGTCGCCACCGCCGGACTGCATGCCTCGCCCCTGCTGGCCGTGCCCGCCCTCGCCGGTGCGGCGCTGTGCGCGACTGCACTGCGGTCGGTGCGCACACCCGCCGCCGCCACACCCGCCGCCGCCACACCCGCCACCGCCACCGCCGCCACCGCCACCGCCGCCACCGCCGCCGCCGGCGACGACTGGGCGTCCTTCACCAAGCTCACCGGGGCCATCGTGTGCCGCTCGACCGTCTTCGTCGGCCTGAGCACCTTCATCTCGCTCTACGTTCGCCAGCGCACCGGCGCGGGCAGCGCCTCCGGCACCGCCGCCCTCTTCGTGCTCTACCTCGGCGGCGCGGTGGGCACCGTGGCCGGCGGCAGACTCGCCGCCCGCTACCAGCGTGTCAGGGTCGTACGGTGGTCCTACGCCCTGACGGTCCCCGCCGTCGCCGGAGTGGTGTTCGTCCCCGGCCCGCCGCTCTATGTCTTCGTCGCGCTCACCTCTGCCGGGCTCTATGTGCCTTTCTCCCTCCATGTCACCCTCGGCCAGGACTACTTGCCGCGGCGGATGGGAACGGCCAGTGGTGTCACCCTGGGCCTGGCCGTCAGCATCGGCGGCATCGCGAGCCCGGCCATCGGCGCCCTCGCGGACGCCACGTCGCTGCACACCGCCCTGATGCCCCTGATCGTCCTGCCCGCCGTCGGCTGGCTCCTGCTGCGCACACTGCCCGAGCCCGGTGTGCCCGACCCCGGCGGGCCCGATCCCAACAGGCCCCAGGAGGTGACCACTCCGCCGACCGACGGCGCCCCGCCGGCACCCGCCCCGGACACCGGCCGGCGCCCCTGAGTGCCTGACCTCCCCCGGAAGAGCCAGGCGGTCTCCCCGCCCGGAGGGGTCCGCACCTCACTCCCCGCAGCGATGTGCGGACCGGCCCCGACTGCGAACGTGACACACGACCCTCCCGCGCGGGTTCCGCCCGCGCGGGACCGAGCCATCAGCACGGAGAGGCAGTCGTGAAGTCGACGTTCGTACCGAGCCCCGGACCCCGCGGGCAGCTGGCCGCCAGAGCCGGCGCCGCCGCCTGGATCCTGAACGCGGCGCAGTTCCTGGTCGTCCAGCTGATCGTGGGGTCCCGCTGGCGTACGCCCTACAGCTGGAAGCGCAACAACATCAGCGATCTGGGCAATGTCCACTGCCGGATGTGGGACGAGTCCCGTCCCCGCTACGTCTGCTCACCGCTGCACACCCTCATGAACACCTCGTTCGTCGCCCAGGGTGTCCTGCTGTTCACCGGCGTCCTGCTGACCGGATTCGCCTGGGGCCGGGGCGCGATGGCGTGGACCGCCCGGATCCTGTGCGTCATCAGCGCCGGGGGCTGGGTCCTGGTGGGGATGGTGCCCGCCGACGTCAACGAGGACCTGCATGTCCTCGGAGCGCTCCTCATCATGGGCCTGGGCAACATCGGCCTCCTGTGCGCCGGATGCGTCCGCGAGGACTCCGTGCTGGGGCGTCTGCGGGCCATGACCCTCGGTATCGCCGTCACCGCGATGCTCGGGGCCTGGATGTTCTTCGCCCAGCACGGCCCCGGTATCGGCCTCGGCGGTATGGAGCGGGTCGCGGCGTTCGCGCCACAGGTCTGGACACTCGTCATGGCCCTCGCCGTCCTCCACGCGGCCGAAGCGACGACGCACCGGCCGGTACGGTGCCCGGGGCTCGATGCAACGCCGTCCGCACGGCGAACTGAGTAGCCGTCTGAGTAGCAGCGCTCAGGTCCGGGCCCGGCCAACCCCCGGATACTGACCCCATGACAACGGCCCCGCACGAAGCCACATGGCCCACCCCGCCCGCCCCCGGCCAACCGCCTCCGCCTCCCACCGCCCCGCGGCGGGGCCGGCGGGGCCCGGTGGCCGGAGTCATCGCGGTGCTCCTCCTCCTGGCGGCCGGAGCCGGCGCCACCTGGTGGCTGACGCACGACGAGGACGGATCGCCGCTGGCCGGGCGGCCCCGGGTGACGGACCGGGCGGCGGGACTGTCGTACGGAATCCCGGAGGGCTGGCAGCGGGACAGCGGCGACCTGCTCGACGCCTTCACCTCGTCCATCACGATGCGTCCCGCCAAGGACACCCCAGGCGCCGAGGAGGACACCGAGGACGACGGCAGTGTGGTCCTCGCCGGACGTGGCGGGCCCGTACCGTCCTCCGCCCTGCGGCAGCGTGCGGAGGACGCGGCGCGCTCGAACGCGGAGTTCTTCTACCCGGACGGCAGGTCGGCGCTGGAGGAGTCCCAGGCGGTCGAGGTGGGCGACCGTCCCGCGCACACGGTGGCCCTGACCGTGCATGACGGCGGTACCGACCACCATCTGCGGCTGACGCTGGTCTCGGTGCGCGACGACCGCGCGGCCTTCCTCCTCGGTGTCGCCCAGTCCCCCGAGCGGGCGGCGCGGCAGGAGGTGGATACCGTGCTGGAGAGCGCCGCCGTACTGTGACCGGCCGCGCTCCCCGTCCCGCCGTCAGCCCGCGTAGACGTCCTCGACGTACCGGCCCCGATCCGTCAACGCCCGCAGCCAGTCGTGTGCTTCGTCCTCCCCGGCACCCGGCGCGTGGCGCGTGTACAGGGCCCGGAAGGCGTCGCGTACACCCGGTGCCATACGGCTGCCGTCACCGCACACGTACACCTTCGCTCCCGAGGTCAGCAGCCGCCACACCTCGTCGCCCTCGGCGGCGATGCGGTCCTGGACGAACCGCAGTCCGCCGACCGGTGCTTCGCTGAAGACGGGCCGCAGCGAGACGGCACCGGCCCGCTCCGCGGTGTGCAACTCCCCGGCGTGCAGGAAGTCGGCGTCCGGAGCGTCACAGCCGACGTAGCACAGCGCCGGGGCGAGTACGGCACCACTCGTCACCAGGGCGCGGCGGTCGGCGATGGCGCCGCGGAACGGGGCAAGACCGGTTCCGGCCGCGACCATGATGACCGGGGTGTCCGCGTCGTGGCGGATCCGGAACGCCGCACGGCACGGCTGGACCCTGGCCAGCACGGTGTCGCCCGGGCGCACGGAGGCCAGATGGCCGGACCCGACGCCGTGGAAGGTGCCGCGTCCGGATCGCGCGGGTGCCCGCAGCACCGACACCATCAGGTCGACACCGCCCGGGTCGACAGCGGGCGAGGAGGAGATGGAGTAGTGGCGGGGCCGGATCGGTGGCAGCAGCTCCAGCGCCACCGGCAGGGTGACGGCCTCTCGCAGGGCCGGGTGGTCCTCGATCAGATCCAGCACGCTGCGGTGGTCGGCGGAGCGCGCCGCCGTGTCCTCTGCCAGCCTCAGCAGCGCCGTCCGTTCCGGCGGGCAGGGGTTGAGCTCGGCCAGGGTGGCGAACTGATCGGCGGTCGGGCGGTCCTGGAGCTCGACATGGCGGGTGAGCAGCTCACGGACGGTCAGTGGCCGGTCGATGGCGAGACCGTCGTGGCGCGGACGGCGCGAAGTGATGTGAACGACCGTGTCCGGGTCGGCGCCCAGGATGCGGGCCGCGCGTTCCACGAGGCCGGGGGCGTTGGCCGGGAGCACCGCCAGATGGTCCGCGGTGCGGTAGGCCACGCCGTCCGGAAGGGCCAGCCGGACCAGGCGTTTCACCCGCGGATACGCCGGGTCGCTGAGGCTGTCCGCAGCGGTGACCGTCAGCTCCGCCATCCCGTGGCGGGCGGCCAGCGCGTCCAGGGGGCCGCCGGTCACCTCGGTGACCGTGTAGCCGGGGCCGTCCTCGGACCCCTCCTCGTGCTGGGTGCCGACGCTGTCCTGGTCCCCGGCGTGTGCCAGCAGGGCGGTGCGCAGCGCGGCGGTGAACTCCTTCACCGATCCGGCCAGATCACCCGAGGCGTCGGCCTCGGTGCGCGCCAGCAGGCGGGTGCCGCCGAGGGCCGCGAGCCGTTCGTCGATCAGGGTGGGGACGCGCTGGTAGGTGGCGGACCAGTTGCGGTCGCCGACACCCAGGACGGCGTAGGTGACACCGTCCGCCGCACCGGGGCCGGCGTTCTCCAGCCACCGTACGAAGGCGGAGGCGTCGTCCGTGGGCTGTCCGTTGTAGGAGGCGGCGGTGATGACCACGGGCCGGTCGGTGGGCAGTGCGCCGGTGTGGGTGTCCAGCGGAGCGCACGCCGTGTCGCAGCCGAGGTCCCCGGCGGTGTCGGCGAGCCGGGCGGAGAGGTCGCGGCAGGTGCCGTAGTTGGAGCCGTGGAGCAGCAGCAGTCCGGTGTCCGGCCGCACCTGGGTGGGAAGCGACCGGTCGTCGGCCGGAGCGGTGTGCGGTGAGGTGGCGGCGGTGTCGGCGGTGTCGGTGGGAAGCCCGCTGCCGCGGTGGGCGCGGTCGGCGGGGGTGCGCGGTACGAGGGTCAGGGTGAGGCCCTCGGGCTTGATGGTGAGCGTCTGCTTGATGCGCAGCCGGTAGTTGTCCTGGTCGACCAGCCGGTAGCGGTGGACGAGCATGCCGAGCAGCATGGTCGCCTCGTGCAGGGCGAACTGCCGCCCGATACAGGCGCGTTCACCCGTTCCGAACGGCTTGAACGCATGCGGTGAACGCGCCGCCTCCGCCGCGGGGGAGAACCGGGCGGGGTCGAACAGCTCCGGGTTGTCGCCCCAGACCGGGTCGCGGTGCAGCATCGTGGTGAGCACCCGGACGTCCTGCCCGGCCCGCAGTGGTATCCGGCCGCCCAGCAGGGTGTCCTGGCGTGGGGTGCGGGTGAACGACGGGGCGGCCGGCCACAGCCGCAGCGTCTCGTGCAGCACCTGCCGGTGTAGCGCAGCCTGCCGATGTCCTCGAACGTCGGCTCGGGGTCGGCGGTGGCACCCCACAGCCCGTCCACCTCGCGGCGGACCAGGTCCAGCACGGTCGGATGTCTGGCCAGGAAGTGGAGGGCGAACGCCAGGGTGCCGGAGGTCGTCTCGTGGCCCGCGATCAGGAAGGTGATGATCTGGTTGCGGATGTTCTCCTCGTCCAGGGTGGTG
Organism: Streptomyces sp. NA02950; assembly: GCF_013364155.1. Lineage (NCBI taxonomy): Bacteria > Bacillati > Actinomycetota > Actinomycetes > Kitasatosporales > Streptomycetaceae > Streptomyces > Streptomyces sp. NA02950. The sequence continues at coordinate 787,448 of NZ_CP054916.1, read as the reverse complement.
GCGTCGGCGGGGTGCGCGGCACGGAGCATCAGCCCCAGCAGGTCATCGGGGTCCTCGTCCGGTGTGCCGCCAGGGGCGTTACGTGCCGCGATGACCTCGTCCACCACCGAGGCCAGGTAGTCGGCGTCCAGGCGGAACGCCTCGTCGCGCTCGCTGTAGTCGACCCCCGGCTTCCGGCTCAGCCCGGCCATCGCCCAGGCCAGACAGCGCACCATCGCATCGACGAACGGATGCGGCTCGTCGCTGTCGAACGAGCCGAAGTCGAACCCGAATCCGGCCAGTCCGATGGTGTCCAGTGTCATCCGGGTCATGTCGCCCGGTACGTCCACGGGGGAGCCGGTGGCGGCGCGCCGGTCCCAGGTGTCGATCAGCCGGTGGGCGACGCGCAGCATCACCGGGTGGTAGGTGCGCATCGAACCCAGCGCGAAGGCGGGCATGAGGATGTCATGCGCCTTGGCCCAGTTGGGTTCGTCGTTGAAGGCCGTGAACAGCCCGTCGCCGGTGAACTCGCGTACGTAGCGCAGACCCTGGCCGACCGCCTTGCTGAATCGCTGCTCGTCGGCCAGTTCGGTGACCAGGTCCAGGCCGCTGACGAAGAGGGTGTCCTTGCCGTGGAGACGCTGGATGAAAGCGGGCCCGTGGCGCCGTGCCTGGTCCATGGCCAGCAGGGTGGGGGTGGCTGTCATACCGGTCGCGGAGATGTCGAGGACGGGAAGGCCAGGGTGGACGCCGTCGTGCGGAGGGAGGATGACCTCGGTCATGGAGAGCCTTTCCCCGGAGTCGGAAACTGCCGTGCGGGTGGACGCCGTTGGTACGGCGTTTCCTCCAGCGTGGCGTTCCTGACACGGCGTCTGCACCCCCGCTCCTACCGGAATGTGCAGTGACCCGGCCGTCCTGGCTCTTGCCCTGTCGCGGATGCCGCAGTATCCGCGCGGAGAGCCCCGAGCCGTCCGCGCGTGGGTGATTCACGGCTGCCCGGCGTCCGGTCGGTGCCCCTCCGTGCGCGCCGGCTCCGCCGTCGGGGGCCAGACGCCGGGGTCCAGGACGCCCAGCACATAGGCGCGGGCCACCAGCGCCGTACGGTTGGCCACGCCCCAGCGCCGGGAGAGCCGGGTGATGTGATAGCTGACCCCGTCCACGGTCAGATCCACCGCACGGGCGATCTGGGCGGTGGTGGCACCTCCCGCGGCGAGCGCCAGAATGGCCCGCTCCATGGCGGTGACCTTCTCCGACCGAGGTCGCGTGGGCTCTTCAGGAGTGTCCCGGGTGCCGAGCACTCGCAGCAGCACCAGCAGCCACAGCGGTGCCTCGGGGGTATCGCTCACCGTGTCCGCGGTCAGTTCCCCGTGCCGCTCCCGCCCGTCGGGTCCGGACCAGTGCACCAGGACGGGATAGCGGGAGCGATGCCCATGGCGTACCGCCTCGACGATGCGCTGGACCTGCTCCACGGAACGGGGGTGGAACAGCTCCAGCACCTGCCGGCCCCGCAGCCGGCCCGGTGTGGTCTGCCACTCGGCGGCCATGGCCGGATTCGCCAGCAGAACGATCCCGTCGGTGCGGCACACGGCGGCCGGGATCGGAACGCGGTCGAAGACGAGCAGCGCGCGATTGCGCCACGCCGGTACGTCCGCGTTGCCGAAGAGCTCTTCCGGATCGACGTCCATCGTCTTCCCGAAACCTCCCGCCAGAGGGAACACACCGACGAGGTGCCCGACGACGTGTGCGCAGGGGGCTGTGCACGACGTCTTCGAGCACCTCGCCGACGTGGGGCGGTCCCGGTCGCGTACGGCGCCGGTGTGCGCGGACGCACGGCGGAAACGTACGGCGGCAGACCGCGGAAGGGAAACCGCGTACCGACGGTTGACCTCAGGTGCCGAACCGGCCGCCGGTCAGCCGCGCCAGAGGGCGACGGCGACGAGCGGCGCGTCGGCGGAGGACAACCACCGCGGCGGCCGTGGCTGCGGCTCCGGCACCGGTGGCGGCGGTGAGGATTTTGCGCGCCTTGATCGCCATCCAGGCGGTACCGGCCGCCGCGGCGGCCTTCTTGGGTGCCTCGACCGCCACCGTACGACCGGTGGCGACCGCTTTTTCCGCAGTGACATGCGCCTTTTCCGCGGCGGTGTGGGTGGCGCGACTCGCGGTCCGAGTCGTCGCGTTTCCCGCCTCCTTCGCGGTGTCCTTGGCCTTGTCCGTCGCCTCCTTGGCCTTGGAGGCGGTCGTCTCCTTGGCCCTGGCGGCGGTGGCCTTCGCGTTCGCGGTGGCGCTCCGGTCACTGGTGCGTGCGTTCCTTGTTTCGGCCATGATGTCCGCGTTACCAGTAGGCCCGGCAGCAAACATCGCGGCATGGTGCGTCCGGCCGCACGGCCGTGACCTCGGGCTTTTTCACCAGCTCAGATGCGTTCATCCGCACTGGCCGGGCGCACGCCGGTGTGCGGTAAGCCGGGCGGCGTGCCGGTACGTTGGACCGCTCGCCACGCCCGCGGAACGGATGGCGTCCTGTCCGGTGGATCTTTGAGGGTCAGCCCGTCCGGCCGGTGGGCGCGGAGACACTCCTCGCCGCCCGGTCGCCGGCGAGGATCAGGGCCCGCCGGGGGCCTCCGCCAAGGCGACCATTTCACAGCCAGCCGAGCGCGCCGAACACGATCAGCGCGACCGCGTCCACACCGAGGACGGCCGTGACCGTGATGGCCTTGGCCCGCACCGTGCGCATGTCGTGGACGGCGAAGCAGGCGATGAAGAAGGACACATAGCCGAGGAGGAACACACAGAGCGGAAAGCTCGCCTGCCACCAGGACCAGTCCCAGGTCAGCACGCCCGCCCGGTTCAGCAGGACCTCGACACCCACCGCCGCGGCGGAGTTGACCGCGATCAGCACCGGGCGATTGGGCATGCCAGGATGCGCACGTCACGTGGCGGCAGGAATTTTGCCGCCACCACGCCCATGATGGCGGGGGTCCGCAGTGCCGGTCCGCGCCGCGCACCGCCGCACATGCGCCCTTACCGGTGGGTAACTACGGGGGAGGCCCCTGCCCGGGTCAAGAGCCCGCGCACACGGCAGATGGCCCAGTCGATCGATGGCGAAATGGCCCTGGGGAACGGGCCATCGGGCCCATAGGGTCGGACGGTGACCGCACACCGCATCCTGCCGCCCGCCGGTCCGCCCCGGGTCCTCGCTCTCGCCCAGCTCATCAACTCCGTTGGCGACGGGGCGTTTTACACCACCTCCGCGCTGTACTTCACCACCGTTGTCGGTCTCCACCCGGCCCGGGCCGGTCTCGGGCTCACCATGGCCTGGGCGGTCGGGGCGGTGGTGGGTGTGCCGCTCGGAACCCTCGCCGACCGCCGGGGACCGCGTGGCACGGCGGTGCTGCTCGCGCTGGCCACCAGCGGATCGGTGGCGTCGTTCCTCGCCATACGGTCCTTCTGGCCGTTCCTGGTGGCGGCCTGCTGTTACGCCGTCGCGCAGTCCGGGCTCGCGGCCGCCCGGCAGGCCCTGCTCGCCGGGCTCGTCGCACCCGGTGAACGGACCGGCGTACTGGCCCATTTGCAGTCGACCCTCAACGCGGGACTCGCGGTGGGCGCCGGGCTCGGCGGCTTCGCGCTGTACCACGGTACGCGCTGGGATTTTCTCGCCGTCTTCGCGGTGGACGCGGTGAGCTTCCTGGTGGGTGCCCTGGTGCTGAGGCGGCTGCCCGTCGTCGCCCCCGTGTCCCTGGTGAGGGGACCCGCGCTCGGGGTGCTGCGGGACCGTACGTTCACACTGATCACCCTGCTCAACGCGGTGCTGCTGCTGCGGATGCCGCTGCTCAGCCTCGGGATACCGCTGTGGATCAGCGAGCACACGCACGCGCCGGAGTGGCTGGTGTCCGCGCTGTTCCTGCTCAACACCTTGGCCGTGGCCGCGTTCCAGGTGCGCGCCGCACGCGGGGTCACCTCGATGGGCACGGCGGTCGGCGCCGTCCGCCGGTCCGGGTGGATCCTGCTGATGTCCTGCGTCGTGTTCGCGCTGTCGGCGGCCGCTGTGCCGGTGTGGGTGGCCGTGGTGGTGCTGCTCGCGGGCGCGGTGCTGCACGTGGTGGGGGAGATGCTGCACTCGGCCGGGTCGTGGCGGATCGCCTTCGGCCTCGCGCCCGACGGCCGGGTCGGTGAGTACCAGGGCTTCTTCGGCACGGGGCTCACCGTGGCCCGCACGGCGGGACTCCTGCTGCTCACGGCACTGCTGGTCACCTGGGGTGCGCCGGGGTGGCTGGTGCTGGGCGGGCTGTTCGTCGCCGCGTCGTACGCGATGGGACCGGTGGTGCGGTGGGCCGAGCGGTCGAAGCCGCCTACGCCCGTCTCCACCCCGGCCGGGACACCGGCCGCCGACCCCGTACAGGGCTGAGGATCCCGCCGGGAGGGCCGCTGGGCGGACACTACGCCGACGTGGACACCAGCGAGGCGGCCACCACCACTGGCTCATGCGCAGCACCTCACGCATGCCTGTGGTGAACCACCGTACTGCCCGCTGCGCGGTACGCTCCGGAGCAGGTTGGGGGCCGACACTTGTGGACTTGCAGTCATGGGCATGAGCGATGGCAGGGGGTCGCGGCCGAGCCCCGCACCGACGCCCCAGAGGGTCCGACGCCACCCGGGCCGCGATCCTCAAAGCCGCCCGTGAGCAGTTCGCCGAGCGCGGCTACGAGCGCGGACTCGGACTGCTGTCGGCCCAGTTCATCGGTCTCGCCACGGCCCGTTATGTGCTCCCCATCCCCTCGGCCGCGTCCTCATCCCCGACGAGGTCATCGAGCTCTGCACCCCCGCCGTCCGCACCCTCCTGAACCGACGCCTCGGCGCGTCACCCCACCGGGGGCCGGGTGCTGGCAGTATCGGCGTATGGCTGAACAGATCATCGCCGCGTGTGACGGGGCATCGAAGGGAAACCCCGGGCCCGCGGCCTGGGCATGGGTCATCGCGGACAGTGAGGGCACGGTGGCACGCTGGGAGGCGGGGCCACTGGGCACCGCCACCAACAACGTGGCCGAACTGACCGCGTTGCTGAAGCTGTTGGAGACCATCGACGCGGACCGGCCCCTGCAAGTGCGGATGGACTCCCAGTACGCGATGAAGGCGGTCACCACCTGGCTGCCCGGATGGCGGAGGAAGGGATGGAAGACCGCCTCGGGCTCACCGGTGGCCAACCGTGAGCTGGTGATGCGTATCGACGAGCTCCTGGACGGCCGGGCGGTGGAGTTCGTCCACGTGGCCGCGCACCAGGTCGATGGCGACCCGTTCAACGCGGCCGCGGACCAGGCGGCCAGCCACACGGCCCGCACCCAGCAGCCCGCGGGAACCTCCCTCGGATCCGCCCTGCCGCCGCCCGAGGCGCCGACGGCGCGCTCGGGCCGGACCGGCGCGACGCGCCCCCGCAAGACGGCGGCACAGCGGGGGAGCGGCACCCGCTCGAAGGCGTCCGTCAAGGCGAAGTTCCCCGGCCGGTGCCGCTGCGGTACGCCCTACGGGAAGGGCGACACGATCATGAAGAACCCCGATGGCTGGGGCCACCCTTCCTGCGCCACCGAAGCCACGGCGGCCGATTGAGGGCCCTCCCGCCCTCACCCGTCGGCCGGGGTCCTTGCGACCCCGGCCGGACACGGGAAGGACCGGCAGGGTGGTCACTGTCCGGAGAGGAGGTCCCCGTGCGGTTCGGCGGCTCGGGGCACTTCCGTGTTCACCGCACAGCGAGCGGAATTTTCTCGCAGCGGCCACCGGAACATCGTCGGGCCGAGCCGTACAGAATTCACTTGTTCCGTATCAAGTGTGAATGCCCATTGGCGAGATACGGACTTCCTTCCCTCCCTCCCGATGCCAGGGTATGGTCCGCGCCTCGCCGCTTCAGAATCAGGGAGGTCACTTCAAAGTCTCCCGAAGAAGGCCGCGGGGAGACCGCCCCGCGGGGGAGGCCGTTCCGCGGGGCGGCAGGCCGCCACAGCCCTTCGGCACGGAAATGTCAGCCGGGAGCAGGTCCGGAGAAATTGGGTTGGAGCCGGCGGGTGCCCTGACTACGATCGCCGCATGGTCTCTCCAGATCGTCTGGCCGTATTCGCGGCCGCGTCATTCCTGCTCATCATTGTTCCCGGCCCCAGTGTCCTCTTTGTGATCGGGCGGGCATTGGCGCAGGGTCGCCGTGCCGCGCTCACCACGGTCGCCGGAAATACGGTGGGGGCGTATGTGCTGGTGGTAGCCGTGGCACTCGGCATTGGAACGGTGGTCGAGCGGTCGGTCATCGTCTTCACCACGCTCAAACTGGGCGGCGCCGCCTATTTGATCTATCTGGGAATCAAGGCGGTGCGACAGCGGAAGTCGATGCTCTCGGCTTTCCGCTCACCCGATGGTGCCGCCCAGGGAAGTCGGCGCACCTTCTGGGAGGGGTTCGCGGTCGGTGTCACCAACCCCAAGACCATCATCTTCTTCGCCGCCGTCCTTCCGCAGTTCGTCGACCGCGGCGAGGGCGATGTGGCCGTGCAGATGCTGCTGCTCGGCCTGGTTTTCAACCTCATCGCGCTGATCTGCGACAGCGTGTGGGGACTGGTGGCGGGCACCACACGGAGTTGGTTCGCTCGCTCGCCGCGGCGTCTGTCGATGGTAGGTGGCGCCGGTGGGCTCACCATGATCGGTCTTGGGCTCGGCGTGGCCGCGACGGGCCGTAAGGACTAGGAGCAGCGTGTTCAGTCGATGATCGCGGTGGCCTCGACCTCCACCAGATGGTCGGGTACGTCCAGTGCCGCTACGCCCAGCAGTGTGCCCGGCGGTACCGGGGTGACCCCCAGCTTCGCGGCCGCCCGAGCGACCCCCTCCAGGAACAGGGGCATCTTGTCGGGGGTCCAGTCGACGACGTAGACGGTCAGCTTCGCCACGTCGTCGAAGGAGGCACCGACCCCGGCCAGGGCGGTGCCGACGTTGAGGTAGCACTGCTCGACCTGGGCGGCGAGGTCGCCTTCGCCGACGGTGGTCCCCTCGGCGTCCCAGGAGACCTGCCCGGCGATGAAGACCAGCTTCGAGCCCGTGGCGATGGATACCTGCCGGTAGGCATCGATTTCCGGCAATCCGCTGGGGTTCACCAGAGTGATGGCCATGATGTCTGTCTCCTTGTCATGAGAGCCCGTGGGCTCGCCGCCACCGGACCACGTACGCCCGTGGTCTCTTGTGGTTACTCGAGAACTGTAGGAGAGTGTACGCTGACCTGGAAGAACGCACTTTTTGGTGACTGAGGAACCTTATGGTGACCAAGCAGTTCAGGGGCTCGATCGAGGAAGCGGATCTGACGCGCACGGACTCTTTGGCGCGGGAGATCTTCTCGGACGTCGCCAACAAGTGGGCGCTCCTGATCATCGAGGCGCTCGGTGAACGCACTCTGCGCTTCGGCGAGTTGCGGAACGAGATCGAGGGGATCAGCCACAAGATGCTCACCCAGAATCTGCGCATGCTGGAGCGCAACGGCTTGGTGGAGCGGAGAGCGCACCCCACCGTGCCACCGCGGGTCGAGTACACCCTCACCGAGCCGGCCCAAGCCCTGCGGGAGACGGTCCACGCCATGTGCGACTGGACCCACCAGTACCTCGGTCACATCGAGTCCGCGCGGCACCGCTTCGACGCCTGACCCGCCGCCGTTCCGGTGGACCGCGCGGGTCCGTGCGCCGGGCAGCCGGGGGCGCGGCTCACCGGTCAACGCTCACCGATCCATCCCGTCGGCATGGCCGACGGAGACCTTTTCGGCCCCGATCCGCCGTATGCGTTCGCTGCCCCACTGCCCCAGAGGGACGAGTGCGGCGTTGAGCGAGACGCCGTGCTCGGTCAGTGAGTACTCGACCTTCGGCGGCACCTGGCGATACACCTCACGATGTACGAGGCCGTCTTCTTCCATCTCCCGCAGATGCTGAATCAGCATCTTCTCGCTGACACCTGGCAGCCCACGCCGGAGCTCGGCGAAACGCCGCGTGCCGTAGTGGTGCAACTCCCAGAGGATCAGCGACTTCCACTTGCCCGTGACGACGTCCATCGCCGCGTCGATACCGCAGAAGTAGGGACCGCGTCGTGCTGACCGTGCCATCCGCCCCTCCAACCCCTCCCAGGTACTTACCCGATGGTGAGTACCTGACTTCATAGTCCGTACTGGTCAACCCTATCGGTGGCGGAGAGGATCGAAGCGAACGATCAACTCGAGAGGGAGTCCACATCATGACAACGGACAACGACGTCCAGGTGAGCGTTCTCGGACTGGGCGCGATGGGCAGCGCCCTCGCGGGTGCCCTGGTGAAGGCCGGATATTCCACCACCGTCTGGAACCGCACCTCCGGCAAGGCGGACGACCTCGTGGCCCAGGGCGGGAGGTCCGCCGCCACGGCCCGTGACGCGGTCCGGGCCGGCCAACTGGTGATCGCGTGTCTGCTGGACCACGCGTCGGTCCATGAGGTGCTCGATCCGCTCTCCGGCGACCTGGCCGGACGCACCCTGATCAACGTCACGACCACCACACCGGAGCAGTCACGGAACATGGCCGCCTGGGCCGCGGACGCCGGGGTGGCCTACCTGGACGGCGGCATCATGGCCGTACCGCACATGATCGGCCGGCCCGGGGCGTCGGTCCTCTACAGCGGATCGGCCGATGTGTTCCAGCGGTACACGTCACTGCTCGAACTCTGGGGAACCAGCACCTACTTCGGTGCGGACGCCGGACTGGCTTCCCTCTACGACCTCGCCCTGCTGGCGGGCATGTACGTCATGTTCGCCGGATTTCTGCACGGAGCCGCCATGGTCGCACCGGCCGGTGTGACAGCGGGGGAGTTCGCCGCCATGGCCGCGCCGTGGCTGACCGCCATGACCGGCGGCTTCGAGGGGTTCGCGGCCGTCATCGACGGCGGCGACTACACCGTCGAAGGGCAGCAGAGCCTGGAGTTCTCCAGCCTCGATCACCTCGTGGCCGCCACCGCCGAGCAGGGCATCAGCACCGAGGTGGTCGCCATGGTCCAGGGACTGATTCAACGGCAGATCGACGCGGGCCACGGTGCGGAGGGCTTCGCCCGCATCATCGAGAGCATCAAGCAGCCGGTCTGAGGACCGCTCGGCATTCAGATATCGACACAAAAGCCGCACAGGACTGGACCAATTTTGTGTGACGCCACAAAGATGCAGGTCAGGTGGGTGTTCCTTGGCTGGGGCAGGTGCGGAAATCACCGCCCGGCGGTTCCCTGTGCGGTGGCCTCCGTGCTAGAACTGGTCTACACCACTGAGCGGCGCAGGCCATGCGTCCGCTGTACCCCCATGGACCAGGTCGCGGCACGGCTCCGCGGGCTGTGCCGTACCGATCCCATCGCAGCATCACCGCGCCGGACATGGCCGTCGGTGCCTGCCGCGTTGTTCAGGAGGGCCATCGTGACCAGTGTGACGTCACCGCTTGCCGGGCGCGCCGTCGGCTTGGCGGCAGTGCCGGACCCCGTCTTCTCGGCGGCGATGGTCGGTCCGGGCACCGCCATCGATCCGGTCAGGGAGCCGCAGGAGGCGGTCGCGCCCGTCGACGGTGTTGTGCTGTCCCTGCATCACCACGCCTTCGTGGTGGTCGACGCCGAAGGACACGGCGTGCTCACCCATCTCGGCATCGACACGGTGCAGTTGGGCGGCGATGGCTTCGAACTCCTCGTCGGCAAGGGCGACACCGTGGTCCGCGGCCAGGGCGTGGTGCGCTGGAACCCGGCGGCCGTCGAGGCCGCGGGCAAGTCCCCGGTGTCCCCGGTGGTGGCGCTCGAGGCTGCGGCCGCCTCCCTTTCCGGTGTCCGCGCCGACGGCGAGGTGACGTCCGGCGACAGTCTCTTCCTCTGGGCGTGACGCCACGGCCGTCGTAGGGCGGCGCGCAGGAGCACCAGACCCGCGGCGCGGACGCCGCACTACCGGAGACGGGTGAGATGGGAACAACGCTGCGAGGTGTCGGGGTGAGCCACGGGGTGGCGATCGGCGAGGTACGCCGTATGGGCACGGCGGTGCTGGAACCCCCGGCCGCGCGGATCGCCGAGGGGGAGGCACCCCGCGAGCAGGGCCGGGCGCGACAGGCGGTCGAGGCCGTGTCCGCCGATCTGATCGCGCGCGGCAATCTCGCGGGCGGCGAGGCGCAGGCCGTGCTCGAGGCGCAGGCCATGATGGCGCGGGATCCGGAGCTGATGGCCGACGTCGACCGTCGGATCGTCGCCGGAAGCACGGCCGGGCGCGCGGTCTACGACGCGTTCGCGGCGTACCGGGCGCTGCTGGCCGGGGCCGGGGAGTATCTGGCGGGGCGGGTGGCCGATCTCGACGATGTGCGGAACCGGATCGTGGCGCGGCTGTTGGGTGTGCCGATGCCGGGGGTGCCGGACAGCGATGAGCCGTATGTGCTGATCGCGCGGGATCTGGCCCCCGCGGACACCGCGCTGCTCGACCCGACGCTGGTGCTGGGTTTTGTCACCGAGGAGGGCGGCCCGACCAGCCACAGCGCGATCCTCGCGCGTGCCCTGGGCGTTCCGGCCGTCGTGGCGCTGCCGGAAGCCGCCGGGCTCGCCGACGGCGTTGACGTCGCGGTGGACGGCAGCACCGGTGAGGTGGTGGTCGGGCCGAGCGCGGACGAGCGCGCCGAACTGGAGCGGGCGGCGGCGGAGCGTACCGCGGCACTCGCGTCGGTGTCCGGTCCGGGTGCGACGTCGGACGGGCACAAGGTGCCGCTGCTGGCGAACGTGGGCGGTCCGGCCGATGTTCCGGCCGCGGTCGAGGCGGGCGCCGAAGGCGTCGGCCTGTTCCGCACCGAGTTCCTCTTCCTCGACGACAGCACCAAAGCACCCTCGGAGGAGAAGCAGACCGAGGCATACCGCCAGGTCCTCGAGGCATTCCCCGAAGGCCGGGTGGTCGTACGCGTCCTGGACGCCGGCGCCGACAAACCGCTGGACTTCCTCACCCCCGCCGATGAACCCAACCCCGCACTCGGCGTACGCGGCCTGCGCACCCTGCTGGACCACCCCGACATCCTGCGCACCCAGCTCACCGCCCTGGCCAAGGCAGCCGAAGGCCTCCCCGTCTACCTCGAGGTGATGGCCCCCATGGTGGCCGACCGACTCGACGCCAGGGCCTTCGCCGACGCCTGCCGGGAAGCCGGACTCCAGGCCAAGTTCGGCGCGATGGTCGAGATCCCCTCCGCCGCACTGCGGGCACGCTCCCTCCTCCAGGAAGTCGAATTCCTCTCCCTGGGCACCAACGACCTCGCCCAGTACACCTTCGCCGCCGACCGCCAGGTCGGCGCCGTCTCACGACTCCAGGACCCCTGGCAACCCGCACTGCTCGACCTCGTCGCCGCCTCCGCCGAAGCCGCCCAGGCCGAAGGCAAAAGCTGCGGCGTCTGCGGCGAAGCCGCCTCCGACCCCCTCCTCGCCTGCGTACTCACCGGCCTCGGCGTCACCAGCCTCTCCATGGGCGCCCCAGCCATCCCCTACGTGCGAGCCACGCTGGCCACCGCCACCCTGGAGCAGTGCCGGCGCGCCGCGGCGGCCGCCCGGGCCGCGGACACGGCCGCCGAGGCACGACAGGCCGCGCAGGCGGTGCTGTCGGGTGAAGGCGAGTAGACGACGGGCGAACGCGAGGAGAAACCGCCGCAACCACACCACCAGGAGAGCCACCCCATGACCACCCCGCGTCCGCCCCGGCCCGACGCCCAGCCCGACGCCCGGCCCGAGACCCGACCGGGCCGGACCATGGCCCGTGAAATGGCCCAGCAGCCCGAGGTGTTGCGCCGCATCCTCCACGAGGGCGCCCCGAGGATCCGTCAGATCGCGGATGCCATCGCCGCGCGCGATCCGCGCTTCGTCCTGCTGACCGCCCGCGGCACCTCCGACAACGCCGCGCTCTACGCGAAGTACCTGATCGAGGTCCTGCTGGGCAAGCCCGCCGGACTGACCTCGATGTCCACCACGACCGCGTACGGGGCCCGTCCGGACCTGACCGATGTGCTGGTCATCACCGTGAGCCAGTCGGGCGGCTCGCCCGACCTGGTGGCCTCCACCCGCACCGCACGGGAGGCCGGTGCGATCACCCTGGCCATCACCAACAACGCGGGCTCCCCGCTCGCCGGGGTCTCCGAGTTCCACTTCGACGTGCTGGCCGGACCGGAGAAGGCGCTGCCCGCCACCAAGACCTACACCGCGGAACTGCTGGCGCTCTTCCTGTTCGTCGAGGGACTGCGCGGTGGCGACGGCTCCGCGGCCAAGGCGCTCCCGGAGCTGGCCGAGCGGATCCTCGCGCGGCAGCCGGAGGTCACGACCCTGGCGGCGCGTTACCGTTTCGCCGAGCGGCTGGTGCTCACCTCACGCGGCTACGGCTACCCGACCGCTAAGGAAGCGGCGCTGAAGCTGATGGAGACCAGCTACATCCCCGCGCTGTCCTTCTCCGGCGCGGATCTGCTGCACGGCCCGCTGGCGATGGTCGACAACGTCTCACCGGTGATCGCGATCGTCCCCGAGGGAAGGGGTGGCGAGGCGCTCCAGCCGGTGCTGGACCGACTGCGCGGCCGGGGCGCCGACCTGGTCGTCATCGGCGGCGAGCGCCAGGTGCGGCAGGCGTCCGCGGGCTTCGTCCTGCCGACGGCCGACGTGGCCGAGGAGGTCCAGCCGATCCTGGAGATCATTCCGCTCCAGCTGCTGGCCTACGAGATCACCATCGCCCGCGGCCAGGACCCGGACGCGCCGCGCGCACTGGCGAAGGTGACGGAAACCCGCTGACGCACACCGCCGACGGCGCCCGGGGCGCTGTGCCCGGGGCGCCGGCGGTTTCCCCCGGTTTCCCTCGAGCCGGCACGGTAACCCGCCCGGCATGGCGCGATTCGGATACACCATGATGACCGAGCAGGCCGGTCCCCGTGACCTCGTGGAGCATGTGGTGCGGGCCGAGGAGGTCGGCTTCGACTTCTCCGTCACCTCCGACCACTACTCGCCGTGGCTGGCTTCGCAGGGACACTCCCCGTACGCGTGGAGTGTCCTGGGGGCGGCAGCACAGGCCACCTCGCACATCCCGCTGATGACGTACGTGACCTGCCCGACGACCCGCTACCACCCCGCCCTCGTCGCCCAGAAGGCGGCCACCGTGCAGCTGCTGGCGGAGGGACGCTTCCGGCTCGGCCTGGGATCCGGCGAGAACCTCAATGAGCACATCGTCGGCGGTGGCTGGCCCAGCGCCGACATCCGGCAGGACATGCTCGCCGAGGCGGTCACGATCATCCGCAGGCTCTTCGAGGGCGGTTACGTCAACCACCGGGGTGACCACTTCGACGTCGAGTCGGCCAAGCTCTGGGACCTCCCCGACGACCCGCCGCCGATCGGTCTGGCGGTCTCCGGCGAGCAGTCGTGCCGTTTGGCGGGAGAGCTCGCCGATCTGCTGATCGCCACGGAACCCGACTCCCGGCTGCTGACCGCCTTCGACCGCCACGGCGGCGCGGGCAAGCCCCGTATCGGACAGCTGCCGGTCTGCTTCGACCGGAACCGTGACGCGGCGGTCAAGCGGGCGCACGAGCAGTTCCGCTGGTTCGGCGGGGGCTGGAAGGTGAACGCCGAGCTGCCCGGCCCGACCTCGTTCGAGGCCGCCACCTCCTTCGTCCGGCCCGAGGACGTCGCCGAGTCCATTCCGTGCGGTGACGACATCGCGTCGTTCGTCGAAGCCGTACGGGCCTATGTGGACGCGGGCTTCACCGACGTGGCCCTGGTCCAGGTCGGTGGCACCGACCAGCTCCCCTTCCTGGACTGGGCCCGGAAGGATCTGCTGCCCGCGCTGCGTGCGTTGTGAGGGGCGGTCACCCCGCCGCCCGCACCCTGCCCGCCCTGACACAGCGCATCATCTCCTCGGCGTACGGCAGGGCCACGCAGACCCCGATGCCCAGCCCGATCCCCGCCAGATAGCGGGCGGGGAGCGGGTTCTCCTTGGGCAGCAGCTTCCAGTCCTCGGGCTTCTCGCCGCCGTGCAGGACACCGCTGACCTGGTCCCAGTGCAGACAGGAGGTGAATGCCAGCGCCGACAGCGGCAGGACCTCCAGGAAGCTGTGGATGTGCTGTTCCAGTGGCCGGATCTCGCGTTCGCCGGTGGCCAGGCTGACGTCCCACAGGGCGGTGGCGCCGTGAACGACGGCGGCCCCTCCCATGACCGAGAGCACCAGAGGGTTGATCCGCGCCAGCAGACCCATCGCGACCGGGATCCCGGCTTCGGTCATCATCAGTGCGTGCAGCGCTGATTCGCGTGTGCCGGAGGTGTGCTCGATACGGGTGCGGCGGTGCATCATCCAGTCCGCCACGGCCGGTACGAACCACAGCGGCAGCACCCCGTACATCAGAAACCGCCGGTTGGTGGTCTCGACATCCACCGGGTTCCGCCGCACGCGCAGGTCGCGCGGGCGCCTCCAGCGCCGCCAGGCACGGGCCACCGGGCTACGACGAGAGAGAGTCATGGCACCTCCAGGATGTGACTGTGGCGCCACCGGGTTCCCTCGGTAGGCGGGGAGGAAACGGGCGTCGCGCTCCCCACCCCGGTACCCATGCTCCGTCGGTGCGGTCCCCACCGCCACCCGGCCACGTCCATGCTCCGGCCACCACGGGACACGCGGCGGCCGGCCTCCCGGCCTCCATGGCCCCGGCCGGTGCGAACGTGTCTCACCCCGATGGCGGTGCCGTCGGCCACGGGCGAGCTAGTGCGGCACTCAGTAGCCGAGGAACAGCATCTCTGTCCGGCGGTGCGCGAACACCTCGAGGGTGGCGACGCCCTGGCCGACCGGGAGAGCGCCGAACACGGCCGTATCGAACAGCTCCTCAAGGACCTGGAGGGCCGTGCCCCCGACGACCTGCACTTCGACCGGCTGATGGTGAAGCTGAGGACCGAGGTGAGGGCGCACGTGGACGACGAGGAGAACCATGTGTTCATCCAGCTCCGCACGGGCGTCCACCCCTTCGTCCTCGAAAGCCTGGGGACAAAGATCCGAGAGGCGAAGAAGTCCGCTCCCACCCGCCCGCACCCCTCACTACCGAGTACTCCACAACCCAACAAGCTGCTCGCTCCGGGACTGGGTCTGGTGGATCGGGCCCGGGACTACCTCACCGGTCGTGGCAGGTGACATCGCTCTGTTTCTTCGCCGCTCCGCCGATGCCCGGTCGACCCTGGCTGAACGGCTGGTTCAGGACGCCGGTGATCTCGCGTCACGCACCGCGTGTGGAAGGCTGATACCCGCTGCGAACGGTGGCGGAGGAGACCAGAGCGGAAGAGGTGCCATGGGAGAGCAGCGCAGTTGGGAAGAGCTTGCGGTGGCGGTGGCGGAGATGTCGCGGACGCTGCTGGCGCAGAGCTCGGTGCAGAGCACTCTCGATGAGATCGTCCGGCATGCGGTAAACCTGGTCGAGGGGTGTGAGAACGCGGGCGTGCTGGTGCTGGAGAACCGGGAGCGCGTACGGACGCTGGCGGCCAGCAGCGATCTGGTGCACAGCTCCGACCAGGCTCAGCAGGACGCGGGGGAGGGCCCTTGTTTCGACGCGGCCCGCACGCTGCAGGAGGCGTACCGCATCGAGGACCTGACCCGGGATGAACCGCGCTGGCCCCGCTATGCCCCTCGTGCCCGGGAGTTGGGGATCGGCAGCATGATGGGCTTCCTGCTGTTCACGGAGGAGGGCACGCTGGGGGCGCTGGACCTGTACTCCTCGCGGCCTGGCGTGTTCACCACCCGCTGCGAGAACACCGGCTGGATCCTCGCTTCCCACGCGGCGGTCGCCCTCTCCAGCGCGCGCAGCACCGCCCAGCTGCACACCGCGATGGAGACCCGCAACGAGATCGGAGAGGCGCTCGGCATCGTCATGGAACGGTTCAAGGTCTCGGAGGACCAGGCGTTCGAGGTGCTGAAGAAGAGCTCCCAGGACCAGAACATCAAGCTCCGGGAGGTCGCCCGCCTCATCGTCACCACCGGCCGGATCCCCGGAGCGCGGTAGCCGCCCGGGGAGGGTATCCACCCCGGGGTGTTTTGCGGTCGGCGGGGAGAGGGAACCCGTGAAGCTCCACCGGTGGATCCGGGTGCTCGACAGCCGCGAGTGGATCTGCCGACTCAACGAGAGGAACGGTGAACTCACTGTGACCCCCAGCGTCGGTGCCCAAGCCGATATCGCCCGCGCCCTCCCCGACTCCGACGTCGGAGGACTCCGCCGAGTCCTCTCCACCGAATGACGCCACCATGAAGATCCTCAGTGTGAACGTCGGGTCGGCCAAGCCCGTGGCCTTCACCGACGCTCCTTCCGGTATGACGGGCATCGACAAGCAGCCGGTCGAAGGGCCGGTCCGGGTGAGCCCGCCGGGCCGCCCGGGGGTCGGAGCGAGCGGTGTGGCCGGGGACGCGGTGTGCGACCTGCGCTCCCACGGCGGCGACGACCGGGCCGTCTACGCCTTCGCGCGCGAGGACCTGGACGGCTGGGAGGACGAACTGGGGCGCCCGCTGGCCAACGGTGCTTTCGGCGAGAACCTCACCACCCTCGGCATCGACTTGCGCGAAGCGCTGGTCGGCGAACGCTGGCACATAGGCCCCGAGGTCGTGCTGGAGGTGACCGGCGGCCGTATCCCCTGCCGCACCTTCGCGGGTTGGCTCGGAGAGAAAGGCTGGCTGCGGCGCTTCACTCGAAAGGCCGCCTCCGGGGCCATGCTGCGCGTCATCGAAGCGGGCGAGATCGGTGTCGGCGATCCGATCGAAGTCATCCACCGGCCGGCCCACGACGTGACCGTCTCCCGGCTGTTCCGCGCGGTGACCACGGAGCGCGAATCGCTGCCCAGCGTGCTGGTGGCGGCCCCATGGATGGAACGGGAGCAGTTGGAGATCGCCCGTTCCTACACGGCGAAGTACGGGAGGCGGTCCGGCGGGGGCGGGTGAGCGGGGTGCAGACGACGCCCCAGCGCGCCCCGGCGCGGTGGAGCTCCGGGCGAGCGGGTCGTCAGTCCTTCCGTTCCTGGCGGTGGCTTTTGCCGGGGAGGAATTCCTGGATCTTGGCTTTGACGCCTTGCCGGACCATGTCCGTGCGGTCGGTGTCGCCTTGGATGATGGCTGAGGCGGCGGCTTCGATCTGGTCGAGGGTGGCGTGTGGGGGGATGGGGGGCACGGCGGGGTCGGTGCGGAAGTCGATGACGAAGGGGCGGTCGGCGCCGAGGGCTTTGTGCCAGGCGGACTCCACTGCCTCCGGTGTCTCCACCCGCACGCCCTCCAGACCGATGGAGCGGGCGAAGTCGGCGTAGGGGACGTCGGGCAGGGCCTGGGAGGGCAGGAACTGTGGAGCGCCGGACATCGCGCGCATTTCCCAGGTGACCTGGTTGAGGTCCTGGTTGTTGAGGACCGCGACGATCAGGCGGGGGTCTTGCCACTGGTTCCAGTATTTGGCGGCGGTGATGAGTTCGGCCATGCCGTTCATCTGCATGGCCCCGTCGCCCACGAGTGCCAGCGCGGGCCGGTCGGGGTGGGCGAATTTGGCCCCGATGACGTAGGGCACGCCCGGTCCCATGGTGGCGAGTGTTCCGGAGAGCGATCCGCGCATGGTTGCGCGGATACGGAGGTGGCGTGCGTACCAGTTCGCGGCGGAGCCGGAGTCGGCGGCCAGGATCACATCGTGGGGGAGCAGGGCGTCGAGTGTGTGGACGACGTATTCGGGGTTGATCGGATCGGCGTCCACGGCGGCGCGTCGTTCCATGACCTTCCACCAGCGGGCGGTGTTCTTCTCGATCTTCTTGCGCCAGGATCCGTGCTTTTTGCGCTTGAGTTTGGGGAGCAGGGCTTTGAGGGTTTCGCGGGCGTCGCCGACGAGGTTGACTTCGAAGGGGTAGCGCAGGCCGAGCATGAAGGGGTCGATGTCGATCTGTACGGCCCGGGCCTGGTCGAGTTCGGGCAGGAACTGGGTGTAGGGGAAGCTGGAGCCGATGACGAGCAGGGTGTCGCAGTCCTGCATCATTTCGTAGGAGGGGCGGGTGCCCAGCAGGCCGATGGCGCCGGTGACGTGGGGCAGGTCATCGGGGTATGCGTCCTTGCCCAGGAGTGCTTTGGCCACTCCGGCGCCGAGGACGTCGGCGAGTTCTTCGACTTGGGGCCGTGCTCCGCGTGCGCCCTGGCCGATGAGGAGGGCCACTTTCTCTCCGGCGTTGAGCACTGCGGCGGCGCGGTCGAGGTCGGTGGTGTCGGGGACGGGGGCGTAGGAGGACACGCCGAGGCTGGAGGGCACCATTTTGAAGGCGTGTGTCGGTGGTGAGTAGGTGAGTTCTTGTACGTCGGCGGGGACGATGACGGCGGTGACGGTGCGTTTGGCGTGGGCGGTGCGCATGGCCCGGTCGATGACGTTGGGGAGTTGTTGGGGGACGGTGACCATTTCGCAGAAGTCGGCGGCGACGTCCTTGTAGAGGCTCAGCAGGTCGACTTCCTGCTGGTAGGAGCCGCCCATGGCGCTGCGGTTGGTCTGGCCCACGATCGCCACGACTGGTACGTGGTCGAGTTTGGCGTCGTACAGGCCGTTGAGCAGGTGGATGGCGCCGGGTCCGGAGGTTGCCGCGCAGACGCCGACGCGGCCGGAGAACTTGGCGTAGCCGACGGCTTCGAAGGCGGACATCTCCTCGTGCCGGGACTGGATGAACTGTGGTGTGTTGCCGGCCCGGCCCCAGGCGGCGAGCAGACCGTTGATGCCATCGCCCGCGTAGGCGAAGACATGCTCCACCCCCCACTCGCGCAGGCGCTGGAGGATGTAGTCGGATACTTTCAGCGACACAGGTTCTTCCTCTCGTCAAGGCATGCGGGGGAGGGCGGGGCCGGTACCAAGATCTACACATGCCCCCGGGCTCGGACACCGCGCAACGCGCACGTCCCGGGTTTCCCAGGAATCCTGGTCCCAGTCATGCCATCGCAGGACGAGCGGCGCGGGCACGGGCCTGCGCGCCCCGGTTGCCCCTTTCGCTTACCGGAGCGTTCCTCCTCGGCGAACCCGTCCTAAGGTTGAAGACGGAGTTGGCAGTCGTGCCGCCAGGTGGAGGACGGCGGCACCCGGACGTGGAAGAGGGGATGCACGATGCCTGCTGGATCCGGGCCCAAGCGGGAACGGCAGTACGAGCACATCAAGAAGGGCCAGGAAGAGCGCGGTACTCCCACCCCCCGGGCCAAGGAGATCGCCGCCCGCACCGTCAACAAGGAACGTGCCCGTACGGGCGAGGCCAAGACCGCCGGCAAGACCTCCGTCCGTGACCCGAAATCCGCCCCGGAGCGGGGCGGGAAGCGCTCCCACAGCGGTGCGAAGGGCCCCACCCGTGACCAGCTGTACAACGAGGCGAAGCAGCGGGGTATCGAGGGCCGTTCCCATATGAACAAGGAGCAGCTGGCCAAGGCGCTCGGCCGCCGCTGACGCGACGGTCGCCGCCCTGTCGCGGCGTCCCGGCTCGTCACACCGTGATCGCGTAGGCGACGCAGAAAGCGACGAAGAACGCCACCAGCACCAGGATGACGATGACGGGGCCCGTGCTCCAGCCCTTCGTCGGGTTGTACGTCTCCTGCGGGCCCGCGTCAGGTGTACTCCCCTCCGCGGGGGGAGTCTCGCCCGGGGGCACACCTCCTCCTGGCTCGAGTCCAGGAGTGCGGTAGGGATCCGGATCGGGGATCCTCTCCGGTTCAGGCTTCTTCTTGGTCATACTCACCATTTTCCCTCTTTGTCGGCACTGCTGATCGCTCGACCGGCCACCGCACGGGGGCACCGGCGTGCCGGGCCCGGATCGCGGTTTCACCATCCGGCCGCGCCGGGAAGACGCGGACGGAGAAGGAGGGCTGCCGATGCGGAACGACGACCACCGGCCCACGACCGGCCGCAGCGAGTCAGCGGAGGAGCGGGCCGACCGCAAGTGGGCGGAGCTGCTGCAAGAGGTGAGGGTGACCCAGACCGGTGTGCAGATCCTCTTCGCGTTCCTGCTCACGGTCGCCTTCACACCGCGCTTCACGGACCTGGGCAGCGCGGACCGGGCCATCTATGTCGTGACGGTTCTCCTGGGCGCTGCGGCGACCGGGGCACTGATCGCCCCGGTCTCCCTGCACCGGATCGTCGCCGGGCGCCGTCTCAAGCCGGAGACGGTGGCCTGGGCGTCCCGTTTCACACTGGCCGGGCTCGTGCTGCTCCTCTGCACCGTGACGTCGGCGCTGCTGCTGATCCTTCGCGTCGTGGTGTCCGACGGAACGGCCTTCTGGCTGGTGGCCGCGGCACTGCTGTGGTTCGCCATCTGCTGGTTCGTCCCCGCCGTCTGGCTGCGCCGCCACTCGCGCACGAGCCGCCCGTCGGCACGGAACCGCTCACGCTAGGGCCTCGGCGAGACGCACCGTCTCCTGGGTGTCCTTCCTCCTCCCCGGACAGCTGGCAGGCTCCGGGTGCCCTACGGCCTATCTGGGCAAACGCCATACCGACACCGGTGCCGTATGCCGGTCATCCGGCGGTCACGCCGAACCGGCCGCCGATGGGGTCACGAAGGGCCGCCTCGCGTCCGGTGCCGGAGGAGGAGGACGCGGCCGGGGCGACGTCCACGGTGCCGCCTGCCGCGCGGGCAGCGGCCACCGCCGCATCCACATCGGCCACGTGGAAGTGCACGCACCACCGGGGCCGCACCCGAGGGTCGGGCGCCGCTTCCACCGCGCCACCGCGGATGGCGGCGGCCTTGCGGCCCGCCTGCCACACGACCACCTCCTCGTCCTCGTACTCCACCGAGCAGGTGCTGCCCTCCGTGGTCCAGCCGAAGACCTCGCCGTAGAACAACGCGGCGGCGAAGGCGTCGCGGGTGCGCAGCTCCAGCCAGGCGGGCGAGCTGTCCCGGCCCGGCGGCCAGCCGGGGAACACCGCGTCCTCCCAGAAGCCGAAGACCGCCCCGTGCGGGTCCGAGGCCAGTGCGACCCGGCCCGTACCGAAGGGCAGCGGACCGACCCCGACCGTTCCACCGCGCTCGTGAATCCGCGCCGCGATGGCATCCGCGCCACCGGTGGCGAAGAACGGTGTCCAGTGGGCGGCGGCACGCAGTCCGGACGCCGCCTCCCCGACGCTGGCCACGGGGTCCCCACCGCTCAGGGCAACCCGGAATCCCCCGCCCGCTTCACTGGGGCGCCATGTCCATCCGAGGACAGCGCCGTAGAACTCCTGCGTCGTGCGCAGGTCGGGGGTGGTGAGATCGACCCAGCAGGGTGAGCACGGCCGGCCGTCGCCGCCAGACGCCATCGCACCGACCTCCGCCTCCGCGAGCTCCGCCGTTCCGGCCATCATCGGTGGGACCCGTGTATCCGCACCTCTTCCGCGACGAGGCTCCGAGGCCCTTGCTCCGGGCCCCTACACGGCTCGGGGCGGTGGGCCGAACGCCGGCTCAGTGCCGGAAGACATCCTTGATCTTCTCTCCCACCTGCTTCGCGCCGCCCTTGGCCTGGTGGCCGTGGCCCTCGCTCCGGAGCCGGCGGTTTCCGGTGGCCCGCCCGATCACCTTCTGGGCCTGACCCTTGAGTTCCTCGGCCTTGTGGGCCATCTTCTTCCCGACGTTCATGGGTGGCTGCCTCCCGTCGTGATCCGCTGCGTTGCTCGTCCGTCGCGGCGCCGACCCGAATCAGGCGTCGTGCGCGCTGCCCGAACACCTCGCCGCGGCCACGGCGGCTCGGGGGTTGCCGGGCCCTGGTGGTCGCGCGGTGAGGCTGCGTCGCACCCCTTCCATGGAAATCCTGGATCACATCGGTGTCAACGCCAGTTGCGCCGCACGGGTCCCGCCGCTCGGCCCCGTCGGGGGCCGTCAGCCGTTTCCCGTACCCGGCGGTGGGCACCCGTGGCGGATGGATCACAACGCGGCTCCCGTCCTGGGGGCACTGGCCCGCTACCACGAGCGCGGGTCCCTCCCCTTCACACCACCCGGTCACAACCAGTCCCGGGCCATCGATCCGGAGGTCCGCGAAGTCCTGGGCGACCAGGTGTTCCGAGCCGATGTCCTCGCGTTCGGAGGCCTTGATGACCGGCTGAAATCGGGGCGCGGGGTGGAGCGGGCGGAGGACCTGATGGCGGACGCGGTCCGCGCCGCGCAGACCTTCTTCTCCACCTGCGGCAGCCGGTCGTCATCGACCTGACCAGCCTGGCCATCAGCGGCCACCGGGCGGCCGACTGGCTCCGGGAACACCATCACGTCGACGCCCACCTGGCCGACCACCGGCGGATCAGCACCCAGCTGACCCACGCCGACGACAGCACGACAACCTGCGCGTTGTTGGCGGCGCTGCGCGACCTCGCCCGCAATGCCCCGGAACTGCGCCCCGCACCGGAAGTGGCCGTGCCCAGCCCGGCCGAGTTGCGGATGGAACAGACCCGCCTCCCGCGGGACGCGCGCTTCGGCACCGTCGAGGACGTACCCCTGGAGCGCGCGGCGGGCCGGGTGGCCGCGGAGATGATCTCGCCGTACCCGCCGGTATCCCGGCCGTGCCGCCCGGTGAGTCGCTGAAGCAGCCGGTCCTGGACTACCTGCGCACGGGGGTGGAAGCGGGGATGAACCTGCCGGACGCGTCCGATCCCGGACTGCGCACCGTGCGGGTCCTGGTGGAGGGGACCCACGCCGACTGAGAGGGAGCCACCGACCGGGACGGGCCCGGGGTCAGGCGCGTGATGGCGCCGTACGGAGGCGCAGCGGGGCCCGCAGTGCGCTGCGGCCGTCCCGCCACGCTCCCAGAAGACACGCGCCCAGCCGGTCTTCGAGGAAACCCGTGGCTTCGATGCCGAACGCCACGTCCGGCGCCAACCCGGGCTCGTCCCGCAGCAGGCCGCCGATCACATCTCGGCGTACGACCTGCTCGTGCACCGCGTCCGCCTCGACGTGTTCGTCGTAGTACCGCTCCGCGGCGGGGCCCGCCCCGTTGCGTCGCATCGCCTGGGCAAGCCGCCGGGACGCGGGGGAGGAGGTGACTTCCACCGCGGCGAAGTGGCCGACCAACGCGCCGCGCAGCGCCCGGTGCAGCCCCAGCAGCGACATCAGATTGACCGTGGCGAACACCTCCGCCGGTGCGCAGTCCACGTAATGGCCGTACGCGGTCTCCAGACCCAGATCGTCCATCAGATCGGCGAACAGCCGGGAATGGATGTCCTCGGCGCGGCCGCCACCGAATTCGTCGAACTCCACGGCCACCATTCCGGCCTTCGCGCGGCCACGGAGCCGCGGAATGACCCAGGCGTGCGGGTCGGCCTCCTTGAGGTGGTACAGCGACCGCAGCGCCGCGTACTCCCGCAACTGCCACAACCGCCCTCGGCGTTGCAGATAGCGGCTGACGCTGCTGCCGCTGTCCCCGGCGGGCTCGGTGAGCAGCGACTCCATGGCCTCTTCCGGGCCGCTCGCGCGGACATCCGCGCGCAGGGCGCGGAGGAAGGACTCCTCCAGGGAACGGCGCAGCGACAACAGGGCGGGATCCCATTCCAGGCTGTCGTCCACCGTGCGAAAACCCTGGTAGTGGAGCTCGTACAACAGGTACAGGGCGAGCTGGGCATCCTCGCCGTAGGGGTTCGCACGCTTCGCCTGCTCACCCGTGGGAAGGGCGCCCGCCCCCGTCCGGAGCCACGGCACGAGGGCCGCCGACACAGGGCCGCGTGGCGGTGGCAGCTCCGGGCCCTGAGCCGGCGCACCGGGTTCCGGGACGGCCGTCATCCGTCCCTCACCTTCCCGTCGGCCTTCCCCTTCCCGTCCCCGCACGAGCCGGGGGTGGCAGCCCCCTCCGGTCCGTGGTGTCCGGGCGCGGTGGCTGGTGTCGCACCAGGGGGGGATACCGCTGCGGTGGCAGGTGCAGATCGTGGCGGCGAACCGGCGGGAGACGACGGTGCCGCTCTCGTCGACCACCTCCACCGGGCCCTCGACCACCAGCGGGCCATCGGGATCGACGGTGATGCGACGGGGGCGTTCAAAGGCGTTGGGCATGGATGACCACCAGCTCTTCTCTGTCGGCGCTAGTCACGGGGCAGGAGGGGGCCCAGCGGGCCGAGGTCGAGGTTCAGGTCCTCTTCGGTCAGGCCGAAGCGCTCGCGCAGTTCGGTCATGTTCTCCTCCAGCGCCATCAGGGTCAGCCCCAGCTTCTCGATCTGCTCGTCGCTGAGACCGCCCTGGTCGATTCGGCGCAGCGCCTGCCGCTCCATCAGCTGGCGCAGCAGCTCCACGATGGTGAGCACCAGCCCGGCCAGACTCTGGCGCACCGACTCCTCGTCCACCTCGACCCGCCGGGACACATGACGTTCGCCGTCCGCTGCCGAAGGGCCGGGCCG
This sequence comes from Streptomyces sp. NA02950, assembly GCF_013364155.1. Taxonomy (NCBI): domain Bacteria; kingdom Bacillati; phylum Actinomycetota; class Actinomycetes; order Kitasatosporales; family Streptomycetaceae; genus Streptomyces; species Streptomyces sp. NA02950. Next base: position 763,134 of record NZ_CP054916.1, on the reverse strand, counting down.
GGCGGGGCGGCCGGTGAGGTCGGGACGGTCGTCCGGGGCGGGGGTGCGGTCAGTGGCCATCGTCGTCGTCCTGGTTCTCCGCCCGTACCGAGGCGATCAGCGCGCGCAGGGAGATCCGCACCAGGTCCACATCGGCGATGGTCAGGGTGATCTCCCCGGCGATCACCACGCCTCCGGCCAGTACCCGGTCCAGGAGGTCCACCAGCGCCACTTCCCGGCGCTCGACCGCGTGTGTCATGGCGACCCCTCCGGCGGTGCGGTGAACGAGTACGGCGGCCACGGGCCGCTGAGCTCCAGGCTGATGTCCGGGTAGCGCTCCCGGAGGGCGCCCACGGTGGCGGTGAACCCGTCCGTGGCGGTGTCGGGCACCAGATACGAGTTGTTGAGCACCATCCACCCCTCGTAGGCGGCCAGCGCCGTGTCCTGCGGTGGATGCGCGGCCGTCGCCACCGCCAGCGCGGCGAGTGCCGTGTGGATCTCCGCCGCCCGTTCGGTGGCGCGGTCCTGCGCGGTCTCGCGCTCCTGCCGCTGGGCGCGGCGGCGCATCAGATAGGCGGTTCCGGGCCGGTCGCCACCGCCCGTGGGCTCGGCCGGACCGGGTACGAAGGCACGGGGGTCGGCATACGCCTTGACCCCCCATTCGGTCCGGCCGGTCACCCGGGAGAGGGTGTCCGTGAGGTCTTCCCGGCGCTCCTCGAGCATGGCCCGGACACGCTCGTCGTCGTGGTAGAGCGTGGCGAAGCGCAGCGGGACCACCTGCCCATGGCGCGCCGCCTCGTTGATCACGTAGTGGTGTGCCCGGGCAGCCCGCTCCAGCCACCGCAGATCCTCCAGGTGGTCGCGCAACGCCTCCTCGTCGAAGTCGCTGAGCGGTACGGAGCCGACGACGGCCGCCAGTCCCGAGCCCACGACCAGGCGCACCGGTTCACCCGCCACACCGGCCACACCGGTGAGCGCCTTCGGCGGGCCGCCGTCAGCCGGCGCGGTGGTCACCGCGTAGAGCCAGGTGGCCTGGGGCCCGTTCACCGTTCGTCCTCCTGGTCCGTATCGCGGCCGGATTCCAGTTCGCCGACGCGCCGCCGCAGTCGTTCGTTCTCCTCCAGGACGTCCCGGGCACCGGAGGAGAGGGTCGGGTCGTGCTCCCACCAGTCGATGCCCATCTCCTTGGCCCGGTCCACGGACGCGACCAGCAGCCGGATCTTGATCGTCAGCAGTTCGATGTCCAGCAGATTGATCTGGATGTCCCCGGCGATGACGATGCCCTTGTCCAGCACCCGTTCCAGGATGTCGGCGAGGCTGGACGGCTCGGTGCCGCGGCGGACCGGTTCACGCGAGCTCTCCATGCGCCGGGACGGTACGTTCCAGTCGGAGCCCTGGCTCATGTCCGCTCCTCCGACCTGCCCCGGTAGTGGCGGTGGTGGCGCCGGTAGGAGCGGAGTTCGCCGTCGTCGTCCACCTCGACGCGGTATTCGGCGAGGATGTCGGTGGAGTCCGGTACGCGGTGGGTCTCCACCACCTCGACGCCGACCTCCCAGCCGTCCTCCCGGCGCTCCAGCGAGGTGACCCCCTCCGGGTCCCGCCCGGTGAGCTCGCGCACCTGGCGCGCGGCGCTCAGGGCCGCTTCACGGGCGCTGAGGCCGTGGTTCCGCCGCCCGCCGGGCCGTGTCCGCTTCCGCTCTCGGTCCCGGTCCCGGTCCCGGTCCGGGGCCGGTTTGCGGCCGCGCTCCTGCGCCCGTTCGCGGTCCGGCTCCCGGTCGTGCTCATGGGTGTGTTCCCGCTCGCGACCGTGTTCCCCGCGTGCGCGCCGTTGCTCCCGGGGCACGGCTCAGCCCTCCATGCCCCCGCTGGGCGGGCCGCCGGACATCAGCCGGCGGACCAGCTCGGTCTCCAGCTCGGCCGCCTCCTCCTCGCCGAGTTCACCGCTGTCCCGCGCCCGTGCGACCTCCTCGAGGCGCTGCTGGATGACAGCGGGGTCGTAGAGCTGCCGACGGGCTTCCTCGCGGATCTGCTCGGCGATCCAGGCGACACCCCGCACCGGTGCGAGCGGCAGGGTGACCAGTCCGGTGAACAGTCCCATGGCTAACCGCCTGTGTCGGTGACGGGCTCGGGTTCCTCGGCCTCGCTGAGCGCGTCGGCCACGAAGTCATACGGGGCCAGCGGCCCGAGCAGCCGGAGCTGGACCCGGTCGCGCCAGTGGAGGGCCAGCTCCTCCGCGGCGTGTTCGAACTCCGCCCGCCGTGCGTCGTCGACCAGGAAGGCGGCGTTGACGAGTCCTTCGGCGGACGACGGTTCCGACGCGGCCGACGCCAGCGCCAACGGCCCCAGCCGACGGTCCACTTCCAGCGCGTCCACCTCCCGCTTGGCGGCGATGCTGTCCATGACCAGCTGTCCGAGCTGGATCCGCTCGTTGTAGCCCGCCTCCTCGGGGAGTCCCTGGAGTTCCTCCCTCAGTCGTCTGACCTCCGGCTGTTCCTCCAGCACCTCACGCAACACCGCGTCCTGCGCATAGCTGGCCCGCAGGGTGAACTGCGAGCGGCCCCGCAGCCGTTCGAGCGCTCGGTCGAAGTCGTCATGCCCCTCGGACAGCAACTCGCCGGTGACCGCTTCGGTATCGCGTACCACGGTGCCGAAACGGAACGGAAGCACGGGCGAGGCGTCGGCGGCCAGGGCGTCCAGCACCCGGGCGTGTGCCCGCAGATCGTCCGGGGTGCCCAGTGGTTTGTCGGTGGGCACTTCGCTGACCACGGCGGCCTGTCCACCCTGGCGTACCAGCGTCACCGCGGTATCCGGGTCGCCGACCGCGGGCAGATCCTTGACGACGTCGTCGGCGCGGTCGTCCGTCACGACACCGTAGACATAACAGGCACGTCCGTTACCCGCCATCACCGCTCGCGCTCCCTGTGGGTCGTGGAACTCCGCTTGCGCCGGGGCCGTTCCGTCTTTTCGGCGCTTTCCTCGTCCTCGTCTCCGCCGGCCTCGTCGTCCTCGTCGTCGTGGAGCAGATCGGAGACCGTTTCCTTGACGCCTTCCAGCGCACCCTTGGTCTTCTTCTGGCTGCCGCCCTCGCGCAACTCGTCCATCAGACCGGGCAGGCCATGGGTCTCGGTGCCGCTGCGGGCGAGGTCGAGGCGGTTCGTCGCCTCCGCGAAGCGCAGGTAGGTGTCGACACTGGCGACCACGACGCGGGCATCGATGGTCAGCAGCTCGATCCCCACCAGGGACACACGGACGTACACATCGATGACCAGGCCCTTGTCCAGGATCAGGTCGACCACGTCGACCAGGCTGCTGCCGGAGCCGGACCGGTCCAGATACTGGCTCTGCTGGCTTGCTACGGTCACCACGCTCACCTGTTCCAGGGGCGGCTCCCGTCAGCGGCGTGAACGTCGCCGCGGTGCCTCGTCCTTGTCTTCCTCTTCCTCCGCGTCTTCGTCGTGCTTTCTGGATCCGCCGTCCGCAGACTCCGGACGCGCTTCGAGTGCGGTCGGCACTGAAGAGTGACCCTGTCTTCGAGTATGTCTCATTTGGGAGTTTCAGGTGAGATGGCGAGTTATGGTGCTTCTGGTCTGCGTATCTGACTGAGCGGCTCGAGTTGTCACGCTGAGTATTGGGTCGGACGGGACCGTGGCCGGGCGGGCGAACCGGCCGGGGCGGATCATTGCCGACCACGCCCGGTGTCCCGTGCTCCGCCCTCGTCGTCCTCGATCCGCTTCAGCGGACGAACCGCCGGGCCCTGAAGCACACTGCCGTCGATGGCGAACCGCGAGCCGTGGCACGGGCATTCCCAGCTCCGCTCGGCGTTGTTGAAGCGCACCAGGCAGCCCAGGTGTGTGCAGCGGGCGGTCAGCGTGTGCAACTCGCCCTCGTCGTCGCGGTGTACGGCCCGCTGTCGCCCGCCGAGGCGGACGACCGCCCCGCCACCCGGCGGGATGTTCCGTATCGCGTCGGCGCCGTCCCCGGACAGCCGGTCACCGATGAAGTGGCGCGCCACGGTGGCCTGGACCCTCAACAGTGCCGGGGCCTCGCGCACCGGGTGCAGCCGGCGCGGATCGTACAGCCCCTCCCACGGCAGGGGACCTCCGGTGAGCCTCGCGGCCAGCAGTCTGCCGGTGAGTACGCCACCGGTCATACCCCATCCGGCGAACCCGGTGGCCACGAAGGCATGGCGGGAGGCGGGGTGCAGTGGCCCCACATAGGGCACGTGATCGGTGGTCCAGTTGTCCTGGGCCGCCCAGCGGAAGGCGGGTTCGGCGCCGCGGAAACGGTCCTGTGTCCAGTCGATCAGCCGCGCACAGCGCCGCTCGACATCACCGACGCCGGGGGTGAACTTCTCCCCGGTGACGATGAGCAACCGCTGCCCGTCCCGGTAGGGCGCGGTGCGTACCGAGCGGGTGCCGTCCTCGGGCGTGAGATACATGCCGCGCGGGGCGCGGTCGGAGGGGAGCACGGCGGCGACGACCAGCTCCCGCTTCACTTCCAGACGGGGAAAGAGCAGAGCCCGGTCGAAGATCGGGTAGGCCGTCGCCACCACCACGTCGCGGGCCCGCAACCGTGCTCCGCGCTCGGTGGTCAGGCGGCACGGGTGGCCCTCGCTGAGGTTCACCACCCGGGAGTGCTCGAAGACCAGACCTCCCCGCGCGATGAGATCCTCCACCAGCGCCAGCAGGTACTTCCGGGGGTGGAACTGCGCCTGTGCCGCCACCCGAACCGCTCCCGCCACCGGGAAGGGCAGATCGGTCTCCGTGGTGAACGAAGCGTCCAGACCGGCCGCCGAGGCGGTTTCCGCCTCGGCCCGCACCTTCTCCATGGTGTCCTCGCCTTCGGCATAGGTGAAGGCGGGGCACTCCTCAAGATCGCAGTCGATCCCCAGCTCGGCGGTCACCTGCCGCACCCGGTCCACGGCGTCGGCCTGTGAGGCGGCGTAGAGCCGGGCCGCCTCCTCGCCTCGTGCGCCCCGGATGTCCTGGTACGCCAGGCCCTGGAGGGCGGAGAGCTTGGCCGTGGTGTGCCCGGTGGCCCCGGCGGCCAGCCGGTCCGACTCCACCAGGGCCACCCGGCGTCCGGCGCGGGCCAGCTCCCAGGCCGTGCAGATGCCCGCGATGCCGCCGCCGACCACGGCGACCTCGACATCCGGAGCGGTGCCCTCCCAGCCGGGCTCCAGGGTTGGGTACGACGGTCCGGGCGCCGACGCCATCCAGTAGGACGACGGCGCGTATCCGGTGGGAAGACTCGTCATCACCGGCTCCTCTCCCGCTCTGCTTCTGGCTGCGGTCTCCCCGGGTGCCCCCGATCCCGGCCATGACGCCGACCCTGGTCATGGCGCCGCCCTGGCGGCCTGGGGGTGGATGCGTGTGGCCTCCGGGCCGTCGCCGGTGCAGGCCGCGCTGGGTCAGCGGCCCGAGAACCGGTCCACCAGGAGGTCGAGCCGTCGCGAGGCGTCGCCCCGGGGGAGCCGGCCCGAGCGGGTGAGCGCGACCAGGCCGTGCAAGGCGGACCAGAAGACCTCGACGAACAGGGCGGGTGCGGCGTCGCCCGCGATGTCGCCGAGGGTGTCCAGCAGTGTCCCGAACGCCTCGCGCAGCGGTGCGGGCGTGGTGTCGTCGGCGAAGGGGAGTCCGGTTTCGAGGAGGAACATCGCGTCGTAGAGCGCGGGGTTGCGCTCGGCGAAGTCGACGTAGGCGCCCGCGAGCGCGGCCACCGCCGCCCGCCCGGCCGGACCGTCGGCCACCGCGTGCCGCATCGCGGCCGTCAGCTCGGTGAACCCCTCCAGGGCCACGGCTCCGACGATCTCGCGTTTGCCGCGGAAGTGGCTGTAGAGCACCGGCTGGCTGTACTCGATGCGCTCCGCCAGCCGACGTGTGGTCACCGCGTCCCAGCCCTGGGACTCCGCGAGTTCACGGGCCGCCGCGACGATCAGCTGGTGGCGTTGGGCCCGCTCGCGCGCCTTGCGCTCCTGTACCGACATGACTCGATTCTAGCATCGCTAGACATTCGAGCGATGCACGTCTAGCATCGCATTGGAATCTAGCGGCGCTAGAAAAACGCGTCAGGAGCCTCGGGAGGGGTCATGCAGCACACACTCTCCGTCGTCACGGTGGTGGTCGTCGGTCTCATGGTGGGCGTGGAGTTCGCGGTGGGGGTCTTCCTCAACCCGATCTTCGAGCAGCTGCCGGACAACGGCGGCCTCGCGGCCCGCGGCGCGGGAGCCCGCATCCTGGGCAAGGTGATGCCCGTCTGGTACATCAGCTCGGTCGTGCTGGGCTCGGTCTGGGCGGCGCTGGCGTGGGGCGACGCCGGAGCGGGGCTCGTCGCCACAGCCACGGCCCTGCTCGTCCTGAGTGTGCTGATGTCGATCGCCCTGCTGGTTCCGATCAACTCCCGTGTCGCCCGGTGGACGGAGGACACCCTCCCGGCGGACTGGCGGCAGCAGCTCGGCCGCTGGGACCGGTTCCACTACGGACGCGTCGCCGTCATCGTCACGGCGTTCGCCCTGCTGGTCCTCGGTATCGCGTGACCCCGCTCCCGGGGCCGCTCACGCACGCCCCTGACGGACCGGGACCGACCCGGACGCGCGGGCGGCCGTGGCCGCCCGCCTCGCTCAACGGCGATGGCATACGAGCGTGTAGCGCCAGAACAGCCGACGGCGCAGCCGGGCGCCGGGCAGGGTGTCACGAGCCCGGCGGACGATGTCGGGAAAGCTCATCTCCGCCGGGCGGGTCCGGGCGGTCATCGACGGCGGCCGGGGTGCTTGGCGGCCCCTGTTCTTGAGCCAGCCCGTGGCGACGTTGAGCGGGACGGCGGCGGCTCCGAGCAGATGGTCGCCGGGAGTTGTCGGGCGGGCGAGGCCGACCACCACCAGGGTTCCGCCGGGCGCCAGGCGCTCGCGGAAGGTGGTGAGCGCCTCGGTGAACGGCAGATGGTGGATCGCGGCGACGCAGGTGATGACGTCGTAGCGGCCGCTGGGGATCCCGGTCAGCGCGTTCGCGACCGTGAAGGCGACGGGCGCTGCCGGATCGGTGAGTTCCCTGGCTCGGGTGATGATCGCCGGGTCGGAGTCGATTCCGCGCACCGTGCGGGCGCGGGTGGCCAGGAGCCTGGCGAGGTCACCACTGCCGCAGCCGATGTCCAGGGCGGTCTCGAGGCGCCGGGGGAGCTGCCGCAGAATCCACCGGTGGTAGTGGGCGTTGTGATCCCACGGGTGGGTGGCATTGAACTGGTCAAGCGCCCGCAGGACGCGGTCCGGCAGTGTGGTCATACCGTCCAGTCCACCAGATCCGCGGTGGGTCTCCGCGGCTTCCGTCGCGGCGCAACGCTGTGTGCGGCAACGACGGAACCGCGCGCGTCGACGGAGACCGGGTCTCACGCGTGGGCGCGGAGAACGGCGGTGGGAGCGCCCTCGTGAGGTGTGTCCTTCCGCGTCCGGCAGCTGGTTTCCGTCTCCGGTGGGCCGAACGCCCCCGCGCGTGCCGCGAGATACGCCGCCTCGGCACTCGTGTGCACCAGACGGGCGTCGACGGTGCCGCGCAGGATGAGGATGCGGTAGTAGAAGGGGGCGCTGAGGGCCGCGATGACCTCTTTCGCATCGGTGTCCGCGGTGAGTTCGCCGCGGGCGACCGCGCGCTGTACGAGCTGTGTGACGTGCTCGGTGCGCGCGGTGAAGGCGCCGCGCACGATGTCCGCGACGCGCGGGTCGTGTGCGGCCGCCGCCGCGATGCCTTCGATGAGGTTGCGGTTGCGGGGTGTGGCGTGGAAGTCGGCGATGGCACTGGCCAGTTCGTGCAGGTCCTGGCGGAGGCCACCGGAGTCGGGGGTGGGAATGGTGGTGCTCTGCTGGGCCAGCAGATCACCGATGACGCCCTCGACGGTGCGCCAGCGGCGGCGGATCGTCGACACATGGACGCCGGAGCGCACGGCGAGTTTGTCGAGGGTGAGCGCGCCGAATCCCGCGACGTCGAGCTCGTCCAGGGCAGCCGTGAGAACGGCGGTGCGGGTGCGGGCGGTTCGTCCGCCCGGGCGGGCCGAGCCGTGTGGTGGTCGCTCAGTCATCGGTGCCCAACGTACACAACATGTTCACGCCCGGCGCCGCCCCTCCACGGCTTGGCGTAGGTGTGCGACGTGCCGACCCGTGCGGGGCCGTACCTCTCGGTCGCCCGTTACGGCCCTGGGACGAACCCTCGATCGGCCTGTCACCGCCACCTTGCGATGATCTTCCGCATGACGGCACAGCTCACCACAGAAGAGATCTTCGAGGGCCTGGACGACGAGGTCTGGCTCCCCACCGGCTTCGTCGGCGGCACCGCCGCCGACCCGGCGGGCACCCTGCGCGCCCTCGCCTCGGACGACGACGAGGCCGTCCGCGAGGCCCTCACCTCCTTCTGGCACGCCATGCGCGCCCGGGTGCCCGCGTACACCGCGACCGTCCAGTGCGTGCCGTATCTGGCCCGGTTGTGCGTCTCCGGGGTGTACACCGAAACACTGCTGGAGCTGTTGCACAGCGTCGCCGACGGAGAGGACCAGCCGCGCGGCGACCAGGACGAGTTGGTGGCCGCCGTCGCCGCCCAGGTGCCGGTGCTGCTGCCGCTGCTCGCGGACGAGGACGTGGACATCCGGCGGCTGGTCGTCCGCATCATCGGCCTGTCGGGCCCCTCGCGTACGTCGGCCGAGGCGATACGGGAGCGCTGGGCCGACGAGACCGATCAGGGCTTGCGTTCCGACCTGCTGACGGCGTGCCGCGTCGCCGACGCGGACATCGCGGCCGAGATCAGCGCCGGGGAACTCGGGCCCGGCCGGGACCCGGAGGTCCGGCTCGCCGCGGCCCTCAGCCTGGTGCGCGCCGACGGCGCGTGGACGGATGAACTGGCGGCCGCCGCCACCGCCTGGGCGCTGAACGGCACGGAGACCGAACCCGGCGAGCGCTGGTTCGACCCGAGCACCGGCGACTGGAAGGACACCGACCGCGACGACCGGTCCTTCGAGCTGCTGTTGGCCCTCCTCGCCGACCGCGGTGAACTCCCCGTCGCGCTCGGCCTGCTGGAGACCGTCGCCACGGCCGAGGGGGAGGGAGCGGGGCTTCGCAACCGCCGTGTGCTCGCCGCCGCCGAGACACTGTGCGGAGAATTCCGCACCGCCCCGCCCTCCCTCGTTCCGTACCTCGCCGCCCTGGTGGGGGACGAGGACGCCGCGGTGGCCGGGCGCGCCCTGTCGCAGCTGCGCCGCCTCGGGGACGAGGCCCGCCCCGCCGCCGACGCGGTGCTGCGCGTGGCCGCGGGCGAGGTCGGGACGAGGGGCGGTGAGCGCGAGGACGAGGAGCTCGCGGACACCGCGCTCGCCGTGCTGATCGGTCTCGGCGACCCCCGGGCCGTGCCGCTGCTCGCGCGCGATCTGCCGTGCCGCAGGGAGTCGTTGGAGACCGCCGTCGGCAGCTCGGCCTGGAGCGCCGGGCGCGGGGTCGTCGTCCCCTTCGACGCCGGACTTCTCGACGCCGCCCGGGATCTGCTCCGCAACCCCGACCGCCGCAACTACGGCGCGCCCCGCTACCTGTGCACGCTGCTGAGCGCATGGGGGCCGCAGGCCGCCCCGGCCTTGCCGGAGCTGTACGCCCTGCTGCCGAAGGAACGACAGAACGCCCCCGCCGCGGTGGCCGCCGCCGCGGCGGGAACCGACGATGCCGAGGAGGCCGCCGAACGGCTGCGGGCCGCCGCCGACGGCGCTTCCGTCTACGACCGGATGCCGATCGCCGCGGCGCTCCACAAGCTCACCGGCGACAGCGCGCCACTGGTCGAGGCGGTCCGCGCCGGACTCGACGACATCCTGTACAGCAAGCGCTCCGCCGTGGCCCGCGCGAGTCGGCTCGGCGCGGCCGGTGAACCGCTGCTGCCGCGGCTGCGCGAACTGCTGGCCCCCGAGGAGACCGACGGGGTCGGCTGGGACCGGGGCGACTGCCTGAGCGCCGCGTCCGCGATCCTCGCGATCGAGGGGCCGGGCGCGGCGGAAGAACTGCTGCCGGTGGTGTCCGCGGTCCTGGCCGCGGACTCCCGTACCGGCGCCGCCGCGGCCCGGCTCGCCCGCCGCATCGGCGCGCCCGCGGCGAGCCTGGCGCCGGAGTTCGCGCCGCTGTTCCGGAAGATCGACACGCTGGTGCCCGCGTGCGGTGCGCTGATGGCCCTCCCCGGTGCGATCGGCCCCGACGGCGAGCTGGACCAGGAGACGCTGACCGACGCCCTCGTGCTGGCCGTCGAGCAGGGCGGCCAGGCCGAGGAGGCCATCGCTCTGCTGCGCGAACTGGGCGGCGGAAGCCTCACCCCGGATGTCACGGAGCGGCTGCGCGAGCTCGCCGATGCCACCCGCCGCCCGCCCCGCCACCCGTACGACCTGCACTGGATCCGTGCGGACCAGCGGCGGCTGGCGGTGATCAGGGCAGCCCTCGACGGGTGAGGCACCCGGCCCGGCACGTTGGACGACGTGCCGGGCCCACCGGCGGCCGGGCAAGCTGGTCCGTGGCGCGGTGACGCCGCTCATCCCGCGGTGGGAAACCCCCCGTTGACGGGGTTCATGAACTCCAGCATCCGGCGGTTGACCGCCTCCGCGTGGTCGATCTGCGGTCCATGGCCGGTGTGGGGAACGATGTCGGCCCGGGCTCCGGGGACCAGCCGCGGGACGCGCTCGGCTTCGTGGGGGGCCCCGTCCCGGCGCGCCCCCGTCAGACGTCGGTGAGGGTCGCCAGATAGGCGGGCCAGCTGCCGTGTGCGGTGATGTCCGTCCCCGCCGCCGCCGAGGCCGGGTCGGTGTGGAACCCCACGGCCCAGGTGCGGTCGGCGAGTTCCACGCGGCCGAGGAACATGGGGGCCGGGAGGGCCGCGAGGAAGTGGCCCAGGGCGGCGGGGGAGAGGGTCCAGCGTTCGCCGGTGATCTCGGCGCCGTCCGGCGGGGACACGCGGAGGAGGCCGGGCTTGGGCGGGGTGGTGTGCAGTGCGGTGAGCCGGTAGGCGGGGGCCGTGCGGATCTCCCCGCGGTAGCGGGCTCCGGCATCCGTGAGCTGGTGGTTCAGGGGCTGCCCGCGCAGGTGGGCGCCGAAGACCGCCACATCGACGCCGTTGCCGGGCCAGGGGACGGGGGCCTGTTCGGCGGTCAGGAGAGCCGCGATGTCGATGGCCGCCTGGTCCTCGAACGCCCGGGTGATGACACTGACGCCGAACGGGCTGCCGTCCGCCTCGCCCGCCGGGACCGCGACGGCGGCCAGGTCGAGGAGGTTGACGAAGTTGGTGTAGGTGCCGAGGCGGGCGTTGAGTGCGACCGGATCGGCCCGCACGGCGGCGATGTCCGGGTGTTCGGTGGTGGTCGGCAGCAGCAGGGCGTCGAAACCGGACAGGATGCGGCGGGCCGTCGTGCGGTAGCCGTCCAGGCGCTCCAGGTCGGTGACGAGCGCGTGCGCGGGGAGGGAGGCGGCGGCCAGGATGATGCCGGCGACCGTCGGGTCGGCGGCGGAGGGGTCGTCGGCGATGAAGTCGCCCACGGCCGCGTACCGTTCGGCGACCAGCGCGCCGTCGTACAGCAGCTTCGCGGCCTCCAGCAGCGGGCCGACATCGATCACCGCCGTCTCCGCGCCCGCGTCCTCCAGCCGCTCGACCGCCGTGTGGAAGGCGGCGCGGGCCCGGGGCGAGAGCGGTGCGAGGTCCTCGTCCCGGGGGAGGGCGACACGGGGGCACGGCGGTGCGGACAGGCGTACGCCATCCGGCCAGGCACGGCAGCGCGGATCGGCCTCGTCCGGGCCCGTCATCAGTGTGACCGCCCGCTGGGCCTCGGTGAGGGTGCGGGCGAAGACGGTCACCGCGTCGTACGAGCGGGCGGCGGGCACCACGCCGGTGGTGGGGACCAGACCGAGGGTGGGCTTGATGCCGACGATGCCGTTGAGGGCGGCCGGGACACGGCCCGATCCGGCGGTGTCGGTGCCGAGGGCGATATCGGTGATGCCGAGCGCCACGGCGACCGCCGAACCGGAGCTGGAGCCGCCGGAGATCTTCTCCGGGCGCAGTGCGTTGCGGACCGGGCCGTGCGGGCTGCGGGTGCCGACCAGGCCGGTGGCGAACTGGTCCAGGTTGGTCTTGCCGAGCACGATCGCGCCCGCCTCCACCAGACGCCGTACCGCCGGTGCGGAGACGTCGGGGGTGTAGCCGTACGCGGGGCAGGCGGCGGTAGTGGGGAGTCCGGCGACGTCGATGTTGTCCTTGACCGCCACCAGGGTTCCCGCGAGCGGCAGTTCCCCGCCGGTGTCACCGCTGCCACCTGCGAAACCGGCGGCGACACGGGCGTCCAGCGCGTGTGCCTCGGCCAGTACGTCCGACTCCTCGCGCAGGGAGATCCAGATCTCCGGGCGGTCGGTCTCGGCGATGCGCCGGTACGCGGCGGTGACGCGCTCCGCACAGGTGGGCGAGGACGGGACCAGGGTCATGCGGCTTCTTCCTTCACGAGGACGGCCAGCGGGGCACCGGCGTCGATCTGCTGTCCGGCGGTGACGAGTATGTCGGTGACGGTGCCGGAGGCCGGGGCACGCACCACCACCTCCATCTTCATGGCCTCCAGGACGACCAGTGGCTGACCCGCCTCGACCGTGGCTCCGGGACCGGCCTCGACCTTCCACACACTGGAGCTGAGCGGTGCCTCGACCAGCCGGGAACCGGGCGGCGGGGCGACGGGGGCGAGGACCGGGGCGGGGGCGGCGGCAGGGCGTTCGGTGAGTTCACCGGATGCCTCCCAGGCCCGGCGTTCAGCGGTGAACGCGGCGGCCTGGCGGGTGCGGAAGGCGGCGATGTCGGCGGCGTTCTCGCTCAGGAAGCGCTCGTGCTCCGCCAGGGAGAACGTGCCGGGCCGGATGTCGAGTCCGGTGCGGCCGGAGGCCAGATCGGCGCGGATGTCGTGGAGTTCGGCGGGCGAGACCGGATGCCAGATGATGCGGTCGAAGAAGCGCAGCAGCCAGGGCGTGCCGTCGGCGAACGATCGGTGCGGGCGCAGCCCGCCCCAGATGGGCACCGTACGGCCGATGAGCTGGTAGCCGCCGGGGCTCTCCATGCCGTAGATGCACAGGTAGGAGCCGCCGATGCCGACGCCCGCCTCGGCGGTCCAGGTGCGGGCCGGGTTGTACTTGGTGGTGACCAGGCGGTGGCGCGGGTCGAGCGGGGTGGCGGCGGGGGCGCCGAGGTAGACATCGCCGAGGCCGAGTACGAGGTATTCGGCGTCGAACACGGTGCGCCGCACGTCGTCGGCCGAGTCCAGGCCGTTGATACGGCGGATGAACTCGATGTTCGACGGGTTCCAGGGGGCGTCGTCGCGCACGGACGCCGAGTAGCGGGCGATCGCCTCGTCGACCGTCGGGTCGTCCCAGGACAGCGGGAGGTGAACGGCCCTGCTGGGGACGGTGAGTTCATGGGCGGCCGGGAGATGGTCCTCGGCCTCCTGGAGGCGGGCGAGGAGGGTGCGCAGCGGCAGGGCGTCGGGGTCGGTGTGCAGGTGCAGGGAGCGTACGCCGGGGGTGATGTCCACGAGGCCGGGCGGGCGGTGGTCCGCGAGGTGCGCGGCCAGGGCGTGGACCCGCATGCGCAGGGCCAGATCGAGGGTCATCGGCCCGTACTCGACGAGGATGTTGTCGTCGGCGCCGCGCCGGTAGGTCACTTCGGGGGCGGTGTCGGTGGCGGCGCGGCGGGCGAGGACACCGTCGTCGCCGTCCGCGCCGTCGGAGGCGAGGGTGAGCAGCGCGGGTGTGCGGCGCAGGGAGTCGGCCGTCGCCTCGGTGACGGGGACGAAGCGGACGGTGTCGCCGGGGCGCAGCTGACCCGCCTTCCACCGCTCGGCGCTGACGATGGTGACCGGGCAGGCGAAGCCGCCCAGGCTCGGTCCGTCGGGGCCGAGTACGGCCGGGGTGTCGCCGGTGAGGTTGACGGCGCCGACGGAGTACGCGGTGTCGTGGACATTGGAGGGGTGCAGTCCGGCCTCACCACCGTCCCGGCGGGCCCATGCGGGCTTGGGACCGATCAGCCGGACCCCGGTGCGCGCCGACTGGGCGGAGACCTTCCACTCGGCCGCGTACACGGTGGCCAGACCCTGCCGGGTGAGGAAGTCCGGTGCGGGGTGCGGTCCTTCGCTCACCGCGATCCGCCACTCGGACGTGAAGTGCGGGCGGGCGCGGGCCGGGACGGGGGCGGGGGCGGGACCTTCGCCGCTGTGGGCGGCGGGGCGCAGGACGTCGCCGGCGCGCAGGGCGCGGCCCGCGTGACCGCCGAAGCCGCCCAGGGTGAAGGTGGCGGCGCTGCCGAGGTACTCGGGTACGTCGAGGCCGCCGCGGACGAGGACATAGCCGCGCATCCCCGGCCCGTCGGCCGTGCCGACCTCCAGCAGCGCCCCGGCGGGTATGTCCAGCGGCTCCCACTGGGCTGCCGGGACACCGTCGACCGTGACCGGCGCGGGGGCGCCGGTGACACAGACGACCGCCGGGTGGGAGAAGCGCAGCGCGGGGCCGTCGAGGGTGTACTCCAGACCGGGCGCCCCCTCGGGGTTGCCGACCGCGGTGTTGCCCAGGCGGAAGGAGAGGTCGTCCATCGGGCCGCTGGGAGGGACGCCGACCTCCCAGTAGGAGATCCGGCCCGGCCAGTCCTGGACGGTGGTCATGGTGCCGGGGCGTTCCACATCCACCCGTGCACGGCCGTCGGAGACCTCGCCGAGCGTGGCGGTGGTGTGCCGGGCCGCGGCCGTGTCCGGGTGGTGGCAGGCGGCCCGGAGCAGGCCGAGGTTGGTCTCGACACCGTCGATCCGGGTGCGGGCGAGGGCGTGGTCGAGGCGGGCCAGGGCCTCGGCCCGGGTCGGGCCGGTGGCGATGACCTTGGCCAGCATCGGATCGTAGGAGGTGGACACCTCCTGGCCGGTCTCCACCCAGCTGTCCACGCGTACGTCGCCGGGGAAGTCGACCCGGGTGAGGAGCCCGGCGCTGGGGCGGTGGTCGCGGGCCGGGTCCTCGGCGTAGACACGGGCCTCGACGGCGTGGCCCTCTCGTGGCGGACCGTTGTCGGGGACCCCGTCGAGGAAGCCGGTCTCGCCACGGGCCAGGCGCAGCATCCAGCCGACCAGGTCGACACCGGTGATCTCCTCGGTGACCGGGTGCTCGACCTGGAGGCGGGTGTTGACCTCCAGGAAGGACGCCTCCTCGCGGTCGGCGTCGTACACGAACTCCACGGTCCCGGCGGACCGGTAACCGACCGACGCACACAACTCGCGTGCGCTGCTGTGAAGTTGCTCTCGAAGGCGGAGAGGGAGACCCGGGGCCGGGGCTTCTTCGAGGACCTTCTGGTTGCGGCGCTGGAGGGAGCAGTCACGGTCGCCGAGGCTGATCACCCGGCCGGTGCCGTCGCCGAAGACCTGCACCTCCACATGGCGGGCGCGGGTGACGTACCGCTCCAGGAACACCCCGCCGTCGCCGAAGCTGCCGCGGGCCAGCCGGGTCACCCGGGCGAACGCCTCGCGCAGTTCCGCCGGATCGGCACACGCCTGCATGCCGATACCGCCTCCGCCACCGGTCGCCTTGAGCATGACCGGGTAGCCGATCTCCCCGGCCGCGCGCAGCGCGCTCTCGGCGTCGGCCAGCAGCCCGCTGCCCGGCAGCAGCGGTACACCGGCGTCGAGCGCGGCGGCGCGGGCGGTGTGTTTGGAGCCGAAGACCTCCAACTGGGCCGGGGTGGGGCCGACGAAGACGAGTCCGGCCTCCTCCACGGCGGTGGCGAAGACGGCGTTCTCCGACAGGAAGCCGTAGCCGGGGTGGATCGCTCCGGCGCCGGTGGCCAGGGCGGCGTCCAGCACCCTGTCGGTCCGCAGATAGCTCTCGGTGGCGGGCGCCGGGCCGAGCCGTACGGCCTCGTCGGCCATCCGGACATGGGGTGCGCCGCGATCGGCGTCGGAGTACACCGCCACGGTCCGCAGACCGAGGGCGTCCGCGGCGCGGATGACGCGGCAGGCGATCTCTCCGCGGTTGGCGACGAGCAGGGTGTCGAACACGGCGGCTCCTCCGGGACGGGACGGAACGGGGCGGGGCGGTGGTGTGGGGGGTGGTGTGGGCCGCTGGAACCGGGTTTACGCGGCGGACGGCTGGGCGGGCAGCACGTGGTCAGCGGCCCGGTCGGTGCTCAGGCACAGCGAACACACCACCGCGTGGTGTGTCTGGCACGCGGTCAGATCGGGTCGCTCGTACGACTGGTGGCAGACGTGGCAGCGGTAGCCGACCGCACTCGGGTTGCCGTCGGCATCCAGGAGCGGTTCGGCGATGCCGTCGTCGGTGCGGCGCAGGTAGTACCTGCCCTTGGTGACGACCGCCATGAGCGGGGTGAGGACGAAGGCGATCACGGCCGCGGCGACCGGGGAGTACGGCTGGAGGGTGTCGCCGAGGAGGTGGAAGTACATGGCGATGGACAGACCGGAGGCGGCGACGAAGGCGACGACCCCGACCGGGTTGACGGCGTAGAGCATGCCGCGGCGGAACTCGGGGGCGTGCGGGGAGAGTCTGAGCAGGTACTTGTTGATCAGGATGTCGGTGGCGACGGTCACCACCCAGGCGATCGCGCAGTTGGAGTAGAAGCCGAGGATGTCACCCAGGACGCTGAACATGTCGGCTTCCATCAGGGCGAGCGCGATGCCCAGGTTGACCAGGACGAACACCATGCGGCCGGGGTAGTGCCCGGTGACGCGGGTGAAGGAGTTGGTCCACGCGAGCGAACCGGAGTACGCGTTCGTGACGTTGATCTTGATCTGGCTGATCACGACCAGGACCACCGCCAGCGGGATCACCAGCCAGGACGGCATCATCGCGGCGAAGGCGCCGCGGAACTGCTGGATCGGCTCGGGCGCCGCCGCCGGTCCCACGTCGGCCAGGATGTGCACGGCGAGGAAGACACCGATGGCCTGCTTCAGCGCCCCCAGCACCACCCAGCCGGGACCGGCCGTCACCACGGCGGTCCACCAAGCCCGGCTGTTCTCCGTGGTCTTGGGCGGCATGAAGCGCAGATAGTCGATCTGCTCGCCGATCTGCGCGATGAGGGACAGGCACACCCCCGCGCCGAGCAGGACGGAGGCGGTGTTGACGCCACCGTCGCCGCCCGTGCCCGCGTAGGAGAGGAAGCGGTCGACACTGCCGGGGTCGGTGGCGATCAGGTACACCAGCGGGGCGACCATCAGCAGCAGCCAGACGGGGGTGGTCCACACCTGGAGCGTGCTGAGCGCCTTCATACCGTAGATCACCAGCGGGATCACCATCAGCGTGGAGACCAGATAGCCCAGCCACAACGGCAGTCCGAGGCCGAGTTCGAGCCCCTGCGCCATGATCGACCCTTCGAGGGCGAAGAAGACGAAGGTGAAGCTGGCGAAGATGACGCTGGTGAGCACCGAGCCGTAGTAGCCGAAGCCGGAGCCGCGGGTGATCAGGTCGAGGTCGATGTTGTAGCGGGCGGCGTAGTACGCGAGGGGGAAACCGGTGACGAAGATGACAACGGCGGCGACGGCGATCGCCACGAGGGCGTTACCGGTGCCGTGTGCCAGGCCGATTCCGGCGCCGATGGAGAAGTCGGCCATGTAGGCGATGCCGCCGAGCGCGGTGGTCGCCACGACCGCCGGTGTCCAGCGGCGGTAACTGCGCGGTGCGAAGCGGAGGGTGTAGTCCTCCAGGGTCTCCTTCACCGCCTGGTCGGTCTGCCGGTTGCCGGACGGGTCTGCCGATGCGGAACGGTCCGGCGCTGCCGACCGTGACTCGATGGCGCTCATGCCACGCCTCCTGGGAGTGCGTTGGGTGGTACCGGATGTGCCGTGCGGGCGGCCGGACCCCGTGTGGCGTCGTCGGCAGGACGGGGGAGTGCGGGCACGGGGTGCGGACCCCGTGCGGGAAAACAGCGGAGGTCAGATCCGGCCGGCGTGCAGGGCCATCTGCGTCATGGCCCGCTGGGCGCGCTCCATGACCACGGCCATCGAGTCGCCGACATGGGCGTGCAGGGCCCGGTAGCCCTCGTCGAGGCGGCCGTCGCGGACGAGTTCCATGATCTCGATATGCTCGGTGATGGTCGTCTGCACCCGGTCCCGGGTGAGGAAGTCGTACATCCGCACCCGACGGATCCGCTCGCTGACCGTCACGAGTGCCTCGGTCAGGGCAGGGTTGCCGGAGGCGCGGGACAGCTCGGCGTGGAACCGCTCGTCCTGTACGACGAAGCGCGGGTCCGGCGCGGGAGGACGCTCGCGCATCGCGTACCAGCGCTCCAACTCGGCGGTGAGGACTGCCGGATCGTGCCGTACGGAGGAGTCCTCGATGGCGCGGGCGACCCCCCGCAACTCCAGGGTGACCCGGAGCTCGTAGAAGTCCTTCAGCTGGGCGAGGTTGGGGACGGTGGCGAAGAAGCCACCGTCCTCCCGCTCGATCAGCCCGTCGGTGTGCAGCCGGGCCAGCGCTTCGCGCACCGGCGTCCGCGACACCCCGAACCGCGCGGCCAGCCGCAGTTCGGCCAGCGATTCACGCGCCCCGAACTCGCCGTTCAGGAGAGCGTCCCGCAACCTCGCGTAGACCGTCCCACCGAGCGAGCACGCGGGCCGGGCCTCCGGTACGGAGGCTGTGTCCAGCTGTGTATACAGCTCTGCATCCATGGGCGGAAACGCTAGGGAGGGTTCGTTTCCCGGACGTTCCCGCTCCCGTGAAGTGCTCGTTTCGGAGATCTCACCGCGGGGCGCCGGCTGCGGGGGCCCAGCCGCGGGGCGCCGCTCGTGCCGCGTCAGCCAAGGTTCGCCCCCGCTCGCCGCCCTGGCACGCACACTCGCTGCGTTGGCCGAAAGCCCGAGCAGACCCACTACGACGGCTTGCGGCCGCCTTGCGATCGCACGCACCAGGACGCCTCGCTACCGGGCGAACCTTGGCTGACGCGGCACTAGCGGTGGAAGCGGGTCGTCTCCGCCAGTTCCGCGCGGGGCATGCGGACCTGGTTCCTGGGGGAGGACTCGTCGGCGTAGCCGAACGAGATCCCGAAGATGAGCTTGTTGTCGCTGATGCCGAGCGTTTCGCGGATGGTGTCGCAGAAGAAGCCCAGGGACGCCTGCGGACAGCTGGCCACCCCGTGGGCGGTCATGGCGAGCATCAGGGTCTGTGCGTACAGCCCGGTGTCATTGGCCATCCGTTCCTCCGCGTTGGGCGGCATGAACATCAGCGCCACGTGCGGGGCGCCGAAGAACCGCAGATTGTCCCGGAGGATGACATGCCGCCCCTCGTGGTCGTCCCGTGCGATGCCCAGGGAGCTGTACATCCGCGCTCCCATGTCCTGACGCCACCGGACGCTGTTGCCGGAGTACATGGTGTCGTCGTAGGGATAGTCGAACGTGAAGGCGTTCTCCTCCTTCGCGGCGAGCAGGGCCTTGCTCAGCCGGTCACGGGTTTCTCCGCTGACCACCTCGACAAGCCAGGGCTGGGTGTTGGACGAGGAGGGCGCCGCACCGGCCAGCGTGAAGATGTCATGCAGTGTCCTTTCGGGGACGGGGGCGGGGAGGAAGGCCCGGGTGGCACGTCGGCCGCGGATCAGCCGCTCGGCGTATGCGGGCATCAGGGGGGTGGAGGACATGCACATCACTTCCCAGGGGGCATGACGAAAGTCGGTGGAGAGACCGGGCGGCATGGGGTGGTGCCGACGGGTGCCCCGGATGTCCACCGGACGGCACTCCGCCGTGCTGCCTGCCCGCAGCAACTCTCGCCGCGCTCCCTGCCGGGCCGGTGAGTAATTCCTGCTCATCCCGGGGGCGGAGGCGGCCCCGCTCGCCTGCTGGGCGCCCCGCACCGTACCGGAGGAGGAGAACCGCGCACACACCTCAGCGGTGAGTAGTTGTTACTCATCTTCCGGTGGGTCGTCCTCACCCCTGGTTCCGGTCCGGTGCCGTCCGGCTACGTTGTGTGAGGAGCAGAACGCTCCGATCAGCCAGGACTGCCGTCCCCGGACCCTTTGGAACAGAGGTGCTGGTGTGGGTATCGAAGAGAGTCTCCCGAGCGGTTTCGCCCTCACGACCGTGGAAGTCCTCGCGGGAGCCGCGCGCAAGTCGTCGATGTTCCCCGCGGTCTTCGGACTGGCGTGCTGCGCGATGGAAGTGATGGCGACGGGAGGTGCGAAGCACGATCTGTCGCGGTGGGGGATGGAGTACTGGCGCGGGCCGAGACAGGCGGATCTCATGATCGTGTCCGGACGGGTCAGCCAGAAGATGGCTCCCGTGCTGCGCCGTGTGTACGACCAGATGCCGAACCCCAAGTGGGTCATCGCCATGGGCGTGTGCGCGTCCTCGGGCGGGATGTTCAACAACTACGCCGTGGTCCAGGGGGTCGATCACATCGTCCCCGTGGACATCTATCTGCCGGGGTGCCCGCCCCGCCCGCAGATGCTGATGGACGCCGTCGTCAAGCTGCACGAACAGGTCAGGTGCGCACCCCTCGGGGTGAACCGTGAGGAGGCCGCACGCGCGGCGGAGGAGGTGGCGCTCCGCGCCCGTCCCGTCATCGACGTGCCGCTCCTGCCGACCGGCCCCCGGACGCCGGGGCACGCCCGGGGGCCGGCGTAGGGGCTCCTCCGCGGGTCGGCGTGCGCCGGGTCAGCGGACGCTCTTGATCGGCAGGACGGCCACCGCGCCGATGACCGCGAGCGCGACACCGGCACCGAAGAGCGACCGGTAGCCGCCCAGCGCGCTGATCAGACCCGCGGCGACGACGGGGGCCACGGCCGTGGCCCCGTTGTTCGCGATGCTGAGGATGCCCATGTCCTTGCCGCTGTCCTCGGCGTTGGGCAGCACCAGTGTCATCAGGGCCTGGTCCACCGCCGCGTAGCAGCCGAAGCCCAGGCCGGCGATCGCATAGAAGGCGTACATCGCGGTGACGGTGGGCCAGATCAGCGGAAAGAGACCGGCGATGGCGATGGCCAGCGAGGAGATGAACACGAACACCTTGCGGCGGCCGAGTCGGTCGGACAGGGCACCGGCGGGGAGTGTGCCGATGATGACGCCCGCCACCAGCACCAGGTTCAGGGCGGGGCTGAGCTCCGCGGCGTCGTCCAGGGACATGCCCACGTAGTCCTGGAGGATGTACAGCTGGTAGGTGAGGATCGCGTTGAATCCGAGGACCATCGCCGTGCGGGCGACGAACGCCCAGGCGAAGTCCGGGTACCGGCGGGGGCTCACCCAGAAACCGCGGAGGAAGCGTCCCAGGTGGAAGGGGGGCCGCGGTTCACCCGCGCTGGAGCGGTCGCCGGACAGCAGCGTGAACAACCCGGCCGCGGCCACCAGACCCACCGCGATCACCATGTAGCCGAGCGGGATCCGGGACACGAACGCCGCGGCCACCAGCGTGCCCCCCACCGCGCCCGCGAACCCCGCCAGTCCCATCAGGGCGGAGACGAAGCCGCGCTTCTCCGGGGGAGTCCGGTCCGGCACCAGCGCGTTGACCGGCGCGATCAGCACATTGAGGAACATCTTCGTGAGTGCCCAGAACACCGCGATCCACATCAGTGCCCCCAGGGCGCCGAGCGCCAGCAGGGACACCGCGCTGCCCAGACCACCGGCGACCACCCAGGGCGTACGCCGTCCCCAGCGGCCGCGGGTGCGGTCCGACAGCGCACCGGCGAGGGGGTTGGCGAGGACGGTGACGGCCGCGCCGACCGCGGTCACCATGGCCAGCGCCCCGACCTTGCCATCGGGGGTGATCTCGGCGATCTGTTTCGGTATCAGGATCCCCAGCGCGCCCCCCAGGCAGATGTTGTACATGAGGGTGACGCTGACGACTGACGTCATGAGCGCGCCGTACCGGGCTTTCGGCGGTTTCCCCGTGTCCGGTGGGACGACCGTGACGTTCATGGAGCGACTCCCTGTCAGGGCGGTGGACTCAACGAGCCATGGGGGAGGACCACCACCACGCGGGTGTGCTCCCCAAGCGGCCGCGGAGGCGAGGAGGAAGAAGAAATGTCGAACGCTGAGACACAACGCGCCTCGTAGCCCGTGAGGGGGCGAGTGCGCGGGGGTGGGTGCGCCATGAGCGCATCCGCGGTGGGTGACGGCCTGCTCGGCAGGCCCCCGCTGCGCAAAGTGTTACCGGCCATGAACGTTTGTGTCCAGGTTGCGGAAACAGTGGCGGCGGTCACATCATGCCCCGGACCTTTCCGGCCCGGAGGCGGTGTCGCGGGGGCGGGGGCGCATGCGAGGGCACCAGTGGTTCTACGGATGCGGCCATGCCCGACCCCGGCCTTTGATGGCGTGCGGACTGGCAGTGCTGCCCGGGGTGACGGCAGCGCGGCCGGCCCGAGGGAACGTACGCGCCACTCTTCATTCCGCCTGCCCGTCCCGCACCGGAGGAGGACGTCCCGGCCGCCGTCCGGTCCAGCCGTGAGAAGGAAGACCGATGTCCACGACGCAACCGATCGGCCGCATCATCAGGGAACTGGCCAAGCGGGATCCGCAGCGCCCCGCCATCACCTGTGGCGCGCGGACCCTGACCCGGGAGGAGCTCGACCGCGGGAGCAACCGGCTCGCGCGCGCCTACGCGGAACTCGGGGTGCGACACGGTAACTTCGTCACCATCGCGCTGCCGAACTCCACCGAGTTCCACCTCGCCGCCGTCGCCGTCTGGAAGCTCGGTGCCGTGCCGCAGCCGGTCTCCTGGCGGCTGCCGGCCCGTGAGCGGCGGGAGATCGTGGAACTGGCGGGCTCCACGCTGGTGGTCGGGGATCTGGATCCCGCCGACCACCCCGGCGTCGCTCATGTTCCAGCTGGTTTCCGGCCTCCCACGGGCCTGGGTGACGGGCCGCTGCCCGAACGGATCTCCCCCTCCTGGAAGGCTCCGACCTCAGGCGGTAGCACCGGACGCCCCAAAGTCATCGTCGACGGCCACGACGGTGACATCGACCTGGCCCAAGCTCGCGCGATGCTGATGGAACCCGACGACTGCCAGCTGGTCGCGGGCCCGCTCCATCACAACGCGCCCTTCACCTTCTCCAGCCTGGGCCTGTTCCTGGGCCACCACCTGGTGGTGCTGCCCCGCTTCGACGCCACCGCGGCCATCGACGCGATCCGCACCCACGCCGTGTCGTGGATGGTGCTGGTGCCGACCATGATGCAGCGCATCTGGCGCACGGCGCAGGAGGAACCGGGACGCTTCGACGCCTCCTCGCTGAGGGTGGTGCTGCACTCCTCGGCGGCCTGTCCGCCATGGGTGAAGGAGGCGTGGATCGACCTGGTCGGTCCCGAGCGGCTGTGGGAGATGTACTCCGGTACGGAAGCCCAGGCGATCGCCGCACTCAACGGCACCGAATGGCTCGCGCACCGGGGCTCGGTGGGCCGTCCGATGAGCGGCGAGATGACCGTGCTGAACCCCGACGGCACACCGGCCCCGCCCGGGGTGATCGGCGAGATCTTCATGCGCGCGCCCGAGGGCGATCCCGGCTACCGGTACATCGGGGCCGAGGCCCGCAGCCACGGCGACTGGGAGTCCCTGGGCGACCTCGGCTGGATGGACGAGGACGGCTACCTCTACCTCAGCGACCGCCGCACCGACCTCATCGTCTCCGGTGGCGCCAACATCTACCCGGCACAGGTCGAGTCGGCTCTCAGCGAGCATCCCGCGGTGCTGACCAGTGTGGTCGTCGGACTTCCGGACGACGACCTCGGCCAGCGGGTCCACGCCGTCGTCCAGGCAGCCCCCGGCACCACCGTCGAGGCGCTTCTCGACCACCTGGCCGACCGGCTGGACCGCTACAAGATCCCCCGCTCCATCGAGCTCACCGACGAGCCGCTGCGCGACGACGCGGGCAAGACCCGCCGTGGAGCGATCCGCGACGCCGCCATCGAGTCCCTGCGAGGGACAGAACGCGTTTCCGGACGGGACATGAAGGGACCGTCACATGCCTGAGAAGATCGTCCTTGCCGGTGAACTCCAGCTGTGGACCGAGGACTTCGGCGATCCCGCCGACCCGGATGTGCTGCTGATCGTCGGAGCGGACGCCCAGGCCGTGGGGTGGCCCGACAGCCTGTGCCACGGCCTGGCGGCGAGTGGGCGGCACGTCATCCGCTACGACCAGCGCAACACCGGCAAGTCCACCCTGATCGACTACGACAAGAACCCCTACGACTGCCATGACCTGGCCCGCGACGCCGTGGCGGTCCTGGACGGCTACGGCGTCGACGCCGCGCACATCGTCGGCGGGTCCATGGGCGGACTCGTCGCCCAGCTCCTCGGGCTCGACCACCCGGGCCGCGTACGCTCACTGACGCTGTGTTCGACCAGTTCTCGCCTGGCGGGCGTGGTGCCCACCCTCAGAGGCGAGGCGTCGTTCTTCTCTCCGCCCCCGCACGCCGACTACCTGGCACACGTGGCGCAGATGGCGGCCGAGCTGGCCGCCAGCCCGCCCGCCACCCGGGAGGAGTTCATCGAGGCCCGCTTCAGCGCTTACGCGCCGCTGGCTGGAAGCACGGAGTACGACATGGAGGGGTGCCGGGCAGTCCTCACCCACGAGTACGACCGCGCGACCAACCCCTGGCACCCGGACGCCAGCCAGCTCGCCATCGACGCCATCGCATCCGTCGGCGACCTCGCGCCCAGGCTGCGCGCGCTGGACGTGCCCACCCTGGTCATCCACGGCACGGATGACCCGATCATCCCCGTCGAGCACGGGCGGGCCCTGGCCGAGACCGTTCCCGGAGCCAGAGGGCTGTTCATCGAGGGCTACGGCCACGTCTGTCCCAACGCCGCGGTCATCGAACATCTCCGCGCGGCCATCGTCGGCATCACCGGCGGGCCCTGAACCACTCGGCCACTCACCCATCTACCCGCCACCGCCCCGCGCCTGCCGTTGGGGTGGATGCCGGGCGGGCCGGTGGCGTGGTGCGGACGAGGGCGGGCCATGGGTTCCTAGGGTCGGGCGTCCGTCCAGAACAGATGGGTGTGTCATGATCCGTTTTTCCACACGACAGCGACTGACCGCGCTGTCAGGAATTCTGACGCTGTGTACGGCTGGCATCGCACCGGCAACCACGGCCACGGCCGCGCCTCCCGACCGCGCGCGGCGCACCGTGCCCCTGTACGTCTCGGAGTACACCGACAACACGGTGCTGAAGGTCGCCACCGACGGCAGCGGCCAGACCACAGTCCCGACCACCGGGCTCACCCGCCCGACCGGTCTCGCGCTCGACGCCGCCAACAACCTCTTCGTCTCCGACACGGGAAACAACCGTGTGGTGGAGGTCCCGGCCAACGGCGGCGGTCAGACCACCGTCCCCACCACCGGCCTCAACCGCCCGATCGGACTGGGCCTCAACCGCGACGGCGACCTCTTCATCTCGGACAGTTTCAATGACCGGGTGGTGCGGGTCCCTCCGAACGGCGGTGGTCAGACCACCGTTCCGACCACTGGTCTGCTCCACCCGGACGGCCTGGCCCTCGATGCCGACGGCGATCTGTTCATCGCCGACTTCATCAACGACCGCGTCGTGAAGGTGCCCGCCGACGGCGGTCCGCAGACCACCGTCCCCCTCATTGGCCTCTCCCAGCCCACCGGGCTGGCGTTCGACCGGGCCGGGAACCTGTATGTGTCCGACTCGGGCAACAACCGGGTGATCAAACTGCCCGCCCGCGGCGGCTCTCAGTGGACCGTCCCGACGACCGGGCTGAACAGCCCGCAGGGGCTGGCCCTCGACGCGCAGGGCGACCTGTTCATCGCCGACTTCGGCAACGACCGGGTGGTGGAGGTCCCCGCGCGCGGTGGCACCCAGACCACCGTCCCCATCGCCGGGCTGCACACTCCCGTCGGACTGGCCATTCCGACCGCAACCCACCACGAGTCCACCCGTCTCACAGCGTCCCCGGCCACCGTGCAACGGCACCTGACACCTCCGTATCTGAAGGTCAAGGGGCTGTCCGCCACCCTGACCAACGCCCAGGGCACCCCGCTGCGCGGTCAGACCATCCGGTTCACCGACGCGTCCGGTACCCGGAAGCTGTGCACAGCGGTGACCGGCGCCCAGGGCAGGGCCGAGTGCGATGCCACCCTCCACAGCGGCAACCGCGCTCGCTACGACGAACTACGCCGCCACGGCTACCGCGCCACCTACGCCGGCATCACCCCGTACAAGCCCAGCACCGACACCGCCCCCGTACGCTCCGCGCACCGGCACTGAGCGCCCGCGGCGACCTGGGCACGCCACGCCGAACGGCGGCGTGCCCAGGTGGGTCCGCTCCACACCGGGGTCCGGCGCGGCCGGATGAGACGCTCAGTGCGGGCTGGGGAGCACACCGGGCTCCTTCGTCTAGGGCGCCGGTGCCTCGGGGCCGGGCGGCGGGGCAGCCACGGTCGGGGCATCCGCGCTCTCGTCGAGGGCGCCGACGCGCTCGGCGGCCCAGCGGGCCCACTCCTCCTGCATGACGGACTGCCGGACGCCGTACTCCAGGACGATCCGGCCGTAGACCGACAGCGGGCCCTCGTCCCAGTCGATGGACTTCTCCAGCTCCTTCAGGGCGGTGCGGCGCGTGGCGGCGCGGGCGGCCTCGGCCTCGAGGTGGGTGACCGCCTCCAACCGGGTGAGCCGACCGAGGAAGAACACGCGCAGCAGCATGTCGCTGCGGCGGGTGGTGGTGGGTGGGGTGCCGGTCAGCCAGTGCCGCAGCTCGGCCTTGCCGTCCTCGGTGATGGCGTACTCCTTGCGGCCGCGCGGACCCTCGGCCGTGACCGCCACCAGGCCCCCGTCGGACAGCTTGCCCAGCTCCCCGTAGACCTGGCTCTGGGTGGCCGCCCACACGTTCGCCAACGAGGTCTCGAACAGCTTCATCAGGTCATAGCCGCTGGCCGGGTGGTCGGCCAGCAGCCCCAGTACGGCATGGCGAAGGCTCATGACCTCCACTTTACCTTCCAATATTGACACGTCAACGTTGGACCTTCTATTTTTGACATGTCGGAGTGAGAATGTCGCCGCAAGGGGACGAGAGGGCCGGAACGCCCACAAAGGAGCGGACATGAACTACCTGCGCGGCTTCATCCCGTGGATCGCCTTCGCGGTGGTCTCCTCACTGGGCTGGCAGTGGGGCGCGCTGGCGGGCCTGGTGATCGGGGCCGGGCTGCTGGTGCAGCAGCGGAAGTCGGGTGTGGACGCGGACGCCCTGGTGCTGGAGGGCAGCACGGTGGTCTTCTTCGCGGGTCTCACCGCGCTCTCCTTCGCCCGCCCGCACAGCGCCCTTGAGTCCTACGGCGGCGCGCTGGCGCTGGGCTGGCTGGCCGTCACCGCCTGGGTGACGGTCGCCGTGCGGCGGCCCTTCACCACCGGCATAGCCCGCCGCCAGGCGCCGCGCGAGGTGTGGGGCACCCCGCTGTTCCGCCGGATCAATGTGGTGATCACCGCCGTCTGGGCCACCGCCTTCACCCTCTCCGCCGCCGCCCTGGCCGCGGTCCACGCCGCGGATCTGGGTGATACGGCCTCGACGGCGGTCCAGGTGGCCGGGTTCGTGCTGCCCGCCATGTTCACCGCCCGCTACCCCGAGCGCGCCCGAGCCCGCGCCCTCGAGCAGACCGCACCGCGGGTCTGAACGTCGCTACGTGTGGCTGCCGGACGTCGTCCGGCAGCTCGCCGTGCCTTTGCGGCGCTGGAGTGCTGTGAGGGTGCGGTACTCGACGCGTGCGGCCTGGTGCCAGTCGTTCTCCGACCGGCCGTGCACCAGCCCGGCGAGGCTGCGTCCGTCCACGGTCGACGGTGGCTTCACCCCCGCGAGAGGGCCCGGACGTACCGTTCCTGTCGGCTGGCTGATACTCATTCAGGCACTTTTCCATGAACCCGGTCTGACAGCCCGCGCGTTGCAGCACGGGTCCGCTCGTCCCGGAGCGTCGACCTGGAGCACGCCCGCACTTGCTGGACGCCCGTCACCTGCTGGAGGTGACCGACCTCGACATCGCTCTCTCCGCCCCCGCCTACCGGAAGTCCTTGCGAGGCGGCCCGAAGAGGGTGATGCGAAACCGGCCCGCCGAGGGTAAGGAATCCGCCATGCGAGACGGCATCCGGAAGTCGTTGACGAGGGACTCCGCCACTGCCATCCTGCTTGACGTGAGCCAATCCGAGAATTTCGCCGTGCGTCTGCACGTCGATCTGCGACGCCAGGCCAGCGCCATCTGTGCCGCCGGCCGCTGAGTCGTTCGCGCTCGACTCCCTCACTTTTCTTCCCGCTCGGCATCTGACGGTATCCGCTGCCCTCTGGGCACGGTGAGTCCTGCCTTCCCGGTCCGCTCCCCCCACCTTCCTCGGCCTTTCCTGCACGACATGACGAGGAATGGCTTCATGGTGCTGCCAGGACTCATGCGCGTGCGGTTTTTCGGATAGCGCCGTGCGGCTATTCGGCCTGCCTTTCACATCCCCCTTCGCAAGGACCCCTTTCATGCGCACAGCTACTTCCAGGCGACAATTCATGACCCTGCTCGGTGTCTCGGCCGCGGCGGTGAGCTGCGGTACGGCCACGGGCAACGCCTCCGGGAAGCAGACCAAGAAACTCCGGTACCAGGGATGGTCGGGCCAGGTCACCCTGCCAGAGCTCGCCGAGGACCTGGGGTATCTGGGCGATGTGCAGCTGGACTGGGTCGGCAACACCATCAGCGGTCCCCAGGACATCCAGTCCGCGGCCACCGGACAGGTCGACTTCGGCGGAGCCTTCAACGGCGCGGTGGTCAAACTGGCCGCGAACGGTGCCCCGATCACCTCCGTCATCGCTTACTACGGATCCGACAAGGCCGCGTACAACGGCTTTTACGTGCTGGAGGACAGTCCGATCCGATCGGCTCGCGACCTCATCGGGAAGAAGGTCGGGATGAACACCCTCGGCGCCCACTCCGAGGCGATGCTCGATATCTATCTCCAGCGTCATGGACTGTCCCAAGGGGAGATCGGCAAGGTACAGCCGCTGGTGGTGCCGCCGGTCAATACCGAACAGTCGCTGCGGCAACGCCAGATCCAGGTGGGTGTGCTGGGCGACATCCTGCGGGAGAAGGCCCTGGCCAAGGGCGGGATCCGGCCGCTGTTCACCGACGTCCAGCTGCTCGGGAATTTCAGCGCCGGAACGTATGTCATGACCGATCGCTTTCTGCGGCAGAACCCGGACACGGTCAAGACCTTTGTCACCGGCGTGGCCCGGGCCATCGAGTGGGCCCGCAGAACACCGCGCGAGGAAGTGATCGCGCGGATGACCGAGGTGGTGAGGAAGCGCAAGCGCAAGGAGGACGCCACGCCCCTGAAGTACTGGAAGTCCTTCGGGGTCGCCGAGACCGGCGGCCGGATCGCCGACAAGCAACTCCAGTTGTGGATCGACTGGCTGGAGGAGCGCGGTGACATCAAGCCGGGGAAGGTCAAGGCGTCCGACCTCTACACCAACAAGTACAACCACTATCGCCCGGCGAGCGCCTCGTCCAGCTCCCCGGCTCCCTCCGCGACGAAGACCCGGAGCTGATCCATGACCGTCAAAATCGCTTTTGAGCAGGTCCGCAAGGCGTTCCCGGTGCAGGGTTCGGCAGGCCGCCGCCAGGGCACCGAGTTCACCGCCCTGGACGGAATCGACCTGGAGATCTCGGCGGGTGAGTTCGTGGTGGTCGTCGGACCCAGCGGCTGCGGCAAGTCCACCCTGCTGGACCTGCTCGGCGGCCTCACCCAGCCCACGTGCGGGCGGATCCTCCTGGACGGAGAGCCGGTCACCGGTCCCGGTCTCGACCGCGGCATCGTCTTCCAGCAGTACGCCCTGCTGCCCTGGCGCACGGCCCTGGGCAATGTCGAGTTCGGCCTCGAGGCCACCGGAGTGCCGCGGCGCCGGCGCGCCGAACGCGCCCGGGAATACCTGGACCTGGTGGGTCTGACCGGATTCGAGGACCGCCACCCGCACGAACTCTCCGGCGGAATGCGCCAGCGCGTGGCGATCGCGCGCAGCCTCGCCTACGACCCCGATGTGCTGCTCATGGACGAGCCGTTCGCCGCCCTGGACGCGCAGACACGCGAGCTGTTGCAGAACGAGCTGCTGCGGATCTGGGAACGGACCGGCAAGACGGTGGTCTTCATCACCCATGGCATCGAGGAAGCGGTCTACCTCGGGCAGCGGGTGGCCGTCCTCACCTCCCGGCCGGGGACCGTCAAAGAGGTCGTACCGATCGCGCTCGACGCCCGCACCACGGCGGACGACGTGCGCTCCAGCCCGGAGTTCGCGCGCTACCGACACGAGATCTGGAGCCTGCTGCACGACGAAGTGGCCCGAGCCCAGCAGTTGGAGAAGGAGAGTGTTCCCGCATGAGCCCCGCCACCGGGACAACGACCGCGACCAAGGACCCCACCACCCCCGTGACGGAGCCCGCCCCGGCTTCCGGGACCACTGCCGGGCCACACACACCGGATCCCGCGGGCACAGCGACATCGGAGCCGGATAAACGGCAACCACCCGCACCCCTGACGGCCAGGGCCCGCGCCGTCGCCCGCCGACTGCCCGGCCTGCTGCTGCGCGGCCTCACCAAGGTGGCCGCGGTCGCCGCCCTGCTGGCCGTATGGGAGATCGCGCCCCGCGTCGGTCTGGTGGACGGCACCTTCCTGCCGCCCTTCAGCGAGGTCGCCCGCGCCTGGTGGGAGTTGCTGGCCGACGGGGATCTCACCGACAACGCCAAGGCCAGCCTGTCGCGTTCGTTCACCGGATTCGGTCTGGCCGTCGCCATCAGCGTCCCGCTGGGGCTGCTGATCGGCCGGTATCGGCTGATCGCCGATCTGCTGGGACCGCTGCTCGAACTGTTCCGCAACACCGCCGCCCTCGCGCTGCTCCCGGTGTTCGTCCTGCTGCTGGGCATCGGCGAGACATCGAAGATCTCCATCGTGCTCTACGCCTGCACCTGGCCGATCCTCCTCAACACCATCAGCGCCGTACGCCAGGTGGATCCCACACTGATCAAATTGGCGAAGTCCATGGATCTGTCCGCGCCCCGGCTGTTCCAGAAGGTGATCCTGCCCGCCTCCATACCGCAGATCTTCACGGGCATACGGCTGGCCGGAGCCTATTCCATCCTGGTGCTGGTGGCCGCGGAGATGGTCGGCGCCAAGGAAGGGCTCGGCTATCTGATCAACACCTCGCAGTACAACTTCGCGATCCCGCAGATGTACGCCGGGATCCTCACCATCTCCGTCATCGGCGTCGTCTTCAACCAGTTGCTCGTGACCGTGGAACGCAGGCTCAGCTCCTGGCGCGTCCCCGCACAGACCTGACCCGCGCCCCGCAACCGCGGACGTATGGCATCACCTGACATGACGTCAGCAGAAAGGTCCCCCATGGCCAGCAGACGACGCCCGTTCCATCTCAACGCCTTCCTGATGAACGCGGGCCACCACGACGCCGCGTGGCGGCACCCCCGTACACAGCCCGAGCGCATCACCGACCTGAGCTACTTCCAGGAGCTCGCACGGACCGCCGAGCGCGGCAAGCTCGACTCGCTCTTCCTCGCCGACGGTCTCACCTTGTGGGGAAACGCCCGCCACAACGCGGTGGGCGGCTTCGAACCGCTCACCCTGCTGTCCGCGCTCGCGGTCACCACCGAGCACATCGGGCTGATCGCAACCGTCTCCACCACCTTCGACGAACCCTTCCACGTAGCCCGCCGGTTCGCCTCGCTCGACCACCTCAGCGGTGGCCGGGCCGGGTGGAACATCGTGACCTCCGGCAATGTCGCCGAGGCCCGGAACTTCGGACGCGAGGAACACCTCGAACACCGGCTGCGCTACGAGCGCGCCGCCGAATTCCTCGATGTGGCCACCCGGCTGTGGGACAGCTGGGAAGACGACGCGGTGGTGCTCGACCGGGAGCGCGGCGTCTACGCGGACGGCGACAAGGTACGCGCCATCGGCCACCGCGGAGCCCACTTCCGGGTGGACGGCCCGCTCAATGTGCGGCGCTCGCCGCAGGGCCACCCGCTGCTCGTCCAGGCCGGATCCTCGGAGGACGGCAAGGAGTTCGCCGCCCGGTACGCGGAGGCGGTCTTCACCGCCCAGCAGACCCTGGCCGACGCGCAGACCTTCGCCAAGGACCTGACCTCCCGGCTGGCACGACACGGCCGCACCCGGGACCAGCTGAAGATCCTCCCCGGCATCTGCCCCGTCATCGGCTCGACCGAGGCCGAGGCCCGCGCGCTCGAGGAGGAACTGACCGCGCTCCAGGTGCCCGAGTACGGGTTGCAGCAGCTCTCCGGAATGCTGGGCACCGACCTGACCGGCCTCCCGCTGGACGGCCCGCTGCCCGAGCTCCCGGAAGAGCGGGACATCAACGGCAACAAGAGCCGTTTCACCCTCGTCGCCGAACTCGCCCGCCGCGACGGCCTCACCCTGCGCGAGCTGATCGCCCGGCTCGGCGGTGGCCGAGGCCACCGCGTCTTCGCCGGAACCCCGGAACAGATCGCCGACGAGCTCGAGGAGTGGTTCACCGAAGGCGCCGCCGACGGATTCAACATCATGCCGCCCCATCTGCCGGGTGGTCTCGAGGACTTCGTGGACCACGTCGTCCCGGTCCTCCAGCGGCGCGGTCTGTTCCGTACCGAGTACACCGGCGGCACCCTGCGTGACCACTACGGCCTGTCCCGGCCCGCCGTGGCACCGGTGGCCGCCGCCGGAAGGGAGAGGGGCATCGCGTGACCACGCTCGAGCTGACCACCGACGTCCTCGTCGTCGGCGGCGGCCCGGCCGCCACCTGGGCAGCCCTCAAAGCGGCCCGGGCGGGCGCCGCCGTCGTCCTCGCCGACAAGGGATACTGCGGTACCAGTGGCGCCACCGCCTCCGCGGGCACCGGCGTGTGGTACGTGCCGCCGGAGCCCGCCGCTCGCGAGGCGGCCATGGCGAGCAGGGAGGCACTCGGCGGCTACCTCGCCGACCGCCGCTGGATGGCACGTGTCCTGGACCAGACGTACGAGGGCGTCAACGAGCTTGCCGACGAGGCCCGTTACCCCTTTCCGACGGGGCCGGACGGACAGCCGCTCAGAAACGGTCTGCACGGTCCCGAGTACATGCGGCGAATGCGTGTCCGTGTGAAACGCGCCGGGGTGCGCGTCCTGGACCACAGCCCGGTGTACGAACTGCTCACCGACACCTCGGGTGCGGTGGCGGGCGCCGGCGGGTACCGCCGCCAGACCCGGGAGCCGTACCGGGTACGCGCGGGTGCGGTGGTCCTGGCCACCGGCGGCTGCGCGTTCCTCAGTGGCGCCCTCGGCTGCAACGTCAACACCGGCGACGGCGCCCTGTTCGCCGCCGAGGCCGGAGCCGACCTGTCCGGCATGGAGTTCTCCAACGCGTACGGCATCGCACCCGAGCACACCTCGGTCACCAAGTCCGCCTTCTACTCCTTCGCCACCTTCTTCCACGAGGACGGCACGGTGCTGGAGGGCGCGGCCAGCCAGGGCGGCCGCTCGGTCATCGCCCGGGCGCTGCTCCAGGAGAAGGTGTACTGCCGCCTCGACCGCGCCGACGCGGACGCCCAGGCGGCCATGCGCCTCACCCAGCCCAACTTCTTCCTCACCTTCGACCGGCTGGGCATCGACCCCTTCACCCAGCGCTTCCCCATCACACTGATCGCCGAGGGCACCGTGCGCGGCACCGGCGGAATCCGCATCACCGGAGACGACTGCGCCACCACCGTGCCCGGACTCTACGCGGCGGGCGACGCCGCCACCCGCGAGCTGATCTGCGGCGGCTTCACCGGCGGCGGCAGCCACAACGCGGCCTGGGCCATCTCCTCCGGCAGCTGGGCGGGCCAGGCGGCGGCACGTCACGCGCGCTCGCTCTCCGGCGGCGCCCGCGCCCGGCGTACCGCACCGGTGGGCGGCGCGGGACTGCGTCCCACCGGAACACCGGGCCCCGCCGACGGCTTCCGCGAGGCCGTCGCCGCCGTCCAGGGCGAGGTCCTGCCGTACGAGAAGAACTATCTGCGCCACGGAGACGGGCTGAGGGCCTCCCTGCGGACGCTGGACGACATCTGGCAGCGGCTGCGCGCGACCCTGCACGCCGAGGACGGGGACGTCGTACGGGCCCGGCAGGCCGCGGCGATGGCGGCGCACGCCCGCTGGATGTACACCGCGGCGCTCACCCGCACCGAGACCCGGGGCATGGCCAAGCGGCTCGACTTCCCCGCCCGGGACCCGGGTCTGCACCACCGCATCGTGACGGGCGGTCTCGACCGCGTATGGACCCGTCCTGAGCCCCTGACGACCACACCGCTGGAGGTGGCCTCGTGATCGAACTGGTCTCGGCAGAGCGCTGTATCGCCTGTGACAAGTGCGTCGCGGTGTGCCCGACGAACGTCTTCGACCGGGGCCCGGACGGCATCCCCCTGCTCAGCCGGCAGGAGGACTGCCAGACCTGCTTCCAGTGCGAGGCGAACTGCCCCGTGGACGCGCTGTTCGTCGCCCCCGTCACCCACCCGTTGCCCGACGACCAAGCGGTGCGCGACGAGGGCCATCTGCGCCGCACCGGTCTGCTCGGCAGCTACCGCCGCCACATCGGCTGGGGCCGCGGCCGGACCCCCGCGCCCCTGCGGGCCGTCGGTCCGCCGCTCCCCGCGCCGGGTGCCGCCCGCCCCTCACCGCCCATCACCTCCTGAACCTCACCACCGAAGGGACAGAGCCCCATGACGACCAGCACCGGATTCGACGTCCGAAAGATCGGCGGCCGGATCGGCGCCGAAGTCCTCGGCGTCACACTCTCCGACGACCTCGACCCCGCGCTCGTCTCGGACATCAACTCCTCGCTCCTGGAACACAAGGCGCTCATCTTCCGTGACCAGCACCTGGACGACGCCGCCCAGCTCCGCTTCGCCTCCCTCTTCGGCGAGCTGACCACCGCGCACCCCACGGTGCCGTCCGTCGAGGGGCAGCCCAGCATCCTGCCGGTCGACGCCGAGGAGGGCATCCGCGCCAACCACTGGCACACGGACGTCACCTTCGTCCGTACGCCCCCGAAGGTGTCCACCCTGCGCGGCATCGTGGTCCCGCCCTACGGCGGCACCACGCTCATCGCCAACGCGGGCGCCGCTTACCAGGACCTGCCCCAGCCGCTGCGCGAGCTGGCCGACAAGCTGTGGGCCGTGCACACCAACGACTACGACTACGCCGCGCCCCGGAACGAGAAGGCGGCCGAGCACCGCAAGCGGTTCGTCTCCCGGAAGTACCGGACCGCCCACCCCGTGGTCCGTGTCCACCCCGAGAGCGGCGAGCGCGGACTGTTCATCGGCGGCTTCGCGCAGAGCTTCCTCGGCCTCGGCCCATCCGAGTCCCGTGATCTGCTGCGGATCTTCCAGTCCTATGTCATCCGCCCGGAGAACATCGTGCGGATCGCCTGGTCCCCGGGGGATGTGGTGGTCTTCGACAACCGCATCACCCAGCACTACGCCCCCGACGACTACGGCGACCTGCCGCGCCTGCTGCACCGGGTGACCGTCGCGGGTGATGCCCCGGTCGGCGTGGACGGCGAGCGCTCTTACGTCCTCGAAGGCGACGAGGCCGGCCACTACACCCCGGCCGCCGCCTGACGGCCCACCGGTCTCCTGCACCATGACAGTGCCCACCCGGTGTGCGTCTGCTGCGCACACCGGGTGCGGGAGCCACAGCCCGGCCGGTACACCTCCGCGGCCACGGCCGTGAATGAGCGGGGGACCCGCCCGGTCAGCACACCTCGTACGCGCAGAGCAGCAGGATGCGTGTCACCTCCGGCAGTCGGGCGGGGAAGGAGAAGGTGCCGAGCTCGGCCTCTCCGGTGCGGACCAGCGGACCGGAGCCGAGGTCCTCGAGCACACCGTGGAAGAGCCCCGGCCAGTCGGCGCCCGCCACACAGCGCATCTCGGTGGCGGGGCACGGGTCGTCGGTGTGCTGCCAGTGGGGGCGGGCGGGGGTGAAGTGCAGCAGGTGGTGCTCGCTGGGCACCGGGTGTGCGGTCTCGAAGAACAGCTCCACACGGCTGACCCGTACATCCTTCCGGCCCGGCAGGAAGGGGAACATACCCCGGCCGAGCCGCAGCGTCAGTTCGTGATGGCGGTCCTCGCCGTGCGGGCGCCGGAAGGCGTGCCAGGCCGATGTCATATCGTGCCGGACGTCGAAGTACCGCAGGCCGGAACCGGGCAGATGGCGGTCCGCGATCTCCTCGGCCGCATGTCGCAGGGCATCCCCGCCCTCGCGGGCCGTGTAGTTGAGGTGGAGCAGGACGTCCGCCACCGTGTCGAGGTCGAACTGGTTGTTCCGGGGGCGCATCTCGATCCGCCACCTGCTCACCGCACCGCGGAATTCGAAGGGCAGCTTGCGCTCGTCCCGGAAGTTGAGCTCGAACATCCCCGTGTCATTCTGCCCGGTGGAGGTGGCGATCGCCTCGGTGGCGAGATATTCGCTGACGATCCGCGGATCGTCGGGCAGGGCCGGGTAGCCGTTGCCCGGCTCGCCCTCCCCGCAGCACACGGCCGGTGGCGCGGTCAGCTCGGGGCTGATCCGGGTGGTGCTGCTGAGCAGTGTCAGCCGGCAGTGCACCCCCGCGTACGGGCCTACCACGCACGGGATGGTGAGGCCGACGTTCCTGATCCGCCTCAGGTAGTGGCCGTAGTCCTGGTCGAACATCCACTCCGGGAGCTCGATCTCGCACACACCGGTGGCCTGGAGCAGCAGGAACTGGAGGGGGAAGTCGCGGCGCAGCGAGAAGTGCTTGGTCAGTTCGTACTCGCGGAGGTTCTCGTCGAGGTAGGCGTGTTCCATCTGCCGCAGCGCGAGCTGGAGCCGCTCTCCTGCGAGGAGCCTCTCGCGCAGGTCGCGGCCGTCCTCCACCGGCAGGAAGTCACGCGCGGTGTGTCCCCGCTCGATGTTGAAGGCCCGCTGCGCCTGCCGGGCGGTGTGCACGGCCAGTTCGTACAGCTGGTGGTACAGGGCCGCCGTCTCCTGCTGGAGATGGAGGTAGAGGTCGTGGCTGGTGAACTTGGAGCGCAGGAAGTCCTGGACGTCGACGGAGTGTTCCAGCTGCCGCTGATGGCTCTCCAGCTCGCGCAGGGCGATGCCCCGGCGGCGCCCGGCCGCGAGGATCTGCCGCTCCACCTGTTCCAGCTCGATGTCCAGCACCTCCACCTGGTGGCGCCACTCCTCCTCCCGGCGCACCCAGCCCGCCTGGGTCAGCCGCAGCCCCGCCATGGTGTTGGCGATCTCGGCGAGCCCGTTGGTGATCCTTGCGGCCGCCGAGAACACACCGCCCAGCTTGGAGCCGACCGGCGGCTGGATCTGGTTGCAGGGGAACCCCACGAACATGTCCGGGATCAGTCCCATGATCTGCGCGATGCCCTCGGTGACATTGCTCGCGGTGCGCAGCGCGAGACCCGTACCGGTGAGGTTCTCGTACTCGATCTCCTTGCTGATCAGACCGTGCTCGACCAGCGCGGCGTAGTAGTTGCGGCGGGTCTGTGTCATCTCCTTCGTCTTGTGCAGCGCCTGGAGCTGCCAGTCGGCCTCCCGCCACTGCTGCTGCCGGACCTGCGAGGCGAGCGCCAGCAACTGGCTCTCCTGGGTGGCGCGCAGCGAGGCGAGGCACTCGGCGTCGCCCTTCTCGTACGCGGCGAGCAGCGCCGTGCCGAGAGCGCGCACCTCACCGGTCAGCTCCACGGCCTTCTGCACCAGGAAGACAAAGCGGTACGGGCTGGGCGGCGCACACCAGTCCACGTCGTCCGGGCAGGGCCGCCCGGACACACTCCCCGCGTCCGGCCGCGCCCCCGGGTACGGCAGGGCCGGGCGGCGCAGCCGGTGCGCGTCGAGGCAGGCCCGGATCAGGCCCTGCCGGTCGGAGGTGCGGTCGTAGAGAGCGATCAGCCGGGGATTGAGCGGCGGGGCGAGCGGCACGGACTCCGCCACGGTGTCCGGTTCGCGGTCCGGTTCCGCCGTGATCGTACGGGGCCGGGCACCCAGCAGCCTGGCCGCGGTGTCGAACAGCAGCCGGGCATGGCCGAACGATTCGGGAGTACCGCGCTGGAGCGCGGCGTCGCCCCACTGGAGCAGTGTCTCCGTGTAGTGCAGGACGATCGACCGCCGTTTGGCGTCGTCCCCGGTCCGGTGCAGCCAGCCGGAGTCGGAGGACAGCGGGGCGAAGGCCAGTTCGTACCACTTGAGGGCGGCCTCGAACCGACAGCGGGCCCGCAGCGCCCCGGCGACCGTCACGGCGGGGGCGAAGGGCGACTCGGGCACCAGCCGCGCGCCCGGCGCGTGGTAGGCGAAGTACGGGTACGCGGGCAGCGCGCCCGGGTAAACGGGGGCGCCGTCCGACGGATCCGGCTCCACCACCAGCGGCAGCGGAACGGCGGCGTCGGCCGCGAGGTCGTAGCGGAAACCGGCCGGGGCGCCCTGGTGGGGTGGCGGCGCGACACCACCGGTTACCCGGAACGTCAGCGAGTCCGCGGTGCGGCCCACGAACTCCAGATCGCCGCTTCCCTCCCCGTCGCCGACCCGCACGGCCTCCGCCGACCTCCGTGGTTGCAGGAACCGGCCGTTGTGGACCCGGCACCAGGCCAGACGCACGGCGCGCCCGCTGTCCCAGTGCAGCAGCCGGGGCAGCTCGTCCGGCTGGTGCCAGGGCCATTCCGCCTGCTGTTCCTGCTCCTCGTACCGCCGGACGTCGACCGTCCAGAAGTAGTACTCGTCGACCACCGCCGACGCGGGGGCGTCGCAGTCGGTGCAGCAGACCTCCGCACCGTCCGTAGGGCGGGGGGCGAAGCCCGTGGCCGCGGGCGGCTCGCAGGCCGCGGCCACCCGGATGAACCGGGTGCCCAGGCGCACGGCGGCCTGGATCCACAGCGGTACGTCAGCACCGGCCCCGTCGTCCTCCCCGTACGCTGTCAGCCGTGGCCTGTCGCCGTCGCCGTCCTGGCCGCCGTCGTGGTCGTTGTTCCCCTGGCCGTTTCCGTCGCCGGCGGAGAGCCCTACGGCGGCCGGCCAGGACGGTGTGGCGGACCACTCCGGTGTGCCCAGCACATCGAGGCCCTCCCTGGCCGGGGCGAGTCCCTGGATGCCGGCGGGCCGGTCCGCCTGGAGCGGTGTCAGACCCGGGTGGACCGGTGGCCGCCCCCCGCTCCAGTACTCCAGGCCGCCGGGCAGCGGAACGGTGAGCGTGGCGCTGCGCAGTTCGGCCTCGAGCAGGCGGAACCCTTCGCCGCGCCTGGCCCGGTCCAGCTCCTCCCAGTCGATCCAGTTCTCCCGGTAGAGCTCCCGCCGGGTGCAGCTCTCCCACAGCCGGTAGTCGGCGAAACGCCGCTCCCACAGCAGGGAGAAGGCGGGTGTCACGGTGAACCGCGGCTCCAGGCCGAGCTGAGCGCGCCGGATGAACAGCTGGACGGCCCCGATCGCCTCCTCGATCCGGCTCGTCCGCTCGCACAGCCCGGCCTCGACATCGAGCAGCAGCACCTCACTGAGGCGGCCGGGCTCGCTGACGGCTCCGCCGTCGGGCAACGGCACCCGGTCCATCGCGCACAGATACGCGCCCAACGCGGCTCTGGCCCGCTCCCGCAGACCGTCGTTGAGCCGCTTGACATCCTCGTAGCGGTGGGGTTGGCCGTTCTCGAAGCAGCCATCGCGCACGAACCGGGTGAGGTTCTGATTGCCGGTCACCGTTTCACCGGTCGGGGGCACCCCCGGGTCGTCCGAGGCCCATAGGTCGGGTCGGGCCGCTCGGAGGTCCTTGACCAGGAAGTTCCGGCGCAGTGCGCGGATCCAGGCGTCGGCGTGCCAGACGCGGATCGCCCAGCGCTCGTCCTCCAGGTCGGCGCTGGACACCTGGTGACCGGGGAAGTAGCGGAGCACCAGGGGGGTGTGCAGCAGGTCAACGCCCATGTGCCGGAGCAGATGGGCCGGGTCGTCCGGGTGGTTCTCGGCGGCCTCGTGGAACAGCAGCCACAGCGGGCGCTCGGGTGCTCCGGCCGCGTCACGGCGTACGACGGTGTAGTCGAAGATCCGCTCCCACCAGTCGAACAGTGCCTGCCGACGGCGGGGCGTCGGGTTCACCCGGCGGTCCTGGGCGGCGGCGGGAGAGTGGTAATTGTCCTTCAGGGGGAGGAAGTTGAAGTCCAGGAAGGCGTGGTGCACCCGGAAGCCGCCGCCGTGGCGGTAGTACGAGGTGCCGGTGAAGTCGCCGGAGTGGGCGAGCAGATAGCCCAGCTCGGACTGTCCGTCGTCGGCGGCGGGACGCGCGGACAGCGCGAAGCGGCTGGTGAACAGCAGGGCCTTGAAGGCCCGCTGATAGGTGCGCCGGATATCGCGCAGCGTGCTGGTGAAATGCCCGTGCAGAAAGGTCCGGGCGGCGCCCTCCACGCACAGTCCTTCGTCGAGCGGCTGGTCCTTGCGGTCATGGAACAGCCGCTCGCGGGGGATCACGACCAGCTCGCCGCCGCTGTCGGGGCCCGCGTAGCTGACCTCGAACCCGCCGGTGGCCGGGCAGAGGTCCTCCGGGCGCGCGAACGCGGGGCTCGGCTGGGCCAGTTCGACGGTCAGCTGGTAGACGCCACGGCGCAGCGTCAACGGCGCGGAGCAGTCCGGCGGCGCGGTCTCGTCCGGCCAGTCGTGGCTGAGCAGCACCCAGCTGCGCTGCCCGCGCCGCAGCGACACCCGCCAGCGCTTGCGGTGCGCGGCCGCGGTGTCGGGCGGCTCTCCCTCGGGGGCCGGGGCGCCCGCCCGGAAGGTGTACCCGCCCTCCTCCTCGACCAGCAGCGCGCCGGTCCAGCGCGCGGTCCAGCCGTGCGCACTGCCCAGCGGACGGCCGTCGGGGTTGGCGAGCGCGAAGCCGTTGCGGACGCTGACGAAGCGCTCCTGCGCCTCGCTCGGCGTCAGGTCGAGCGCGGGCAGCACGGTCGGGATCTGCACCCCCGCGGCGTCCCTCTCGGGGCCGAAGGCGGACATCGGCCCGCGGAGCTCGCGCCAGGCCGTCGGCCCGCCCTCCGGGGCGAGCTCGCCCAGCAGCCCCGTACCGGTGAGGCCGAGCAGGGCCGCGAACGCGCCGCCGGACGGCTGGTCCGGCCAGGTGACGGCGGGCCGCTCACCGGAGTCGGACTCCCACGGGCCGAGGGCGCGGTTCTCGTCGGCGTACAGATGGCCCAGCAGCGCCCACGCCAGGTCCGCCCCGCCGCAACCGTCGCCCGTGTCGTCCCCGGGATGCCCGGTCCACTCGGCCACATGGCCGGCCAGATGCGCGGCGATGATCCGGCAACGGGCGTGCGCACGGGCGAAGGCACGCTGGAAGTACGCCCAGCGGCGGCCTTCGTCGGGCTCCTCGACGAGCCGTTCCTCGGCCTCCTCGAGACTGCCGAAGAGGAAGGCGAACGGCGCGAGATCGGCGCGCGGCCGGAAGTACAGCTCCCGGACCGCGGTCTGCTCCGAGGGCTTCAGCCGGCGGACACGGCGCAGTTTCGCGATCACCGAGGCGTCGGTCAGCGGCACCTGGGTCCACAGCTGCCCGGCCGCGCTGTCGTAGCGGAAGGGGCCGTCGGGCGGGGTGTTCCACATCAGCGGAGCGGTGTCCGCCTGCGGCAGCCCGGTCCGGTACTGCCGGTCGGCGATCGGCACCGGGAGGCCGCAGGTCTCCAGCACCGAGGGGAAGAAATGTGTTCCCAGCGAGAGCAGCGGATCCGGGGACCCGGCCGGCGGTGCGAAGCCGAACTCCCCGCGCAGGGTGGTGGAGACGCGGTCCCAGGACCAGGCCGCGGCGTCCTCGTCGGACACCTCCACGGCCAGCAGCGCACGGCGCAGGTCCCACAGCGAGAAGTGCGTCTCGTCATCGGGCAGGCCGAGGGGTGAGTCCAGTGCCTCGTTCCCCGGTTGCAGCGGGAACGGGTCGTCGCCGTCGAGGTGGTCATCGGTGGTGAACAGGAACAGGATCTCCCCGATGCCGAAGTCGGAGGCGTAGACCTTGCCCAGGACCTCGGCGAACCGCAGCGTGTGCGTCGGACGCGCGGACCATGTGTCGGCCGCGGACCCGGGGTCGAAACCGGCCAGCCGGGAGAGCGGGCCCAGATTCTCGGCGAGCAGCTTGCGGAACTCCGGCGGGCGGCAGCCGCAGCCGTGCCGGGCCAGGGCATGCCACTGGATCTGGTCCAGCAGCTCGTCGACCGCCCAGTCCCAGTGGGAGGCGTCCGGCCCCACCCACAGCGCCAGCAGATGCGTCCGCCGCTCACCGGTCTCACCGGGCACGGGCGGGCTGCCGTCGGTGAGCGCGAGCAGGAAGTCGTCGCGCAGGAGCTGGAAGGCGGCGAGCTGCCGGAGGAAACCCGGGCCGACGGTCCCCTCGGCTCCGAACAGCCCCAGCACCTCGCAGATGTCGCGGAGTTCGGCGAATCCGTACCCACCGCCGGGCAGGGCGCGCAGGGTGCGCCAGAGCCGGATGAACACCGCCAGTCGGCGGAGCGCCTGCTCAGGGTCCTGCGGATCGGTGAACCGGATGCGGTAGGCGGCGAGATCGCAGGGCTCGCAGTCGGGGAACGGCAGGCAGTCGTCGGTGTCCTCGCGCGCATCGGCCACGTCGCGCCCATCGGCGTCGCCCCGCGTGTCGCTCGGCAGGTGGGCGCGGAACCGCACGTACTCGGACCGCCACAGCTCCAGGAACTCGCAGTAGGTCAGCCCGGTGCGCACCAGGAACTCCGGCAGCCGTACGACGATCCGGGTCCAGGAGGTGTCGCTGACCGACTCCGCCGGGAAGCCGTACAGCTCCCACGGCGGGAGCTCACCCGTGCCGTACAGCAGCTCGGCCTCCTCGGGAGTGACCCCGAGGTACTCGTGGGCGAGTTCGGTGCGCACCGGGTAGCGCCACAGATGGCGCTGGAAGTCCGCCGGCTCGGCGGCCGGGTCGAGCACCAGCTCGGTGATGTCCTCGCGGAAGCGGCGCATCGTGGCGTAACGGCTGGTGCGCAGGTGCCCGAGATAGCCGCGGCCGATGTCGAGGGCCTGGGCGTAGGGCAGCGCGGGGGCGGAGAAGTCCTTGCGCAGGATCTCGTACGCGCCGGGCTCGGCGACCGGGGCCGCGGGCGTGGAGTGCTCGGGCAGCGCGGCGAACAGGGTGGCCGGGTCGTGGGGCGATCCCAGGGGGTGGCCGCCCAGCTCGGTGTCACTGGTGTTGCGCACCGCGCCCACCGGATCGTCCGGATGGGTGGCGACGGCCTCCAGGCACTCGTTGACGAGGTCGATCACCGGCAGGGGGGTGGACAGATTGGCCTCGGACGCCAGGAGGTCGCCCACCGGTCCCCGGCGGGCGGCGAGTATGTCGCCCAGCTGGCTGAAGTCACCGCTCGGTGTGGGGTTTTCGCAGGTGGAGCGGGCGCTGAGCCGGAGCAGCTGCTGTAGGTAGGCCACCGGTCCCAGCGGCGACAGATGGTCCGGCGGCAGACAGTCGACCAGCCGTCCGTCCGGGTTGACGGGCACGAAGCAGCCGGATCCGTTTCCCTCGTCGCCGTCTCCCCCCTCCCCGGTCGCGGTCGCCGCCGTGTGGAGGAGCGCGGCATCCTGGTGGACAACGGTGCCGGTGAGCGCGCGGGTGAACTCCTCGAGGGACAGCTCCCGCACCTGGACACGGCTGGTGAAACCGCGGGCGTAGAGCGCTTCCATCGCGGAGAACCGCCGGTCCGCCGCCGGGATCGCCCGGGCGAGCAGGGCGAGTTCGTCCACGGCCCGGATCAGCTGCTCCAGCCAGGCGCGTGCGTCGTGGTCGTCGGGGAACACATCGCCGACGGCGCCGCGCATCCGGTCCTCGTCCCAGGGCTCGCCGAAGACGAAGTCCGGGCCGTAGAAGCCGGTGAAGGCGGTCAGCGGATCCCGGTGGAGCTCCCGGAACCGTGGCGGCCGCCCCGGCTCGGGGGCCTCCCGGTCACCGGCCTCGGTGGTGAGCGCGAAGAACTTGGCGACGTGCCGGATGAACGCGTTCACCCGGTCCTGTGGGCTCCCCGCGACGATGAACGGCGGCAGCAGCGTGTCGTCGACACCACCGTCCGGTGTGCGGAACAGGCCGCGCCAGTCGTCCGCCTTCCTCTGGGCCAGCTCCGCCGCCGAGCCGACGGCGAACGAGGTCCTGATCCTGGCCATCAGCGCGTCACGGCCGCCGGTGAGGGCGCACAGCACCAGCTCCAGATGGGCGGCCAGATCCGCCGGGGAGGTCAGCGCGGCCCAGAAGACGGTGATGTTCTCGCCCGTGAACGTCAGCTGGTTCTGCACCAGCGCCCGCACCCGCTCGGCCGCGAGCGCCGTCGCCGGGCCCGTGGCCGCGCCCAGCGCGCGCAGTCGCCGCGCTGCCTGGTTGATGTTCGCGTGCGTGGTGGCGAGCGGCGGCTCGAACCCGACCCCCGCCTGGTCGGCGGCCTCATCGAGCACACCGAGTGTGATGGCGGTCCGTAAGGTGTCGCGGGTGTGCCTCTCCTCCGCGAGGACGGCCAGTTCGTACCGCCGGTCGGCGGTCACGGAGGTGGGCATGGTCGCGGACAGTACGTAGAAATACGCGGCCGGAACGCCGAACCGGGGCTCGGCCAGCGCTCCGAGACCCTCGAGGATGACCTTGGCCTCCCGGTACCGGGCCCCGGTACCGGCCGGCGGAGGGGTGAGC
Source organism: Streptomyces sp. NA02950 (assembly GCF_013364155.1). Lineage (NCBI taxonomy): Bacteria > Bacillati > Actinomycetota > Actinomycetes > Kitasatosporales > Streptomycetaceae > Streptomyces > Streptomyces sp. NA02950. The sequence continues at coordinate 718,500 of NZ_CP054916.1, read as the reverse complement.
TGGACCGGGAAGTCCAACCCGGCCCGGACGGCTTGCCGGCTGCGCGCCTCGGCCGCGATCGCGCCGCTCAGCGCGTACACGAACCCGGCCAGCCGCTCGGCCTCCGCGTTCCCCCTGGCGTAGTACGCCTGCCGCTCGCCCTCGAAGCGGCGGCGGGCCTGTTCGCTCGGGTCGTCGTCGCCCTTCTTGCCGGTGTACATCGCTTCGAGCGAGCGCGTGGACTGGTTCGAGGTGGTCGGGTTGTACGGATCGGGCACGGGCAGCGGGCGCAGCGCGCTGTTCCAGACGATCTCGTAGGCGACATGTTTGGCCTGCTGCGGGGTGAGGGTCGGGAGGACCGAGGTGTCCCCCGGGTCGTGCCCGAGCACATCGGCGACGGCCCTGCGCAGGTCCGCGAAGCGCGGCGGGGTGCCGTCGGCGGGCAGCTCCAGGGGGTTCTGGCTGTCGAGAGCGGCAGCGGGCAGCGGCAGGAACAGGCTCGGGGCCAGGAGGGGATACACGGCCGGGCTCAGCGGCCCGTCGTGCTGCTGCTCCGGCACGTTGAAGTACACCTGGCGGTGCACGATCTGCTGGCCGGCCCGGGTGATCTCCAGCCGCAGATCGCGCGTCCGGTGCTCCGGGTGGTCGGGCGGGTCGGGAACCCTGATCACCGCGGTGGCCACGGCCAGTGGTTTCACCGGGACGGGCGGCAGCCCGGGCGGGCTGTAGTGCTGCACGATCGTGGTGCTCGCGTCCGGTGGGGACTTGTAGGTGGCGGTGCCGATGAGGATCCCGTCCAGCGGTGTGCTGAAGGTCAGATCCCATGCCGTGATGCTGAGCCCGGTCAGATAGCCGGTGAAGTCCTCTCCCGCGACCGGTTCGACGGGGTGGAGACGGATGGTGATGATGCTGGCCATGGGGAGGCACCCCTCGTCTTCGCGGCGAATTCTTGACCATCGGTTGGTGCGTCGGATCCATCAGGGCGTCGATGGAGGTGGTGCCGGAGGAGGGGATGGGAAGGTCTTGAGAAGCTGTTGCGCTTCGGCGCTGATCGGGAGCGGGGACCCCGCGGTACGTCCAAGCCGGACCGCTTCGGCATGTGAGACGCCGTGGAACTCGAACCACTCGTGAGCGATCACCGTGTCAACACGGGTGGAGAGCGAAGCGTTGTTCCACTCGGCCCAGCCCACCACCGGCTCCAGGACGCCCGGGTCCACGTTGATACCGACACCGGCGACATTTCCGCCGACCGTCCCGCCGGCCGGGTTGTACCCCCGGCCCCCTTCCCATGGGATTCCGATATTCGTCTGCGGAATCCCCAGGGCTCGCATCCTGTTCTCGATGGCTCTGGTGAGCCGCTCGGTCGAACCGGCCGATACCGGTCCGGTGGAGATGTAACCTCCACCGGTCATCGCACCTCTGGCGTTCAGGTCGAACGCGGTGTCGAAGGAAGCCGGTACCGGCTCCGGGGGCGGTGCCGACACCACCCGCGTCGCATTGTTCGCCTGCCGCTCCACCGTCGATGCCTCGGAGGCCGCACGCACGGTGGTGGTCTCGGCCCGTGAGGCGGCGCTCACGGCCCGGCTCTCCGCGCTCGCCGCATGCAGTTCCATGGCGAACGGCAGTACATCGAGGCCGAATTGGACACCGGCCCACAGACGGCTGGTGTCCTGGCCCGTGACCGTCGTCCCGGTGACGAGCCGTGCCCCCGGATCCAGGACCGGAACGAACCCCGCCCCGACTTCCAGACCGACCACACTGGCGGGTGTCGGGTTGTTTTCGATCGGTACGAGCCGCAGGGTCCCGGCCCGCACCACTCCGCCGACCATGCCGCCGACCCCGCCCTCCGGGGGCGAGTACTCGACCCTGTTGGCCCTGGGGTTCACATAGGCCTTGCCACCGAAAATCGACTCGATCATGGCACTGAATTCCTGGCCCATGCGGTCCCACATCATGCCCATCATCATTTCCTGCGAGTCCGCGCTCTGTCGGCCCTGTGGATCGACCGCTACCAGCGGGCGGTTACGCACATAGCAATAGACATTCGGTCCGTCCGCCAGCCCTGCCGGATCGCAGCTCGTCCAGCGGCCGAGCCAGGGGATGTAGAACCGGGCCCCGTGATAGTTCAGGCCGGATTCCTCGTCGCGTTCCCTCCCGGTCCAGCGGTAGCGCTTCGGAGTCTCCGTCCGGCTGCGGACGGCCTGGTACGAGGTGCTGCCGTAGGGGTAGTACTCCTCGTACGAGATGATGTCCGCGTCCGCGTCCAATTCCAGAGCGGCCGAGCCGAGATGATTGGCGAGCTGATACCGCACGAGCTGCTGCGGACCGGCGTCCATGCCCTCGGTGCGGGTCTCCACCAGCGCGATGAGCCGCTTGTCATCGAGGATGTGCAACGTTTCGCGAGCCAGCGCCACGGTGCCATCGCCCGCGAACTCCCGGTAGATCTCGAAGGCTCCGAAGGAGATCCTCTCGGCTTTCCGCCTCCCCTTCCGGTGGTCGGTCACCTTACGGATGCGCAGACCGCCGGAATCGTAGGTGTAATACGTGGTTTCAGGTGACCCGGCGGTGACGGCCTGCCGTGCGCAAGCCCGCAATTGGTCCTTCACATCCCAGCGCATGACCGGCAGCTCGGGCATGGAGGTGATGTTGCCGTGCTCGTCGTAGCCGAAGGGCTGGAGCGTCTCGCTCTCGCTCGCCGTAGTGCCCGTCAGGCGGTTCCCGGCCCGTTCCGGCTCCAGGAGGCTGGGTTCGGCGTAGCGGTAGTCGCGGGTCCAGCCGGGCCGGGACGGGTCATCGCCCCGGTGGGCCATCGAGAGGATGTTGCCGACGGCATCGTAGACATATCGCTGCACGTAACGGCCGAGCGCGTCACCGTCGCCCGGGTGGGCCAGGCGCACCCGAGGAGCGTCGTCCTGGCTGGTGGGGACCGAAACGCCACCGGCTTGGCCGAGGTGCTCGCGCCCGGTGGCTTCGACCAGGCGGTACAGCGCGTCGTAGGTGAAGTCGGCACTCGGCTCCACGCGGCGGTTGCGGAAGAAGACCGTCTGCTGGGCGCCGTCCTCGACGCGGGTGATGTTTCCGGCCGGGTCATAGGTGTAGGCCAGGTCCTGGAGCGCCGTCTGGCCGCGCATCGTGCGGAGCCCCGTCAGACGGAAGGTCAATGGGTCGTAGGAGTAGACGGTGCGCACACCGTTGTCGTACGCGATGGATGTTCGCTGACCGCGTGCGTTGTAGTCGATGCCCGCGACGAAGGCTGTCGGCTGTGTCGCGCTCCGCAGCTGGGAGCTGAGGCGTTCGAGGAGGTTGGCCTCGTTGTACACGGGGCGGGTCACACTGCCGTCCGGGGCGGTCAGCCGCGTCGGACGGTTGAGGGCGTCGTAGCGCGTGGAGCTGGTGTAGTCGTGGTCCTCCAGCTCCACATCGCCCGCCCAGTCGGGGGACCGGCGGTATTCCACCGCCAATCGGCGCCGAGCGTGGAGCAGATTGCCCTTGAAGTCATAGGCGGCGCTCGTGGCGACACCGGCGCCGTCCCGTGACCGGAAGGTGTGGCCGAGCAGGTTGAGCCGCTGAGCATCCGGTCGGCCCTCGCCGTACTCGGTGCTCTCGTACAGGATCTCGCCGGGCTGGTCGCCGCCGCGCACAAAGGTGCGGACCGGGCGGCGCAGCGCGTCGTACTCCGTGCGGAACCGGAAACCCCTGCCGTTCCAGGAAGACACCGGCTTACCGGTGACATCGTTGAGCACGAGGCGCTCGCCGGCCTCCATGCCCGCCTGGCGCACCCGCCCGCCCGGAATCGCGTAGGCGTACCGCATCACGACCCGTCCGAGCGCGTCGATCACCTCGCGCTCCTTGCCCTCGATGTCGAGCCGAGTACGGGTCGGATACGACGCGGAGCCATTGTCGGCCAGGGCGAGGAACGTGCGGCCGAGACTGTCGAACCAGGCGCGGGAGGGGGTCGCCGCGTGACCGGCCGCCTTCTCGGCCGCCGCCCGCTGGGCGGGGCCGAGGTCGCCGCCGATGCGCCGGTCGTACCAGCTGCGCCAGCCATCGCCGCGGGACAGATGGCGGCGCACATAGCCGCCGACGTCCGGGTCCCGGCGGGGGTCGAGCAGCACCGTGTCGTTGACGTCCCAACTCGTCCGGCGCCACGGGTCGAAGACCACCTTCTCCCATGTGTCGTCAGGGCGCAGCGTGGCGACCACCCGCTCCAGCGGATCGTAGAACAGCACGGGGCTGACACCGACCGTCACCGCGAACTCGAAGTGGTGCGTGGCGGAGAAGAACGGCTCGTACTGACGGACCGGTTTTCCCTTGTTGTTGAAGACCGTCCAGCCGGTGCCGACCCAGCGGGGTGTGATGTCCGGGCCGCCGTCGGTCAGCGGGCCGGGCTCGGCCCGCACCTTCTGCTGGACCTCCCGGCCGAACCCGTCGGAGTAGGACACGCTGTGCTGGATCCGGGTCCGCTCACCGTCGCCGAGGTCGGAAACGTGGGTCTCGCGGGCCAGGGTGGCCACCGCCGGGCAGGCGGGGCGCTCCTGGTCATGGGTGCGGACGTAGGCGAACAGGTCATAGAGCAGGCGGGTGCCGGCGCCGCCGAGCAGCGGATGCGGGTCGCTCAGCGGGTCATCGAAGTAGGCGCCGACCGTCTCCTCGTCCGGGTCGGGGTCGAAGGCGTCGAGCGTGTCGCCGAGCAACTCCTCCGGTTTGCCCCGTACCGCGGTGCCGACCACCATCCCGAGTGCGTCGAAGGCGGCTTCCGAGCGGTTGCGGTTGGGGTCCATGACCGTGCCCGGCAGCAGTACGCGGTAGTCGTTTCCATTGCGGGAGAGACGGCCCTCGGGGTCACGCTCACCCGCCGTGACCACATTGCCCACCGCGTCCCGCACCTGCTGGACCAGCAGGTCGTACGGGTCGTAGGCCACCTCGGTGATCGCGCCGAACGGATCCTGGGCACGGTGGGGGAGGAAGAAGTGCCGCCGGGCGTGGCCGAGTTCGTCGACCTCCGCCGGGGAGTAGAAGACCCGGCCGGACGGGATCCACCAGCCGTCGTGGCCCGCCAGCCGGACATAGCCCCCGGGGCCGGAGACCAAGGTCTCGTCCACCCGGTCGCCGTAGAGCTCGGTCAGCAGACTGGGGGTGAAGGCCAGCCGGTACCCGGCGTACGGCAGTGCCTTCGGCTCCAGGGCGCCGAGTGGCAGCGGCCCGGTGAGGTCATCACGCCGGAACAGCGTGCGGGTGTGCTCGATCAGCCGCCGAGCGGGCTCCGGCGGATCGGCGTCCCACTCCTCGTACGGCAGCTCCCGGGTGGTCGCGGTGAGCGCCCGGTCCAGCTCCTCCAGGCCGAACAGCGGGCCGTCAGGACTCAGGGCCAGCAGCTCCCACGCCCGGCTCTCGCAGCGCACCGGCGTGCGGTAGGCGTCCGGCTCGTCCACCGCGTGGGTGTAACGGTGCTCGGTGTGCACGACATGGCGCCGGTGTTGCCGTGCCCGGTCCTCGGGGGTGAGCGCCGGGTCGGGATCGGGATGGCGGCGGCCGTACCCGACCGACGCCGACCGCAGCACATTGCCGAAGTCGTCCACGGCCAGGACCAGTTCATGGCTGACCCGGGGGTCGGCGCTCGGTTGTCCCTCGACGTCGTACAGCATGCGCTCATGGTGTGCGGTGAGGGTCTCGCGCGGGTGGACGAAGAAGACCGCGTAGGGCGGTTCGCCCCCGGGCGGTTGCTCGCCGTGGGCGTGGCGTATCAGCCTGACCGTGTAATTGCGCTCGACCACGGTGTACGGCCGCGGCTCGGCTTCCGTGGCGTCGAGCGCGTACACCTCCTGGCGCAGCATCGAGCCCTTGAGCGCGCGGCACGCCTGCCGCTCCTCATCGGGGGTGAGCGACACCGGGGGCAGGACGGTGCCGGGAAGCAGCGACCGCCCCCCGTACGCGCGCTCCAACTGCTCTGCGCGAAGGCGGTTTTGACCGACCGCACCGGTGTGGAACCACGTCCGGGTCAGAACGGGCGGGACGTGGTGTGCCTCATCGGCGTTCGTGGCGCCGGACGCGTCCAGTGCGGCGAAGCTCTCGGTGTCCCACTGCTCCACCATCCCGAAGCCCCGGAACTCGCGCTCGGTACCGTCGAAATGGCCGTGGTGGTACGCGTACCTGGTGACCAAGCGGTTTCCGCTGATCCGGTCCAGGGTCTCGACCCGCTCGACCACCTGCACCGGGAACGGCAGCCGGGTGAGCCACGGCCTGCCCGCGGCCTTGTCCTCCAGATGGAACCGGGTCGACGGCGCATAGGCGACGTGGGTCTCGGCGCCCAGGTTGTTGCGCACCTCCACCAGGAGGTGCGGTTTGCGGCCGCCCATCAGATCGACATAGCGCACCTGACGTCCACTGTCGCCCGGCAGGGGAGAGGACCACACCAGACAGGCGGTGCCGCTGCCGAGCAGGTCCACCACCGAGACCTGGGAGACGCTGTCCGCCCGCGGGAAGGAGACCGGCAGCTCATGGGGCGGGGCCCAGGCGTTTCCCGAGTGGTTGGCGTAGAGGCGGACCGATGAGCGGTGGAGGTAGATGAGGTCGGTGGTGCCGGAGCCGTCGGTATCGGCCAGTCTGATCCGCCGCGGGTCGAAGTGATCCGGCTCGTCGAACCACGGCGCGCCGTCCATGTCGACCTTGGCTCCGAACCGGCCGTAGCCGAGGCTGGGCCAGTAGCACACCTCTCCGTTGCGGATCCGGACCAGGTCGGACAGGCCGTCGCCGGACATGTCCGCCAGGTGGAGCGACTGTTCGGCATCGGCGAGCACCACGCGGGGGCCGTGCTCCTCGCCCAGCGGCGGATGGGTGCGCTGTGCGGGCCCGAATCCCTCCTCGGCCAGCGAGGAGTGCCAGCTGAGCACGTCCTCCTCGGTGATCAGCACATCGGCATGGCCGTCGCCCGTCAGGTCCACCAGGCGCAGCTGGGGATCGTGCCAGTCCACGGTGGGCAGCGAGGAGAACGGGCGGAAGCGCGACCAGTCCCGCCGCTCCGTGCGCTCGTGGAAGCCGGGCGCGGTGCCGCCGAAGTCGACGAGGTCCAGGCGTCCGTCCCCGGCGAGGTCGATGAGCTGTGGGCGACCACCGCCGAGCACGCCGGTGGACGGGCGGGTGGCGACCTCCTTCAGAGGGCCGTAGCGGCCGGCGCCGAGGGCCGGTGCGTAGAACCAGCCCCCGCCCTGCTCGGTGAGGACGCCCGCGATGCCTTCGCCGTCGAGATCGACCCACTGGTATCCCGGCGCGTCCGGCCCGGCCGGAAGGTGCTCCAGACTCTCCGGTGGCAGTTCATGCAGCTGTGGGTCGATGACCGCCTCGCTGTAGCGCAGGTCCAGCGGGGGCATCGGCTTCCGCAGATAGCCGCCTTCGTCCCGGCGCCGGTACCCGGCCTGGGTCACCGAGGCGAGGAACGAGGCCGCCGGGTCCTCACGGTAGGAGAAGTCGGTGGAGCGGGTCAGACAGTCCTGGCCGACCCCCGGCTCGCCGGGGAAGTGATGGAACATCAGCACCCGTCGGCACAGCCGGTAGTTACGGATCTCGAAGCCCGCGCGGTGGGTGGAGAACGCGTCCTCACGACAACCCCAGGGGGCGGTCCCGTCCGGGCGTGGATCGGCCATGTCATGCTCGCCGTAGTCGAGGACGAGCTCGAACATCCAACTGGCTTGGGACAGTTGCGGGTCGGCCAGCCGTGACGGGCGATTGCCGTACTTCACCCGCTTCAGATACCGGTTGGCCGAACGGTCCATCGGCGAGCGGTGCCGCTCGTGCGGCAGACAGGGGTCGATCCCCTCGGAGTCCTCCGCCTTGTACTCGTAGACCACGGCGTTGCCGGTGTCGTCGTAGCTCTGGCAGATCAGCCAGCTGAAGACACGGCCGCTGTCCGCCGGGTCGGCGATCCGGCTGCTGGGTGTCCGGCCGTAGACGGTGGTGACGTTGCTGGGTGAGACCGACCTCCAGTGGGTCTCACCCGAGACCGTGTCCGTCCATCTCTCGATCCTGGCGAACAGACCCTCGATGCGCGGGCGATACCGCCGCACGTCGTATGCGCGCCCGGCGTCCACGCGGGACAGCGGCTCGGGCTCGGGGACGAGGTCCTCCGCGCCGGACAATGTGAACACGTCCTCGGAGGTGTAGCGCGGCAGGCCCTTGTCCGTCTTGCGTGTGATCGCCGGCAGGGATAATCGCCAGCCGAATCCGAACGGGCCGTTGCCCGCCCCGGAGTCGTACCGCAGGGTGAGCGACGGCCCGAAACCGCTTCGCCCGGGACTGGTGGCCAGGGGCACGGTGAGTGTGCCGGTGCCGTTGACCGCGTTGCTCTCGAACTTCTCGCCGATCCCACGAACCGCCCCGCCCCCCTTGGGCAGTGACACGGTCGGCGGCTGGAATGCCCCCGCCCCCGGCCCCGCTGCCGGATCAGGCGCGGCGGTGACGCTGTCGACTGGAGTTGGGCGTGACGAAGCAACGGCGTCCCACATGGCGATCCCCCCGGAGCCTTGCG